>JAHEHC010000055.1 GCA_024644805.1 Flavobacterium sp. | reverse complement strand
TGCTATGCCTTTATCAAAAAACGAGGCTATGTGATCCCGGAGGATGTGAGGGCGGTAGTTCATGATGTATTGAGACATCGTATCGGCATTACCTATGAGGCCGAAGCAGAGAATGTCACTTCCGAGGATATCATCAACAAAGTGATCAACGAGATCGAAGTACCATAGATTTTTGGAATTCAGCATTGCGATGGATGAGGAGTGATCATGAAGAAAAGGTAGATCAAAAATTGAACTCTTAAAGAATGGATACAAAAGAACTTTTAAAGAAAGTACGGAAGATCGAGATCAAAACGCGTCGGTTAAGCGACCATGTGTTTGGCGGAGAGTACCATAGTACTTTCAAAGGCAGGGGGATGACCTTCAGCGAGGTTCGACAGTATCAGTTTGGGGATGATGTTCGGAGTATCGACTGGAACGTAACCGCTCGATATAATGAGCCTTTCGTCAAGGTATTTGAGGAAGAACGAGAACTTACCTTGATGCTTTTGGTCGATATCAGCGGATCGGAACAGTTCGGAACCGACACCCAATTCAAGAATGAGATCGTAATTGAAATCGCTGCAACCTTGGCTTTTTCAGCATTGCAGAACAATGATAAGATCGGACTGATATTATTTTCAGATGAGATCGAATTGTTCATTCCACCTAAAAAAGGAAAATCACATGTACTATTGATCATTCGTGATCTGCTTGAATTCACTCCGAAAAGCAGAAAGACCGATGTAGGCATGGCGTTGAAATTCCTTTCGAATGTGATCAAGAAGAAGGCCATCGTTTTTGTACTATCCGATTTCATGACCGAAGGCTATAAGGACACGCTTAAGATAACTGCTAATAAGCACGATGTAACCGGAATCAGGGTCTATGATAAACACGAAGAGGAAATCCCCAACCTGGGTATGGTCGAAATGATGGATCAGGAGACCGGAGAACAGATCCTGGTTAATACCACATCGAAAAAAGTTAGGAATCAATACAAGGCCCATTATTTGGAACAGGTCGATTATTTCGAAGATTCGTTCATCAAAAGTGGAGCTGGAGCCTTGAGTTGTAGAGTCGATGAAAGCTATGTTAAAAAATTATTGGGGTATTTCAAAAGAAGGGGGTAGAAGTTGGAAGTCAGAAGTCAGAAGATAAGAGCTAGAAATAGATTAATTGAATGTTAAAAATTAAAGAACATAAAACTCAATACACAAACCGAACGCGGTCACTGAGCTTTGTCGAAGTGAAAGCGAATGTTTTTTGTCTTTTTATATTCTTAGTCAGTATATCTTCCCTAGGGCAGGTAAGTTCTTCAATCGATTCCACAGCCATCAAGATCGGAGAACAGATCACTTACACCATAGAGATTCAAGCCGATTCCACCGATCAGGTACTTTTCCCCGAAGGGCAATCATTCATGCCTTTGGAGATGATCGAATCCTATGCTATTGACACTTCATTTGAACAAGCAAAATACAAACTGGTCAAAAAGTATGGTCTCACCCAGTTCGATTCCGGGAAATACACCATTCCATCTCAACGAGTGGTTATCAACATGAAACCCTTCGATACCGACTCAATCATGGTTGAGGTCGCCGATGTTCTGGTTGACACGACCAAACAGAAGATGTATGAGATCAAACCGGCCATGGAGGTGAAATCTCCCCCATTAGATCTTTTAAAGCTGTTGTATTGGTTGGTACCGATATTGCTTATAGCCGGATTACTCTACTTCTATCTTAAAAGAAAAAAGAGGAAAAAAGAAGAAGAGAGACAATTGCCTCCTTACGAAGAAGCGCTTTTCGCCTTGAAGAAATTGGATGAATCCCATTTACTGAAAGAAAAACGATCCAAAGAATATTACTCCTCATTAACGGAGATCATCAAGCGGTATCTGGATAAGGAGATTGACGATAATGCCATGGAAAGCACCAGTGACGAGCTTATTGAACGATTGCAGCTCCATAAGGATGCTGGGCATTTTGATTTCGATGCTGCTACTATTAAAAAATTAGACACCATTCTTAAAAGAGCCGACCTGATCAAATTTGCCAAGATGATTGAGGAAGAAGGTCAGGCTTTTGCTGATAGGAATGTGGTTGAAGAGATCCTAAACGAGACCAAGGAGATCATACCAGAACTGAGTGAAGAAGAACTCCTGGAAAATGAATTGTACCTGGAAGCACTGCGGAAGAAAAAGGTCAAAAGACAGCGTTACAAGATCGCCATGGGGGTCTTTCTCGGAGTGATCTTAACGGGAGTGATCTATGGATCCATTGAAGGATTTGACAATTTAAAGGATAAGGTTCTGGGGAATGAATTGCGGGACCTTTCGGAATCCCGTTGGATAAAAAGTGAATATGGAACACCTTCAGTGATCATTGATACTCCAGAAGTTTTGGTGCGTTTGGAAGAGGAGAACGATCAGCCTAAAAGGGTACTACCAAGGAACAAAAGTGTATTTGCATTTGGATCGACCTTAGACCCCTTGTTTGTAAAAGTGAGTACCACAAAGTTTCAGCAGGAAAAGGAAATGGATCTGGAAAAGGCATTGGATGACGCATTGGTGGCCCTGGAAGAAAGCGGGGCCAGAAACATGCTGGTCAAGCGGGAAGAATTTGAGACCGAAAAAGGGATCAAAGGGATCAAGGCCTATGGAAAATTCAACGTTCAGGTCTCTGATAATAAGATGAAGAAGGATCCCAGCGATTATGAATTGATCCTGTTCACACAGCAACAGGGTTTACAGGAGATATTGGTTGTAATACAAGATGATGAACGATTTGCAGAAGGGATCAAAGACCGTATAACCAATTCAATAGAATTAGAAATAACACAACAACAGTGATGCTACAGAATTTTGAATTTGTCAACCCACAGTTCTTCTGGTTGCTATTATTGCTTCCGGGATTGATACTTTGGTACCTATGGCAAAGGAGAAATCAACAGGCCACCTTGAAGATATCCAGTTTGAAGGGATTCAAAACGGCTAAGAATTGGATGGCTAGGTTAAGACCTGTCCTGTTTACTTTGAGATTGATATCACTGGCATTGATCATTACGGCTTTGGCTCGTCCTCGAACAGTCGATGAGACCACACGGGTAAAGACCACCAAAGGGATCGATATTGTGATCGCGATCGATGTATCTGCGAGTATGCTGGCCAGAGATTTGAAACCCAACCGATTGGAGGCCTTGAAGACGGTTGCAGCTCGATTCATCAATGCACGCCCCAACGATCGTATCGGACTGGTGGAATATGCCGGAGAAAGTTATACCAGGACACCATTGACCAGTGATAAGAGCATCGTATTATCGTCACTTAAGTCGATAAAATACAATACCATCATTACCGGGGGAACCGCCATTGGAATGGGCTTGGCTACGGCGGTCAACCGATTGAAGGACAGTCGTGCCAAAGGTAAAGTTATCATTCTGCTCACCGATGGGGTGAACAATAGTGGGTTCATCGATCCGAAGATCGCCAGTGAATTAGCATTGGAATTTGGGATCAAGGTATACACGATCGGTTTAGGAACCAATGGCATGGCATTATCACCTATAGGCATCAAGGACGACGGAACGTTTCAATATGGAAGTGTTCAGGTGGAGATCGATGAAGAATTGCTAAGAGAGATCGCCAATACCACTGGCGGAAAATATTTTAGAGCGACCAGCAATACAAAGCTGGCCGAGATCTATGAGGAGATCAACAAATTGGAAAAGACCGAAATTGAAGAGACCAAATATAAAAGCTATGATGAAAAGTATCGTCCTCTGGCCATTTTTGCCTTTGTTCTATTGATGCTTGAATTCATATTGCGAAAATCATTATTTAGAAGTTTTATTTGATGTACCAATTAGAAAAACCCATATTCTTTTATTTACTGGCCGCGATCGTCGTGATGGGATTGTTGTTCCTAATTGTATTGATCTGGAAGAAAAGAACACAAATGAAGTTTTCTAATTCAAAGGTCCTTAAAAAATTAAGTCCCGATCAATCTACATTCAAATCATTCCTAAAATTCTTCTTACTGGCCTTTGCCATAGCCTGTCTAAGTATCGCTATGGTGAACCCAAAGATCGGCACCAAGATCGAGACCGTTAAAAGAGAAGGGGTGGATGTAGTATTCGCATTGGATGTATCCAAGAGTATGCTTGCCGAGGATATTGCCCCCAATAGGATAGAAAAATCAAAGCAATTGGTCACCCAGATCATCAACAGCCTGGCAGGAGATCGAATTGGGATCATCGGTTATGCGGGAAGTGCTTTTCCACAGGTTCCCATTACCACCGATTTCTCATCGGCAAAACTTTTCTTGAATAGCATGAACACCGATATGGTCTCATCTCAGGGAACAGCGATCAATGAAGCCATACAGATGGCCACTACGTACTATAATGATGAAGATCAGGTTAATCGTGTACTCTTCATCATATCAGATGGTGAGGATCACGAGGGAAACGTCACTGAAATGGCCGAAGAAGCCTCCCAACTGGGAATCAGGATATTTACGATCGGCGTTGGAACAGAACAAGGAGGCCCCATTCCCATTAAAAGAAATGGTCTTCTTCAGCATTATAAACGAGACGAGAACAATGAGCAGGTGATCACCAGATTGAATACAGAGACACTTAAGGAGATCTCCAACAATGCCAACGGAGGTTATATTGATGGAAAGAATACGAAAGAGGTCGTTGAAACAGTGACCTCGATATTGAATGGCATGGACAAGAAGGAATTTGAATCGAAACAATTTACCGATTTCAAAGACCAGTTTCAATGGTTCCTTGCAGGAGCCCTGCTTTTACTGATATTGGACACACTCATACTTGAAAGAAAAACGGCCTGGCTGAAAAAATTAAATCTGTTCAATGAAGATGTATAGATTAGGGATGACATATAGAACACACTTTTTGGTCTTGACGGCTCTGTTCCTGACTTTCACATCGGTAATGTCTCAGGATAAGGAGCAGAAAAAAGAAATAAAAAAATCACAGATTCTCCTGGGGGAAGCAGAAAAAGCCCTCAAGGAAGATCAATTTCCATTGGCTGAGGCCGATTTCCGAAAAGCCATCGCCTTGAATCCAAAGGATGAGATCGGAAAATACAATTTAGGGACGGCCTATTATAACAGGGAGATGAACGAAGTGGCTATGAAGCGGTTTCAACAAGCAGCAGCAGTGGCCACCGAAAAGAATGAAAAACATAAGGCATTTCATAATTTAGGGAATACCTTTATGAACGAGGAGCGATATAAAGAAGCCGTTGAGGCTTATAAGAATGCTTTGCGTAATGATCCCACCGATGACGAGACCCGTTACAATTTAGCCTTGGCCAAAAAGTTGCTGGAAGATCAGCAGCAAGAAGGGGGTGACGATGGCGATGATAAGAATAAAGAAGATCAGAATAAGGACGATCAGAACAACCAGGAGAACCAAGACAATCAGGATAAAAAGGAGGACGAACAGAATAAAGAGAATCAGGATAATAAAGAAGGTGATGAAGGTGATGAAAAGGAGCAGAAGGACGAAGGTAAAGAGGATGAAGATAAAAAAGAAGGAGACGAAAATAAAGATAAAGGATCGCCCAAAGACCCAAAAGAAGAAGAGAAAAAACAGCAACAACCGGTTCCCGGCAAGCTTTCAAATCAGCAAATAAAGAACCTGTTGGATGCCATGAACAATGAAGAGAAGAAAGTACAGGATAAGATCAACGCCAAAAAGCAAAAAGGTGCAAAGGTAAAATCGAACAAAGATTGGTAACACCATGAAATTAAAGACAATCATATATGTATTTGTTTTAGTGTTGAGTACTGGGTTTACTCAGGCTCAGGTTCGTTTTGAGGCCAAGGTGAGCAAACAGAAACTGGGCGTCAACGAACGGTTGCGTGTCGATTTTGAAATGAATAAGGATGGGGATAATTTCAATCCACCTACATTTGAGGGATTTCGAGTCGTTGGGGGCCCCAATCAAGCAATCAGCAATTCGTTTATCAATGGGAAAAGAAGCTATTCAAAGACCTATTCCTATTTCTTATCACCCAAATCCCAAGGAAAATTTACAATCAAACAGGCTACTATAGAGATCGATGGCGAGATCTACAAAACCCTGCCGATAGAAATTACGGTGACTGCTGCTGTACGAAAACCGAACGGCGAGAATGATGCCGATAATGTAGCCAGCGAGAACGTTCATTTGGTTGCAGAGATATCAAACACGAATCCGTATTTAAATGAGGCGATCACCATTGTCTATAAATTGTATGTCTCCCATGAGGTGAGCATTACTCGTTCATGGAGAGAGATCGATTCGCCAAAATATGCTGATTTTTGGAGCCAGAGCATCGATAATCGGGGAGACTCTAAGATCTATGAAGGGACCTATCAAGGTAAAGACTATCGATATGTGATCTTAAGAAGAACCGTATTGTATCCTCAAAAGATCGGTAAACTTGATATTGAACCCCTCGTGCTGGATGTTCCCATAGATGTTATGAGCAACAGAAGGGATATCTTTGGCCGTAGGCTGATGACCCACGTCAACAAGACTATTTCAGCCGGAAACCGAACCATCAACGTCAAACCGTTGCCTGTAAAAGGAAGGCCTGATAATTTCACGGGGGCGGTAGGTGACTTTGAATTCAGTGTGAAGACCAATAAGGATCGATTGGATGCCAATGAATCATTAGAACTGGAGGTGAAGGTAACTGGAAGTGGTAACCTGAAATTATTCGACCTTCCTTCATTAAGCCTTCCAAGCTCCTTGGAAGTATATGAGCCAATTGCAGACGATATCATCCGCACCACCTACGAAGGCATGGAAGGGTCGGTGTCTGAAACCTATACCATAATACCTCAGTATAAAGGGAATTACCCCATTAGACCCATATCATTTTCCTATTTCGATGCGACCACAGAGACCTATAGAACTCGTACATCCGAAGAAATTATTATAGATGTGGAGAACGGACCTAAGCCTGCTACATCAAATTCTGAGACCGATCTGAGCACTACCAACAAAACAGCAGTGCTCTCTAAGGATCAGTTCAAGTATATCAAACTGGAGGCAGACCTGGAGCCTATGAACAAGAGTCCTTTCTTCCGATCCAAATTATATTGGTGGATGCTGGGAACGCCGTTCCTGCTCATACCAATCTTTATTCTTTTTGTTAGAAAGCGAAACCAACGAATGAATGATATGGATGCAATACGATTGCGAAAAGCCAATAAAATGGCTAAGAAATATCTTTCTGAGGCTAAAATTAATATGGCTCAAAAAGGATTGTTCTATGAGTCCATGGAAAGAGCCTTACATAATTATCTAAAGGCTAAACTGGATATTGAGACAGCTGAATTTTCCAAGGAGAGAATATCAGAGCTTCTATTGAAAAGGAATGTCGCAGGAGCGGTGGTGAACGATTTCATTTCATTATTGAAGAGCTGTGAGTTTGCTCGATATACCCCGACATCGAATGTAACCATACAACATGATTTTCAAAAAGCAATAGAGGTAATCTCTACAATAGATAAACAAATACAATAGGCAATAGTACACATGAGACAAATGATTTACATTTTCTGTTTTCTTCTGACCTGGAATGGGCTTGCTCAAAATGAGCCTATTTTTGAACAGGGTAAGGA
The DNA here is from genome assembly GCA_024644805.1 of Flavobacterium sp. Taxonomy (GTDB): domain Bacteria; phylum Bacteroidota; class Bacteroidia; order Flavobacteriales; family Flavobacteriaceae; genus Marifrigoribacter. The sequence goes on along the minus strand of JAHEHC010000055.1, from coordinate 5,513 downwards.
AATGTACAAGGCCGAAAAGTACCAGCAGGCTTTAGAACAATGGAATAAGATCCTTGATAACGAAGCGCATTCGGCGGCATTGTATTTTAATTTAGGAAATGCACATTATAAGATGAATAACATCGGAGAGAGCATCTATTATTACGAAAAAGCATTGCAACTTTCCCCGAACGACAGCGAGATCAAGAACAATTTGGCATTTGCTCAGAATGCCACGGTTGATGATATCGAACCCTTACCTGAGACCATATTCTCAAAATGGTATAGTAACTTATCTGGGATACTGACCTATAACGGATGGGCCGTACTATCTGTATTGTTCTCAATAGGATTTGTATTCCTGTTCTTGGTTTATTATATATCGATCACTGAGGGAAGAAAAAGACTATTCTTCACAGGCTCACTTATAGTCCTCGGACTTTTAATGGTATCCTTTACCATGGCATTTTTGATGTACGATCAGGCTAAGAATGACCATCCTGCGATAATCTTTTCGGAAAAGATCGAAGTCAGAAGCGAACCCAATCTCGGAAGCGAAGTGTCTTTTTCACTGCATGAAGGGACTAAGGTTCAGATCATTTCCAGAGACAGCGATTGGGTTAGAATTACCATTCCAGATGGCAAGGATGGATGGATTCCCAATTCGGATCTCAAAGAACTTTAAAGGATTCTATTCTTCAATAAGAATTCCCATTTTTCCCATCTGATAATCACGCATTGCCTCCAAAACCTCTGTTTGTGTATTCATTACAAACGGTCCGTAGTGGGTTACTTCTTCATCGATCGGGGTGCCACAAAACAACAGAAACTGTGATTGATCCTGAAAAGAGATTGAAAGTTGATCCCCACTGGTCTCAAATACGATTAAATGTTCTTTTTCTATCTGACCGTAACCCTGGATTCGCATTGTTCCTTTTATGAGATAGAGCATGAGGCTATCGTTCTCAGGCAAGGTATAGGTTTGAGAACCTTCTGGCATCGATTCCCCCCAGAGGATCAAAACCTCACTTTGAGTACTGGCGGGGCCTTTTTTTCCTTGATATGTACCAGCAACGATCTTGTTCTTGATCTTCTGATCTTCTGAAAGATGGATTGGAAATCGGTCTTCCGGAAGATACTGATAGGTGGGTTCGATCATTTTCTTTTCAGCAGGGCTATTGATCCAAACTTGGATGATCTCCTGATATTTCGATGCTGAGGTTATTTTCTCTGACGGGCGTTCGCTGTGTACGATACCGGCACCGGCATGCATCCATTGCACTTCACCTGCTTTGGCAATTTGATCGTTTCCTCTGCTGTCCCTATGGTGGACTTCCCCATCAATTATGAATGTAACAGGAGAAAATCCTCTATGCGGATGAGGTCCTATACCCTGTGTTTTTGCTGGTCGGGAATCGCTGTATTTAGTTCTGGCATGATGAAGAAGTAAAAACGGATCGACCTGATCCACATTTTGTGTAGGCATAGGCTGTTTTACTGGGAATCCACCCATATCTACCTCTATAGCAGGTAGTAAAACAGCAACTTTTTTTAAAGTATTCATAGGGTTGTTCATCTATCCACAGAATTCTATTTTTCTGTGCTTTCCGTCACAAAAGGGTTTGTTCTGTGATGCACCACACCTGCAAAAGGCGGTCACTTTTTTTGGTGCTTCAACATTTCCTGCATTACTTTTCACCTCCAGATCGCCGTGAACCAGCATGGGGCCATTTTCCAATATTTCAATTTTAATTTTATTATCCATTTTATTTTTATTTTTCGTTTACTTCTTCATTTTCGTCATTTCTCTGTTCATTTACTTCTTTCAATATAAAAGGCAGTACCATGGGTGCTAATGATGCTACTGGATAGTATAGATATGAATTTTCCTTTTTTTCCTCTGATATAACATAACTGGTTGGATTCCACGAATTGAAGAACATAAAGATCACACTGATGATAAATGCCAGTATAAGGGTGTTACATACTCCGCCCAATAATTTGTTGAATATCCCTAAAAAGGCGAAGTCCATCATCTTGGTCAGGAACTTTCCTAATATGGAAACCAGATAAACAACTGCCATGAAAGTGATCACCAAAGCCACCAAATTGGTGGTTTGTTCACTCCAATCAAACCACTGATAGATATAACCGGCAGCATAATCTGAGAAATAAACGGCACAATAAATTCCCAAAACCAATCCGGCAAGGGAAGCCAATGTGACGAACAATCCTTTCTTCATTCCTCTAACAAATGCCATGATAAAAATGACGCCCAATATGATGTCCAATAAGTTCATAGAATGTATTTCGGGTAAATATACTAAAAGTGAAATTGAAGTGGGTTATATTTGCCCTACATAACTATGGCAAGAGACGAGAAATTAAAGGAATATTGGGAGGAGCTTATATCTCGGTTAAGTGAACAATTCACCGGAGGTGATCCAATCGATCTGGATGGAATCATTTACATGATAGGAGTACAGGAGTTGGGTAAAACCGATCAGAAGTTTGAAAAGGACGATAAGATCAATCTAATGCATATTGCAATTTGCAGGTTGTTGGAACCATTTGGGTATTATGCGTTCGATTATTTTGATGAAGATGGATGGCCCCATTATAAGGTCCTGGAACAGCTTCCTCCATTGAAAGCCGGAGAACAAAGTGTGCTGATGAAAGAAGCGGTTGTTTTGTATTTCCTGGAAAACGGTTATCTAAAATAAAATTTTTGTTGTACCGCCAATTGTAATAATGTAATTTTGAGCCCTTGAATGCTGTAACTCATGATACAAAAGATAAAGGAACATATTAAAGAAGTTGAACGTTTTACCGCAAATTCTTACGATGAGGTCGAATCGTTCAGGATAAAATATTTGGGAAAGAAAGGATTGCTGAATGAATTCTTTTCTGAGTTCAAGAATGTTCCCAATGAAGATAAGAAGGAATTTGGTCAGACGATTAATAGCTTAAAGAAGGCTGCTGAAGACAAGGTCTTTACCCTAAAAGCAGAATTGGATGGTCAACAAGAGAATACTGGTGTTTATGGTGATCTGTTCCGGCCGGGCGAACCCACCCATATTGGTTCAAAGCACCCTATATCTATAGTAAAGAATAAGATCATTGACATCTTTTCAAGGATTGGCTTCAATGTGTCTGAAGGACCTGAAATAGAAGATGACTGGCATAATTTTACTGCATTGAATCTTCCTGAGCATCACCCTGCACGAGATATGCAGGATACCTTTTTCATCCAAAAGGATCCCGATGTATTGCTTAGGACCCATACATCATCGGTTCAGGTCAGGTATATGGAAAACAACAAACCACCAATAAGGACGATCTCTCCGGGGAGAGTTTACAGGAATGAAGCCATATCGGCCCGCTCGCATTGTTTCTTCTATCAAGTTGAAGGACTTTATGTAGATAAGGGAGTGAGTTTTGCCGATCTGAAACAGACTTTACAATTTTTTACTTCCGAGATGTTCGGTAAATCCAAGATCCGTCTTCGTCCTTCCTATTTTCCTTTCACTGAACCCTCTGCTGAAGTAGATGTTTACTGGGGACTGGAAACCGAAACCGATTATAGAATGACCAAAGGAACCGGATGGCTTGAGATCATGGGGTGTGGTATGGTTGACCCTAATGTATTGAAGAATTGCGGGATCGATCCTGAAGTATATTCCGGGTTTGCATTTGGAATGGGCATCGATCGAATCGCCTTATTATTGCATCAGATCCCGGATATCAGAATGTTCAGTGAAAATGATATTCGTTTCTTGGAACAATTCAAAAGTTCCGATTAAAAAATCTATCTATTTATAAAACCCTCCTATGCGTTAAGCATTGGAGGGTTTTTTATTTTTAGTCAATGATCTAAAAGGTTATTCTTTGATCAATTGTTTATAGACGCTTCCTCTTTCACCTTTTATAATCACAAGATAAGGAGCACTAGCAAGGTGGGAAACATCAATTGATTTCTCAGTTCCCATTCCAATGAGCTGTGCCGATTGAACCAATCTTCCGGTAAGATCATAAATCTCGATCTTGTCCAGTACTATCTCATGAGGGTTACTCAAGATCACCGCATCACTTGCCGGATTTGGATATAGGATCACTCCTTTTTCTATATCGTGTTCTTCCACACCGAGATATTCGATCACGGTGACTATGGCATTACAGGTCGAAACATTTCCATCATTATCGGTTACTGTGAGCACAACATTATTTGGACCAATATCATTAGAGTCAAATGTGTCTTGGTCTACATCCAAGGACATTATTCCGCAGGCGTCATAGGACCCATTATCTACATCAGCTCCTGTAATGGTTGCATTTCCATTTATATCGAGCATTACATCGATATTCTGACAAAAAGCAACAGGATATACATTATCTTCTACGGTAATTGTTGCTGAACAACTACTGCTATTTCCATTCACATCGGTAACAATTAATGTTACTATATTGGATCCAATATCATCACAATCGAATGTGTTTGGGGTAACGTTTACGGTAGCAATTCCACAGGCATCACTTGAACCATTATCCACTTGAGTAGCGGTTATAAAACCAACTCCATTTGCATCCAATTGTACGGTGAGATCCTGGCAAACAGCTACAGGAGGAACATTGTCCTCTACGGTTATAGTTGCAGTACAAGTAGCTTCATTTCCATCATCATCTGTGACCGTTAACATTACTGTATTGGCCCCCACGTCGCTACAACTGAAAGTGTCAATGTCCAATGTTAGGGTTACAGTTCCGCAGGCATCTGTCGACCCATTATCTACTTGTGCAGGAGTAATTGATGCATTTCCATTGGAATCTAATTGAACAGTAAGATCCTGACATATAGCAATTGGATCTAAATTATCTTCAATAGTTACTATTGCTGTACAAGTTGAACTGTTACCAGCTGCATCTGTTACTGTAAGTGTTACGGTATTTGGACCTATATCTGCACAAGTGAAACTGCTTGGTGAAACCGAAGTTGTTAAACCAGAACAATTATCGATTGAACCACCGTCTACATCTCCAGCTGAAATAGTAACATTTCCAGAAGGATCCAGTTGTGCAGTGAAATTTGCACAAACGGCTATAGGGTCTTCTGTTTCATTAACTGTAACATCAAATGAGCAAGTCGTTGTATTGCCACACTCATCAATAATGTTGAAAATGTTGGTAGTTGTTCCTAACGGGAATGTGCTTCCACTTGGAAGGCCGCCTGTTTGAGTAATGGTAACGGAACCACAACTATCATTGCCGCTTACAGCATATGATACATTCGCTCCACAGGTACCAGTATCATTCCCTACAGTGATATCGGCAGGGCAACTAACTACCGGTGAAATTGTATCTACTACTAAGATTGTTTGCATACAGGAAGAAGAGTTTCCACATTCATCCGTTGCAGTCCATGTCCTTGTAATGGTCTCGGTGTTTCCACATCCTACTGCCGAGCTATCGGAGAAGGTTATTCCTACTGTTCCACATCCATCCGATCCCGTTGCTGTTCCAGTTGTAGCAGGAGAGGT
>JAHEHC010000054.1 GCA_024644805.1 Flavobacterium sp. | reverse complement strand
ATGTGGTGAGACAGGATCGGCTACTGTTACCTTTACAGCGACTGATGACTGTGGAAATACATCTACTACTTCAGCTACCTTTACCATCGAGGACACTGTTCCTCCGGTAATTGATATCGACGCATCCGATCTGACGGTTGAATGTGATGGAGCCGGTAACCAACAGGATCTGCAGGATTGGTTGGATACCAATGGTGGAGCTGCTGCTTCTGATATTTGTTCAGGTGTAGTATGGAGCAATGACTTTACAGCACTGAGTGATGATTGTGGTGAGACAGGATCGGCTACTGTTACCTTTACAGCTACTGATGACTGTGGAAACACATCAAGCACTACAGCTACCTTTACCATAGAGGACACTGTTCCCCCGGTAATTGATATCGTTGCATCCGATCTGACGGTTGAATGTGATGGAACCGGTAACCAACAGGATCTGCAGGATTGGTTGGATACCAACGGTGGAGCTGCTGCTTCTGATATTTGTTCTGGAGTTACTTGGAGCAATGACTTTACAGCACTGAGCGATGATTGTGGAGCTACTGGTTCAGCGACTGTTACCTTTACAGCGACTGACGATTGTGGAAACACAGTTACAACATCAGCGACATTCACAATTATTGATACTCTTCCTCCGGTAATTGACATCGAAGCATCCGATCTGACGGTCGAGTGTGACGGAGCCGGAAACCAACAGGATCTGCAGGATTGGTTGGATTCAATTGGAGGCGCATCAGCAACAGACAATTGTTCAGATGTAACCTGGAGCAATGACTTTGACGTACTGAGCGATGATTGTGGTGCAACAGGATCTGCAACAGTGACCTTTACGGCTACTGATGATTGTGGAAATTCTGTGACCACTTCAGCAACATTCACTATAGAGGATACAGCTCCTCCAGTGATCGACATCGATGTATCCGACCTAACGGTTGAATGTGATGGAGCTGGAAACCAACAGGATCTTCAAGATTGGTTGGATTCTAATGGAGGTGCATCAGCAACAGACAATTGTTCAGATGTAACCTGGAGTAATGACTTTGAAGTATTGAGCGATGAATGTGGAATGACTGGATCTGCAACAGTAACCTTTACGGCTACTGATGATTGTGGAAACACAGTGACCGCTTCAGCAACATTTACAATAGAGGATACAACAGCTCCGGAGGTTATAACTCCATTTGATGAAGAGTTGACCGTATCATGTAGTGATATACCTGAAGCACCTGAATTGGAATTTGAAGATTCTTGTTCAACAGATGTTACTGTTGTGTTTGAAGAGACTTCAACCTATGATGGAGAACCTGGTGACTATGTGATCACAAGAGAATGGGTCGTTACAGATGAATGTGGTAATACTGAAATATTTACTCAGATTATATTTGTAACCTATGAATCGAATGTAGTAGGAGGTGAGATCGAACTTTGTGATGACGACGATCCAATTGACCTATTCGATTTCTTAACTGGTGATTTCACTACAGATGGCCAATGGGAGGTAACAGAAGGAAATGCAACCATTGACGGCAGCATATTTGATCCTACAACTGTTGAACCTGGTGTGTATATTATAACTTATACAGTATCTGATATAGATTGTCCGATAAATGCAGAAATTCAAGTGACAGTTATCGACTGTGAGGTATTACCAGAAGTAGACTTTGAGATCTTCAACGGGGTTACACCTGATGCTGATGGAATTAATGATTATTTTATTATTACAGGATTAGAACAATATCCAAATAATAATATGAAGATCTTTAATAGATGGGGAATTCTGGTATTTGAAACTGATAACTATTGCGGTGGACCTGATTGTTCCGGAAATGTCTTTAGAGGAATCTCTGAAGGAAGGGTAACAGTTAGAGAAAACGAAGAATTACCAACAGGAACATATTATTATATCCTGACCATTCTGGAGAATGATATTCCTCCACCAAATGGTAAGAGTAATTACGCAGGTTATTTATATGTAAATAGATAAAAAAATCAAAACTAATCCGGGAGGATTGATTTTCTCCCGGCATTAAAATACTTAACTATGAAACACGGTTATTTAACTCTTATAATTTTGATTTTACTGGGATCAGTCTCTGTTAAAGCACAACAGGACCCGCAGTATACACAGTATATGTATAATACGCAGGTAGTTAATCCAGCATATGCCGGGTCACGTGATGCAACCAGTTTTGGCTTGCTTTATAGAGCCCAATGGGTTGGTCTGGATGGGGCACCTAAAACCATTACCTTTACTGGTGATACACCAATTGGGTCTTTAGACAATATGGGGCTTGGTTTATCTATAGTTCGTGATGAAATAGGACCTGCAATTGAATCAAATATTAATATAGATTATTCATATACAATAAACACATCTGACAATAATGAGCTGTCATTTGGTTTAAAGGCAGGAATCGATCTTTTGGATGTGGATTATACAAAATTGAATATTTATGATGATTCTGATCCAAGATTTCAAGATAATGTGGACAATAAATTGCAACCACAGATTGGTGCTGGAGTTTATTATAACACGGAACGATTTTATGCAGGACTTTCGGTACCAAACTTTTTGACATCAAAACATTATGATGAATCCAATTTGACCAATCCCGATATTCAAACCGTTGCTGCAGAGAGATTACATTATTTCTTAATCGCAGGATATGTTTTTGATCTCAGTGAGAATTTGAAGTTTAAACCGGCAACACTAGTAAAATTAGTCAGTGGATCTCCATTACAAGTAGATGTTTCAGCAAACTTTCTACTGTATGAGAAAGTGACTTTGGGAGCTGCTTACAGATGGGATGCAGCTATGAGTGCAATGGTTGGTTTTCAAGCAACAGATCAGATATTTATAGGATTTGGGTATGACTATCAATCCACTGAAATTGAAGATTTTAGTGATGGTTCATATGAAGTCATGCTTAGATTTGATATATTTAATGTTCCAGAACGAGTGTTAAATCCAAGGTTCTTCTAGAAATAAATAACTGAATTAATTAAAAAAAGAATTACTAAATATTGACATTTATTAGATAAAATTTAAAACAGATAGATGAAAAAATATTTACGATTATTTGCTCTTTGCACTTTCATTTTACTAGTTAAAAATGGAGTTTATGCTCAAGAGGGAAAAACAAAAAAAATCAGTAATAATTCTGATAAACACATTGAATTGGATACTGGAGCAATTTATTTAAAGGTTGTTGAAGACGGTTATAAGTCACCTCAGATATTTAGAAGTTTAGGTAATACTTTTTATTTTAAAAATGAATATATAGATGCTGTAAAATGGTATAAAAGATTATTCGACGAGTATCCAGATGATACAGAGCCCATGGATTATTATAGGGCAGCTCAAAGTTTAAAAACTGTGGGAGATTATGAAGAATCTGAAAACCTGATGAAAGTCTATGAACGAGAATACAAAAAATCAAACAAATGAAAACATCATTACGAACATTTGCACTTTTCACCTTCGTATTATTAGCTGTTAGTGGACTTTATGCTCAAAAAGGAAAAATTGGAAAAGCCAAGAAGGTCTTTGACAAGTACTCATTTATTGATGCGAGGGAAATATACCTTAAAGTTGTTGAAAATGGATTTAAGTCGGCTCAGATCTATAAAAATTTGGGAGACACCTATTATTATAATAGTGATTATTTAAATGCAGCAAAATGGTATGAACTTTTGATAGAGGAATTTCCAGATGAAGCTGAACCAATTGATTACTATAGGGCTTCACAAAGTTATAAGAGTCAGGGAAAATATGAAGAATCAGATGAGATGATGAGAGTATATGCATCATTGGAAGGAGGTAGAATCCTAATCCAGAACTTTAATGATAATCCAGATTATTTGGAAAGTATTTCAAAGAATCAAAAAAATTATTATTTGGATAAGGTTGGCATAAATAGCCCGGCTTCCGATTTTGGACCAACTTATTATCTGGATAAACTGGTATATTCAACAGCCTCAGGCACAAAAGGTGAGAATATTTACGATTGGAACCAACAGCCATACCTTGACCTTTATGTAGCAGATATTGATACACAAGGTAATCTTAGCAATCCCAGACCATTACCTGGTGAAGTCAATACTCAATTCCATGAGTCTTCGGCTGTTTTTACCAAAGATGGGAAGACCATGTATTTTACCAGGAACAACTATATTGATGGTAAAAAAGGAGCAGATGAAGACAACTTCATTAGATTAAAAATATATAAAGCCAGTAGAAGTGGCGACACTTTTTGGGTGAATGTGATTGAACTTCCTTTTAATGACGATAGCTATTCTACAGCCTATCCAGCTCTTAGCAAGGATGAAAAAAGACTTTACTTCTCCTCTGATATGCCAGGTTCATTTGGTATGTCAGATCTTTGGTATGTCGACATTATGGATGATGATCAGTATGGAGAACCAGTAAACCTGGGAAGTGATGTAAACACTGAGGCAAGAGAAGCTTTTCCATACATTAGTGATGGAAATAATCTCTATTTTTCCAGTGATGGTCATTTAGGATTAGGAGGTTTGGATGTGTTTGTTGCCAATCTGGACAACCAGGGCAATATTCTTGAAATGAATAATTTAGGTGAGCCTATTAATAGCAATCAGGATGATTTTGGCTTCATTATAAATGAAGAAAAAAAACTTGGATTCTTTACATCAAACCGTGAAGGTGACGGAGGAAGTATCAATGATGATATATATAGTGTTGTAATGAAATGTGAGATCACAATATCTGGAAAGGTTACAAACAAAATGACAGGAGAATTATTACCAGGAGCTAATGTAAATTTAATGGATAACGATAACAACTTGGTAACAAGTATGATTGTTGGTGCTGATGCTTCGTATAGCTTCCTGGCCGATTGCGATTCAAAATACTCAATAATAGGAACAAAGAATGAGTTTAAGCCAGATGAGAAAATTGTTGAAACTCCTGCTGAGACTGGAAACATCGATGTTCCACTGCAGCTTGATCCAATTGGTTGTCCACCTGACGATCTGGGATGCCGTTTACAATTGTTACCAATTTATTTTGACTTCGACAGGTATAATATCCGGCCTGATGCCGAGATCGAATTGGCCAAGATACTGGCAGCTATGAGAGAATATCCTCAGTTGGTGATCCATATTGAATCTCATACCGATTCAAGAGGGAACAATACCTATAATGAATTGCTTTCAGAGAAAAGGGCTCAATCTACTCTTAATTGGTTGGTTGAGAAAGGTATCGATCGAAATAGGTTAAGTGCCAAGGGTTATGGAGAAAATAACCTGATCAATGAATGTTCGGACGGTGTTAAATGCACCGAAGAGGAGCATCAGCTCAACAGACGCTCCATGTTTATTATTCAAAACTAAACTATCTAACCGATAATCATTTTAAAAGCGTTCAATTATCTTTATTGAACGCTTTTTTTTATTACAAATTTCCATTTCGTACTTTTGGTGATCAATAATTCTATCTATGATCGAAGAACAGGTGATACTCGTAAATGAGAATGATGAGAAAATTGGATTGATGCCTAAAATGGAAGCCCATGAGAAAGCATTACTTCACAGGGCATTTTCGGTCTTTATATTTAACGACAAGAATGAATTGATGCTACAGCAAAGAGCACAACAGAAATACCATTCCCCCGGATTGTGGACCAACACCTGTTGCAGTCATCAAAGAGATGGGGAAAACTCGATAGATGCTGGAAGAAGAAGACTTCAGGAAGAAATGGGATTTACAGCCGAATTAAGGCATGCTACCTCATTCATCTATAAGGCCCCTTTCGATAATGGACTTACTGAGCATGAATTCGATCATATTCTAATTGGGACCTACAACCAGGAACCGGTGATCAATGCAGAAGAAGTTGCCTCCTGGAAATGGATGTCTTTGGAAGCTGTCAAGAAAGATATCAAGGATTCTCCTGAAAAATACACTGCCTGGTTTAAAATAATATTTGATAAATTTTACAGTTATATTAGCCAATGAGCCTTACCATATACAGAAAAGCCCATTTTAATGCTGCCCATCGTTTGTATCGAAAAGACTGGAGTGATGAGAAGAATGATGAGGTCTTTGGAAAATGCAATAATCCGAATTATCACGGTCACAATTATCAGTTAATTGTTGGGATCACCGGGGAGATCGATAAGGAAACAGGATATCTGATCGATATCAAGATCCTAAAGCAAATAATTAAGGAAGAAGTGGAAGATGCCCTGGATCATAAGAATTTGAATCTAGACGTGCCGGAGTTCAAGGAACTGAATCCCACCATGGAGAATATTGCCGTTGTTATATGGAATAAACTGAGAAAAAAGATCGATCCTAAATATGATATTTCAGTAAAATTATTCGAAACTCCACGAAATTTTGCCACCTATACCGGATAAGGATCATTTCTTTTCAATATGACTGAAGACAACATTCTATATCCATTTAAATTTGAACCCATATTACAGGAGAAAGTTTGGGGAGGCGATAAACTCAACGCTTATTTTAATAAGAAAGGAAAGGAAAACATAGGTGAAAGCTGGGAGTTGTCCGGGGTTAAAGGATTTGTTTCTGTTGTCGAAAATGGTATCCTGAAAGGGATGGATCTGAATCGACTGATCGAGACCTTTGGAGCTAGATTGATGGGTGAGAAGGTAATTGAGGAGTTTGGCAATACATTTCCACTGCTTTTTAAATTCATTGATGCTAGAGAAGATCTTTCCGTACAACTTCATCCGGATGACACATTAGCTAAAAAGCGACATAATTCGTTCGGGAAAACAGAGATGTGGTACATCCTTGATGCTGAAAAAGAGGCCCGATTGCTAATGGGTTTCAATAGAAACATGGATGAAGCAACCTATTTAAGATATCTCTCAGAAAATAAATTGCCTGATATTTTGCATTCAGAACCAGTAACTATTGGGGATTCATTTTTTATAGCTCCGGGAACAGTTCACGCTATTGGTGCTGGTGTGATGCTAGCCGAGATCCAACAAACATCAGATATCACCTACCGAATTTACGACTGGGACCGATTGGGATTAGATGGGAAAGAAAGGGAACTACACACCGATCTGGCTTTGAAAGCAATCAATTTTAAGGATCCTGACACCAGATTGGAATATGATAAAATTGAAAACACACCAAATCTGATCTGTCGATCACCTTATTTTGAAACGAATCAATTACAACTCTCTAAAAAACACCAAAGAGATCTATCCGATATCGATTCATTTGTGGTGTATATGTGTGTTGAAGGGGAGGGGGCATTTAGTTTTAGCGATGAAATAGTTTCAATTAAAAAAGGCGAAACAATTCTAATACCTGCTTTTGCCAATAAACTTGAAATAAATACCCGATCGGCAACTTTTTTAGAAGTGTTTATACCGTAAATTATAGTAATTTTGTATAAAACAAACAATCATGGCAAGTAAACGCGATCTTAAGAAAGATATCAATTATGTTTTAGGAGATATCATAGAGGCAGTATACATTTGGGAACTTACCAATCCGGGTAAGGATACAAAGAAATCTGAAGCGATCATCGATGAGGCAATCGATACCTTTGACGATCTGATCACAAAAGTGAACCTTAGAGATATTGAAAGTCAAAAGAAACACTTCACTTCGGTAAAACAGGAATTAGAGGATCGTGGTAGAAAACTGATCGATAAGATCAACGCTTTGAGTTAATCTTCTGTTTCTATTGAATTAATTAATTTTTCCAGATCGTTCCCGTAAATTGAATTCTTGATCCTTGGATCCAGAGATCGGTAAACGGTATCCAGGTATTTTTTATTGATGTCGGGAATTACATGACTCATTAGATAGGGGGCGATCTCCAGTTCTTTATTTCTTAATGAAAAATTGACTGTGGCCAAATATCTGCTGGTGATCAGACTTCGTTGTTTTTTATCAAAAATTGAGATCAAAGAATCGTTCTCTTCCTGTTGCGCTTTGAAAAGTTGTTCGATGATTTCCAGATTCTTCTCTGAGAATCGATCCATGATCTTCTGATGTTCATAGATCTTATCCTGATTGACGGATCCTGTGATCTTAGCCCCCATTATAAAGTTCTCCAGATCGGTAGCCACGTTTATATTGGCAGCTTCAGCGAAGAATGGGAGTCGCACGTCTATTAATGATCCGTCTTTCAATTTTAAATACAGATAATAAACCTCAGGTTCTACTATGACCCGTTCAAAATTGAATATTGGATCACCATCAACGATCACTGAATCGACATCGATCAAGGAGGTATCCTCAACTTTTTGTAGTAATACGGTTCCTTTTTTTAAGCCTTTGATGGTTCCGGTTAGGATCATTACATCCTGATCATTTGTACAGTTAATGAGCAGGAAAGCCATTAGGAAAAACAATAGAAATCGTTTCATAGAAATACCCTTATATTTTAAGCAGCGGAAGCCAATTGCATGAGTACGGTACATAAAATGGCTCCTACTGTTCCGATAGCATATCCAAATACGGCCAATAGCACCCCAACGGTTGCTAATGAAGGATGGAATGCTGAAGCCACTATCGGCGCTGATGCAGCACCACCTACATTGGCCTGACTTCCTACCGCTAAGAAGAAATAAGGCGCTCTTATTATTTTTGCTACTATAATTAGTAAAATAGCATGAATGATCATCCAAACTGCACCAACAAAAATAAGTCCTGCATTTTCAAATATCAGGGTCAGATCCATTTTCATTCCTATACTTGCCACCAATATATATATGAATACACTTCCAAATTTACTAGCTCCTGCACCTTCATAGGATTTAGCTTTGGTAAAGGATAATAGGATACCGATCAAAGTTGTGATGGTGATCATCCAGAAGAATTGTGAACTTAGGAATGAGAATATATTTCGGGTCAAACCAGCTTCCAGACTATTCACAAAATCTTCAAAGAACACACTTATGAAATCTGCTCCAAAATGGGCAAAACTCACCGTACCAAATGCAATGGCTCCTAATATCATCAGGTCGGTAAAACTGGGATTGCGTTCAACTTTCTTGGCATAACTAGTGACAGTTTCCTTCAGGTGTTCTATTGCCGAAGTATCGGCCTTTAACCACTTATCGATCTTTGTTTGACTTCCAATTCCAATAAGAATGATAGCCATCCAAATATTTGCGACCACGATATCAACGAAGACCATTCCTCCAAAAAGCTTCTGATTGTATCCATAAACTTCCAACATTGCCGTTTGATTGGCACCACCACCGATCCAGCTTCCTGCAAGAGTTGAAAGTCCTCTCCAAACAGCGTCAGCACCCTCTCCACCAACGGTTTCCGGTGATATACTTCCCACAATTAGTACTGCTATCGGACCACCAATTATTATTCCAACCGTTCCTGTGAGGAACATGATCAATGCTTTTGGCCCCAAATTGAATACTCCTTTTAGATCTATACTCAGCGTCATTAGAACAAGTGCTGCCGGCAAAAGATATCGGCTCGACATGTAGTAGAGGTTTGAACTTTGTTCAACAGCTTCTCCCGCATCATCAATGGTAATCCATTCGGGAGCTATCAATCCGGAAGTGGTAAGTAGTGCAGGAACAAAATACGCTACAAATAAGGCTGGAACGATCTTATAGAACTTATTCCAAAATCCTGATTTGATTGAAGAGGTTAAAAAGATCAGACCCAAACAGATCATCAAGACACCAAATACGATGGTATCATTAGCTAATAACGGTGTGGTGTCTTCAATTAGAGTTGTATCTCGCATGGTTCATATGTTTTTCGCAAAATACAATTTATTGGGAAAATGGTTTCAATAATGTTGACTATTCTAAGATGAAATCAGCAATTTTTTCAAATAGTATCGGAATGACAGGACGATTGTATTCGTTATAAGACTTGCTGTTCTCCATACTGTCACCCAGGATCTCCTTAAGTATGTGATTCATATTCTCAATGATCACATACTCTGCATCAGGACGTGCTTTCTTTAGTTTTTCAGGCTCACCTAAATTCACCTGAATATCTTTAGTTCCATTGACTATCATTACCGGCATATCCAATTTTTTAATTTCTTCCTGAGGATCATATTGCATCCAATCCGATAGGAAATTTTGCAAGGATGGCCTGAAGATCGATGCCAGTCCCGGACTATAATTTACCGTAAAACCATTCACTCTCATATCATCAAAAGCAGTACGGGCATTATCCTTAAGACCAGGAGCCTGAAGCGCTAACTGATCAACGATCACATCATCGATCTCTTGCCCCGCTCCGGCAATTGATATAAATCCATCTGCCCTTCCTTGAGCAGCGATCATACCTACTAATGATCCCTGGCCATGACCTATGACATAGATCTTTGAGAAACGTTCATCATTTTTAAAATAATCAATAATATTTATGGCATCTTGGATAAATTGATCAAAAAAGATATCTTCTTCCTTTAAGGCTCCTTTTTTTAATAATTTGACTATTCGCTTATCATATCTGAAATTGGCGATACCCCGATCGATCAATCCTTCTGCAAGAAATCGCAGACAATTGTTCTTTTGCATATTCTGATTGCCATCCCGGTCGACTGGTCCGGAATCCTGTATTATTATTACCAACGGAATATCATTTGTGGTTTCGGGAATAAGCAAAGTTCCATCTACTAAAGAAGTGATATTCTTCTCTTCTGATGTGTATTTAGTGTTCTGTGCAAACCCTGTACTAAAGCAGAGAATTAGTATAAGCAGGCTCCAATTTGATTTCATAGCGTTCACGTATTTTTTGTAAAGGTAAAACTAATTAAATTATTGTTTATTTCATCCATGTTATGGAATACATTCAAAATATGAAATTGTATGGTATATTTGTGAAAATAAAAATCATGAAAAAAATATCTATCCTATTCATCTTTGTTTTTGTCTTCTCTGGAGTTTCTATAGCTGAAGTCCCAAGATTTATGGATTGGGGGAATACCGGACATCGAACTGTAGGTGAGATCGCAGAACAATATCTTAGCAAAAGAGCAAAAAGAGAAATTAAAAAACTTTTGAATGGTCAGTCTCTTGCACTTGTATCTACTTATGCAGATGATATTAAAAGCGATGATAATTTCAAAGAATACAGCCCATGGCACTATGTTAATTTTCCTTTTGATAGTACTTACGAAGAACATCCAAAAAGTGAAAAAGGAGATATCATTGTTGCAATAAGAACCTGCAAGCAGGTACTAAGTGATGAAAATGCCACACGAGAAGAAAAAGTGTTCCATTTAAAGATGCTCGTTCATTTTATTGGCGATCTTCACCAGCCATTGCATATTGGATTGGCGGAGGATAGGGGAGGAAACAGATTTCAGGTACGGTGGTTCGACGATGGGACCAATCTACACCGGGTCTGGGACACCCATATGATCGAAAGCAATAATATGTCCTTCTCTGAAATGGCCAATAATACCAAACAACTTTCCAAACGGCAGATCGAAGAAATACAAAAAGGAACCACCATAGACTGGATGTATGAGAGCAGAAAGTTGTGTAAGGAAATATATGATAATACAGAGGTTGGCGAAAAATTGGGATACCGATATATGTATGATTATATGGAGACCCTGAGAACTCAGCTCCAAAGGGGAGGAATACGCCTGGCAGCTGTTCTTAATGAATTGTTTGGTTAAGGAATTATTCTTCTGAAGGTGAGGTTGATCCTGGCCTGATCTACTTTTTTTGACTTGGGTATTTGGTGCTTCCAAAAATGCTGGGTTTTTCCTTTCATTAGAAGCAGACTTCCATGATCTAATGAAATATCATAATGGATCGTCGTGTCGAACTTGTGTTTTAATTTAAACTTTCTAACCGCTCCCAAACTCAGTGAGGCTATCACAGGATCCTTACCCAATTCAGCTTCATCATCGCTATGCCAACCATTGCTATCATTGCCATGTCGATATAGATTCAACAAGACACTATTGTATGATTCCTTTGTGAGATCTTCTATAAGATATCTTAACTTCAAAAGGGATGGAGTGAATGGTACAGCAACCATTTTTATTCCGGAGTAGGAATAATTCATATGTTCTTCTCCATGCCAGGCCGTTAATCGGGGCTGTTTGTATTTCTTCCCAAAAAGAGTGATCGATTCTTCTTTCCAATCGGTTTCTGCTAATAATTGATCGTATAGAGCTGTTGCATCCCGATCATTAATAAAACAGGGAAAATAACTGATATCAGCATCAGGGAGTTTTGGTTGAATGGGGTCGGGGAGTGATGTGATCATATTAATAAATAGGCATAAGCCCAGGCACCGATCCCTATTTGAAATAGTACGCATAACATCCATAACCACTTAGAGTATGACGTCTCATCGGGCTTTTTGAATAACCAGTACAACGGAATTATAAGATAAATAAACATTAGGATCATGATCCCACAAGCTCCTATATTTTGTGATTCTGCAGTGATCAGCATAAGTCCAAATATCATTTCAAATATTCCAAACAAGAGTACCATACTGCTATGAGCAGGAAAGAAACTTGGAATGATTGTCTCATAATTCTTAGATAACTTAAAATGTAAAATCCCTGAGCTTATCAGAATTAATCCTAGTAAATATTGATGCCATGGGAACATAGAACTATTTTATTCAAAAGTACACAAATAAAAAACCTCCCGACCAAGATCGGGAGGTTTAGTATCACTAAATAATTATAGAAAAAGTACTACTCTTTAATTAATTGTTTAGTGATATGTCCATTCTCACCATTAATAAGTACCATATAAGTAGCACTTGCTAAATGTGAAATGTCAATTGCAATATCAGTACCCATTTCTCTTAGGTCTATTGTTTGAACTAACCTTCCGGTCAGGTCATAGATAGCTGCCTGATCTAAGGCAAGAGATTGTGGGTTATTCAAGTTAACGATATCTCTGGCTGGGTTAGGATACATGATGATACTACCGAAGTTAATATCATTATCATCTATGCCTAAGACACTTTCGATAGTCAATTCGAAGGTACAGCAAGTTTCATTACCATACTCATCCTCAGCACACATAGTGACTGTGTAGACACCGTCTGGAAGCAATGTTCCAGGTGCTGGATCCTGAGAGGTCACTACAACTGGATCAGTACAGTTATCTGTAGCTGATGCTTCACCATTGGCCCAGTAATCTGGTACTTCCCAGTACAGGTTACCTGGTCCTGGATCTTGCGTTTGATCTTC
>JAHEHC010000053.1 GCA_024644805.1 Flavobacterium sp. | reverse complement strand
TTGCAGGGCCCCTGCTCCGGCCAGGAACACGTGATCGCTCTTCTCCATGACGTCCCGAGCCAATGAAACGGGATTCTTTATACCGGTCACCAGAGATACACCACCCGCTTTCAAATTGGCACCCTCCATGATCGATGCATCCATCTCATGGCTTCCGTTGGCGGTGAATACCGATCCCTTTCCGGCATTGAACAGGTGAGAGTCCTCCAGCACCTTAACGGAGACCTCAACGGCATCAAGTGCCGTTCCTTTTTTCTCCAGAATGAAATACCCGGCATCCAGGGCTGCTTTTAAAACCCCTTTGTATTGCTTTTCCTTTTCGGGGGTCATCATCCCCTTTACCAGGGTTCCGGCACCTCCGTGTAAGGCCAATGAGATCGTTTTCATGGGTTATGAATTAAGGATGAAAATTACGAATTGCAAATCAATGTTGAACGAAAATTGGATAGCATTTTTTATTTTTTTCTGAATGTTCTTTTTTGTTCCGGGTTCTTTTTACTTTTGGGAGAATATAATATTGTTTACTAATTGTCTGTTCGAGCGCAGTCGAGAACTAAATATGAATCGCTTACAATTAGAGACCTCTCGACTGCGCTCGAGGTGACCTGATAAACTGAGCCAATTGCTCAACAAAAAAGACTCTTCCTTCTCGATTGTGCTCGAGGGGACCTAATAAACTGAACCAATGTCTCAACAAAAAAGACTCTTCCTTCTCGATGCCTATGCCCTTATATTCAGGGGGTATTACGCCTTCATCAAAAATCCCAGGATCAATTCCAAAGGAATGGACACCTCGGCCATATTGGGCTTTACCAATTCGCTGCTGGATGTGATCAAAAGGGAACGTCCCGATCATTTGGCGGTGTGCTTCGATAAGGGTAAGAGTGCAGTGCGTACCGAGGCCTTTCCCGATTATAAGGCCCATCGTGAGGAGACTCCGGATGCCATTAAGATCGCCGTGCCCTATATCGAACGGATCCTAAAGGCCATGCATATTCCTGTTGTGGTAAAAGAGGGTTTCGAGGCCGATGACATCATCGGAACTTTGGCTAAAAAAGCCGAAAAGGAGGGCTATCAGACCTATATGGTGACCTCCGATAAGGATTTTGCTCAATTGGTCTCCGAGAATATCTTCATGTACCGACCCGGATTCAGAGGGGGTTATGAGACCTGGGGAATCCCTGAAATCCAAGAGAAATTCGAGGTGGAACGCCCCGAGCAGGTGATCGACTACCTTGGAATGATGGGCGACTCGGCCGATAATATCCCCGGATTACCGGGTGTGGGTGATAAGACCGCCAAGAAATTCATCGCTGCCTACGGTAGCATGGAAAATCTTCTCGCCAATACCCATGAACTGAAAGGGAAGATGAAAGAGAATATCGAGGCCAACAAGGAATTGGGAATACTTTCCAAAGAACTGGCCAAGATCATACTGGATGTACCTGTGGATTTTCACGAAGAGGAATATGAGTTGTCGGAACCCAATACTCAGGAGGTGATCGATATCTTCAATGAATTGGAATTCAGAAGACTTTCTGAGAATTTCATAAAGACTTTCAATACCGAATCAACTCCTTCAACAGAAAACAAGAAAGAGTCGGTTGAAAAGGCAGTTGCTAAAAAGGAAACACCCTCAGCTGGTAGTGGTCAATTCTCTCTTTTCGGAGGAGATGGTGAGCCTGCAGATGAGGTGAAAAAATACAGTACCAGAAATACGATCGAGACCACATCCCATATCTATCAGACCGTATTGCCGGGACTAGGCACCCAATTATTTTTGAAGAATCTAATGGGTCAGACCAGTGTCTGCTTTGATACCGAGACCACCGGACTGAATCCGATCACGGCCGAATTGGTGGGCATCGCTTTTTCCTGGGAGATCGGAAAAGGATTCTATCTGCCTTTCCCGGAACCCAAAGAAGAAGCACAGGAATTGATCGAGCAGCTTCGACCTTTCTTCGAAGATGAGAACATCGAGAAGATCGGTCAGAATTTAAAATACGATATCAAGGTACTTTCCAAATACAATGTAGAAGTAAAAGGGAAGCTCTTCGATACCATGTTGGCCCATTATCTGATCAATCCCGATATGCGGCATAATATGGATATCCTATCGGAAACCTATCTGAACTACACCCCGGTCTCCATCACCGAACTCATTGGAAAGAAAGGGAAGAATCAGTTGTCCATGAGAGAGGTTCCTGTGGAAAAGCAAACTGAATATGCCGTTGAGGATGCCGATATCACCCTGCAGCTCAAAGAGCATTTCAGCAAGGAATTAAGTGAGGCCAACACGAGAAAATTATTCGATGAGATCGAGATCCCCTTATTGAGGGTGCTTGCCGATATGGAACTGGAAGGGATCAATCTCAACGAGGCTTTTTTAAATGATCTTTCCACCCAACTGGATATCGACATCAAAGAGTTGGAACAAAAGATCTATACCGAAAGCGGAGAGGAATTCAATATAGCATCCCCCAGGCAATTGGGGATCATTCTCTTCGAGAAGATGAAGCTGGTAGACAAACCCAAAAAGACCAAGACCGGACAGTATTCCACTTCCGAGGATGCCCTGTCCTATCTTGCCAAGGATCATAAGATCATCCGGCATGTTTTGGATTATCGCGGACTCGCCAAATTAAAAAGCACCTATGTCGATGCCCTACCGGAACAGGTGGAGCCCGACACCGGAAGGATACACACCGATTATATGCAGACCGTAGCTGCTACCGGTAGGTTAAGCAGCAACAACCCCAATTTACAGAACATCCCCATCCGTACTGAACGTGGGCGTGAGGTAAGGAAGGCCTTTATCCCCAGGGATGAGGACCATGTGTTGTTGGCAGCAGATTATTCACAGATAGAACTTCGGATCATAGCCGCTTTGAGCAAGGAGGAGAACATGATACAGGCCTTTAAGAACGGAGAGGACATTCATGCCTCAACGGCCTCCAAGGTCTTTGGAGTTCCGTTGGATGAGGTGACCCGAGAACAACGGGGCAACGCCAAAACGGTCAATTTTGGGATAATCTACGGGGTGTCAGCATTTGGTTTGAGCAATCAGACCGACCTCAATCGGACAGAGGCTAAGGAGTTGATCGAGACCTATTACGAGACCTATCCAAAGTTAAAGGACTATATCAGCGATCAGGTTCATTTTGCCAGAGAGAACGGTTATGTACAGACCGTGTTGGGACGTAGGAGGTACTTGAGAAATATCAATTCAGGAAATGCAATCGTACGGGGAGCTTCCGAAAGGAACGCCATCAATGCACCCATACAGGGAAGTGCGGCAGACATAATAAAAATTGCGATGATCAATATTCATAAGAAGTTCCATGAGATGGACATTAGAAGCAAGATGCTGCTGCAGGTCCATGATGAATTGGTATTTGATATTTACAAGCCCGAATTGGATTCATTGAAGAAACTAATAAGATCAGAAATGGAACAGGCCTATACCTTAGAGGTGCCTCTGGTGGTGGATCTTGGCAC
Organism: Flavobacterium sp.; assembly: GCA_024644805.1. Classification (GTDB taxonomy): domain Bacteria; phylum Bacteroidota; class Bacteroidia; order Flavobacteriales; family Flavobacteriaceae; genus Marifrigoribacter. The sequence goes on along the minus strand of JAHEHC010000053.1, from coordinate 9,797 downwards.
CGGCAATAATTGGCTGGAAGCGCATTGAAGATAGAAGTGGGAAGAGAGAAGACAGAAGACAGAAGTCGGAAGTCGGAAGATAAAAGCTAGAAGTTAGAAGATGAAAGTTGAGATTTCTCGTCTGCGCTCGAAATGACAATTTCATTCAGAATGAAGAGAAGAATCTTGCATTCTAACAGACTAATAAACTAAATGACTACCAAACTAAATAACTAACAAACTACAAGACTAAACAACTACAAGACTAAAAAAATGGCTTCAGGATTTTTTGCACTTTTTGATGATGTAGCAACCCTGTTGGATGATGTCGCAACAATGAGTAAGGTTGCAACAAAAAAAACAGCGGGTATTTTAGGGGATGATCTTGCTGTGAATGCAGAGAAATCATCTGGTTTTGATTCATCGAGAGAGATCCCGGTAATATGGGCGATTTCAAAAGGATCATTTATCAACAAATTAATTATACTGCCGGTCACCTTTCTCTTAAGTGCATTTTTGCCTCAGGCAATTATTCCTATTTTATTGATCGGAGGCTTGTATTTAGCCTATGAAGGGGCTGAAAAGGTCTATGAGTATTTTAGTTCTCATAACCATCCCACAAAAAAAGAAATTCAATTTGAGAACATGAGTCAATCTCAGATCAAAGAATATGAAGATAAAAAAGTAAAATCGGCCATATTGGTCGATTTCATCTTATCGATCGAAATAGTGATCATTGCTCTCAGTACTGTTGTCGAAGAATCACTAATAGTTCAGATACTGGTTGTTTCATTAATTGCCATTTCAGCGACCATAGGTGTTTATGGTATCGTGGCGTTAATTGTAAGGATGGACGACCTGGGGTTCAATTTAATCAATAGAAGTAATAACAAGAAAAGTATATTAAGCAGAATAGGTTATTTTTTAGTTCAGGCTTTGCCGATTGTAATTAGATCGTTAGCGGTGATCGGGACCATAGCCATGATATTGGTTGCCGGGGGGATCTATTTACACAATATTCCTTTTATACATGATCTTTTTCATTCCATACCATCTATTCTAGGTGAATTCATAACTGGAATAATTGTTGGACTGATCGTTATCACCGTTGTTAAATCTATCATGTCAATTGTAAAGAAGATGAAGAAGGCGTAACTTCGTGCTCATCTTATTTTTCGATCTGTAGTACTGTTGTATTTTTTCACTTCAGTATTGCTTATGACAAGATTAGGGAAAATAACGACCAAACTTGTTATTGTTATATTAATGATTGCTGAAAAATAATTTTTTTACTTTATTATTGTTATAGAATTAGCTATTAGAAAGAAAAAATTCAATTGACTTTATTAAAACCTTTATTGTATTTCTCCTTGTTCCGTTATCCCCTTACTGAAGAGGAGGTTTTTGCCTATTCTGAAGCCACTTCCAAAGAACAGGCAAAACAGGAATTGGAATGCCTGGTCAAGGACAATGTGATCTACAGGATCAATGGGTTTTATCTGTGTGAGGATGATGCGTCCTTGATCGATCGCAGGTTGAAAGGAAATAAGAAGGCAGAGGAGATCTATGCAAAGGCCGAAAAAGTTTCCAAATTCATATCCAAATTTCCTTACGTAGAAGGTGTGGGCATCTCTGGCTCCCTGTCGAAAGGATATTTTGACGAGAATGGGGATATCGATTTCTTTGTCATCACGTCAAAGAAACGATTGTGGATCGCCCGAACATTACTCATATTGTATAAGAAGATATTCCTATTGAACTCAAAGAAATACTTTTGTGTCAATTATTTTATCAGCACGAATGCCCTTGAGATCGATGAGAAGAATCGTTTCACCGCCACCGAATTGCTCACCCTGATCCCCATGTTTGGCAACGGCAGTTTTCACGAATTCTATCAGCAAAACCAATGGGTGAACCATTATTTGCCCAACAAACCGTTGAATGAACGTTTATCCCATTTGGATCCTGTGAAAAAACCGATTTTTACAAAACTATTGGAGTTTATCTTAAACAATTCGCTGGGGGATTATCTGGACTCGGTATTCCTCAGGATCACCTATAAGAAATGGAAGGTGAAATTCAAACAATTAAATCAGGATCAATTCAATATTGCATTGAAATCGACCAAGAATGTATCGAAACACCATCCCATGAACTTCCAACGTCGGGTGATCGACCGCCTCAATGAAAAATATGATGAGTATCAGAAGAATCATAATATTCGATTAGCAAAAGAACATGCCTGATATTCTATTTTCGCACTCGTATTACTATCCGCTTGACAAGAAACAATGGGAGAATAAGACCCCTTATCCCCCACTGGGAACCATCTATGCTGCATCTTACCTAAGGGAAAATGGATATTCGGTTTCCCTGTTCGACACCAATCTAAGAAGTGATCCCTTTGCCATCGAAAAAAAGATCGTGGAAGAGCAACCCAGCTATTTGGTGATCTATGACGACGGATTCAACTACCTTACAAAAATGTGTCTGACGACCATGCGTGAGGCCGCTTTTGAAATGATCAAGATTGGAAAGCAACATCAATGCAAGGTCATTGTTTGCAGTTCCGACAGCACCGATCATTTCGATAAATATCTGGATGCGGGAGCCGATTTCATCATTCAGGGTGAAGGAGAGGTTACGCTGAAGGAACTGATCGATCATTTACAGAATAACCAAACTTTCGAATTACTACAGGGCATCGTTTACCGCAAGGAGGCAGAGACTGTTGTTAATCCAAAACGTGCTGTTTTCAAGCAATTGGACGAATTTCCCATGCCGGCTTGGGATCTAGTGGATGTAGAATCCTATAGAACTGTTTGGGCTGAAAAGAATCGGGAGCTTTCCTTGAATATTGCTACCACACGCGGATGCCCTTACAAATGCAACTGGTGTGCCAAGCCCATCTACGGAAACCGATACAATTCCCACACTCCCGGATACATTGTTAAGCATCTTTCCTTTTTAAAGGAGAATTATGGGGTTTCCTCATTTTGGATGTGTGATGATATCTTCGGATTGAAACCCAATTGGGTACAGGAATTCAACAAAGAATTAAAGGCCAATTATCTGAGCATTTCCTATGTGATCCAAAGCAGGGTCGATCTGCTTCTGAAGGAAGACACCATTGATGCACTGGCAGAGAGCGGACTTAAAGAAGTTTGGGTGGGTGCAGAAAGTGGATCACAGAAGATCCTGGATGCCATGGATAAGGGAACTCAGGTTGAGGAAATCCATAGGGCTACTGAATTGCTGAAGGATAAAGGAATTCGGGTGGCTTTCTTCATTCAATTTGGATATTTGGGTGAGACCAAGGAGGACATCAACAAGACTATAGCAATGATCAAAGAATTATTACCCGATAATATCGGTATTTCGGTATCGTATCCGCTACCCGGAACCAAGTTCTATGATAAAGTGAAAGACGATATGAAACTAAAGGCCAACTGGACCGATTCGGATGATCTCGCCATGATGTTTCAGGGCACATTCAATTCGAAGTACTATAAAAAACTGCATCGATACGTTCATAAAGAATTCAGAAAGAGCAAGGCCATTGCTAATTTTAAAGAAATTTTGAAGAATCCCCTATCTCTTTCCATCCAAAAGATACGATCCTTATTATCGTATTTTTACTATCTTCCAAGTTCATTATTAGACCGTGTAATTTTAAATAATATGGAACATACAAATTAGTTTGTCCCTTCGAACTGACAATAATTTCAATATGCCTAATGATTTCGATGAATCTGCAAAGAGTTATGATGCGCTGTTCACCTATTCTGAAATAGGAAAAGCACAACGCGATCGGGTTCATCATTATTTAACTGAATACATCCTTAAGGAAGCTAAAGGCAAGAAACTGAACATCCTTGAAATTAACTGTGGTACCGGTGTAGATGCCAATTTCTTCAACCAACAAGGGCATAAGGTTCTTGCAACCGACATTTCCACAAAGATGATCGATGAAGCCAAAAGAAAATATTCGGAGACTTCCATTCAGTTTCAGGTTTTGGATATTACGAAACTGAAGGCAGAACAATTTGGAGAGCGATTCGATCTGATCTTCTCCAATTTTGGAGGACTGAATTGCATCGATAAGAAAGATCTGGAACGATTTATCGAAGTCTCGAAAGACCTGCTTCATCCCTCCGGGAAAATGGCTCTGGTGATCATGCCCAAGAAGTGCCTTTGGGAACGGTTCTATTTTATCGCAAAAGGTCGGTTTAAAAAAGCCTTCCGAAGGAATACCAGCAAGAGCATACTGAGTAATGTGGATGGGATCAAGGTGCCAACCTGGTATTATAGTCCAAATGAAATGGATCAAATTTCAAGAGCTCATTATAATACCATAAAGATCAAACCGATTGGATTTTGCATTCCCCCTTCCTATCTTGAACCTAATTTCAGGAATAAGAAGAGCCTGTTAAAATGGTTCGTTGGATTTGAGACCGTTTTTAATCAGCGATTTTGGTCGAACTATGCGGATCATTTCATTATAACCCTACAAAAAAAATGAGTATTATTTTAACCCACGCATACTACTTGTTTGAAGACCCAAAGGAGGAACAGATCATGAAGCCCTATCCTCCATTAGGCTTATTGTATGTGTCAGGTTATTTGAACGAGAAACAGGTAGAAAATCATTTGTTCGACTCCACGTTTAAGAGTCGTGAAGAACAATTGGAATTCATAGCTGATAAGCAACCCAAGGTGGTCGCTATCTATACCAATTTAATGACCAAGATCAATGTGATCCATTTGATCAAGGAATTGAAGCTGGGTGAACGTTACGGGTCCCCCAAGATCGTTCTGGGAGGACCAGATATTACTTATAATGTAGAGAATTATCTTAAGGCAGGAGCCGATTATCTGGCAATCGGTGAAGGGGAAGAGACCCTATATGAATTGTTCAAAGCTATTACAGTCAACGAGGATGTAATGGCAGTTGATGGGATTGCTTTTATTAAAGACGAAAAAGTCATCAAGACCAAGGGGCGCACCAAGATGAAGGATCTCAGTGAGTTGCCCTTACCCCATCGAGAAGGCATCGAAATAACAAAATACCTGGAGGTCTGGAAAGAACATCATGGAAAGAGTTCCATGACGGTAAGCACACAGAGGGGCTGCCCTTATACTTGTAAATGGTGCAGTACGGCTGTATATGGACAAAGTTATCGAAGACGACCAGCTAAGATGGTCGTTGAGGAACTGGCTTTGCTTAAAAAGAACTATAACCCAGATACGATCTGGTTCGTGGACGATGTTTTTACAGTGAGCCATAATTGGATCCGGGAGTTTCATAACGAGTTGAAAGAACAAAACATACTAATTCCATTTGAGTGTATCACACGTGCCGAACGATTGAATGATGAGATCCTGCAATTGCTGAAAGAAGCAGGTTGTTATCGAATTTGGATCGGAGCAGAAAGTGGTTCCCAAAAAATTATTGATGCCATGGATCGGCGTGTGGATGTTGAGGTGGTACAACAAGCCATTCAAAAAGCAAATCTGCTCGGCATTGAGACCGGGACTTTCATCATGTTGGGCTACCCCGGTGAACAAGAAAAGGACATTCAACAGACCATCGAACATCTAAAGAAATCGAACCCAACCCATTATACGATCACTGTAGCCTATCCTATAAAAGGAACTTCACTCTATTCAGAGATCGAGGGAGTTATTATCCGTAAACCCAATTGGGAGACCTCAACCGACCGGGACATCGATTTTAAACGACCCTACCCCAGAAGATATTACGACCATGCGGTAAGGAAGGTGGTGAATGAGGTTGAATCATCGAAGGCAACCGGTCTTAGTAAAATGAAACATCAATTGAAAAGCAGGTATTCTCAGTTCTTCATGAATTATTATAAATTAGGTTTATGATGGATGATAATGTTCAAATGATCAATGGTGTCCGGTATCTTAGTCAGCGTGAGAACTCCTTTTCAACATCCTATGTTGAATTAAGAAAGAAAGAAGGTCGCCTGCTAACTGATGAGGAAGTGAGCAATCTGCCCGATACCGATATTTCAAATCCTAATAGGAACGAGTGGGTTCTGAGAAAACGATCGACACTCCGTTTCATCAAGTACTTAAAAGCTAAAGACAGATCACTTTCGGTCCTTGACGTGGGTTGTGGTAATGGGTGGTTCTCCCATAAAATGGCGTTTGCGTCTAAGGGAATTTCGGTAGTGGGTCTGGACATCAATGAGATGGAACTGGAACAGGCGGTTCGTGTTTTTAACTCCCATAATACCGAGTTCGTTTACGGAGATCTGTTCGAGATCGGTGATATTTTCAATGATAGATTCGACATCATCACCTTGAATGCCTCTGTTCAGTATTTTAAGGACCTTGACAAATTGTTCAGCCTATTGAAGCGGTTTTTAAGAAACAAAGGAGAGATCCATATCATCGATAGTCCGTTCTATAATGAAACTGAAATTGATGCTGCCAGGGAACGCACCCAAGACTATTACACAAAAATGGGGTTTCCTGAAATGGGCATTCATTATTTTCATCATTCTCATGATTGTGTAAAAGAGTTTAAGGCAATGTACCGGCCGCCGGCTAAAATCATAAGAAGGGTATTTAGATTAAAAGACTCCCCATTCCTATGGTTAAGATATATCGATCAGGATAATTCCTGATTTTTCAAAAGGATATTGGCAATCTTCATCTCAATTGGAAATTCGAAGTTGAGTTTATTGCATCGTTTTTTAGCCATGTATTGTATTGGTTTGAAGATAGGTTTTTGTTTTGAATAGGCTAACTTAAGATAGAATTTATATTTTTCGAAGAATTCATACTTTTCCTTACTTACCCATGGTCCGGATGAACCTATATAATCAAAATCCGACCATTCCTTAGTCGTTTGAGGCAATTGATATCCATTTGTGATCACATCTTTGGTGATCTCAGTTCCTGGATATGGCTTGAAGTAAAAAATAGGTGTTGTAAAATTGTGGTGCATGCTGTTGAGTTCTCTTGACACCTTAACAGTTTCATCGATGCTCTTTTGAGACTCATCAGGGAATCCAACAATAAAAGGAAATATGGCTGCTATGTTCAAATCACTACAAAGTTGAGCACATCGATAGACCTGTTCCAGTTTGATATCCTTCTTGAGCCAATCCATCATTTCCTGTGACCCTGATTCAACTCCAATCAGCAATCTTCGTAAGCCAGATCGGACACAAGTTTTAAAATCATCTTCAGACATTCTGGAGCCCTGATCGGCTCTCATGGTTGCTGCCCAGGAGAAGTTTAAAGATCTATCGATGATCAATTCGGAGATCTCAATCACCCTATCCCTATAGGTAAAATAGGTTTCATCCTGAAGATTTAGATCAGTGAACTTATAGGTTTTATGGAGTTCTTTCAGTTTATTCACCATAACCTCCGGTGAGATCGCTGTCCATTTTCTGTTATACACGAATGGATCGGCACAAAATGAACATCTAAAATAACAACCTGTTGATGAGATATAGTCCAGCTGACGATTGCCCTTTTTCTCAAAATAGGGTTCTACGTCAATAAGTCCATAGTTCACATTGGCAAATTCATCCATTGGAATGATCGGTCTGGGAGGATTTTTTATGATCTCATTCTTATCATTTCGATAACAGATCCCTTTGATCCCAATCAGTGGTTGTTGATCATGAAATGCATCTACCAACTCAATAAAGGTTTGTTCTCCCTGGCCTTGAACAGTAATATCGATATTCGCCTCATCCCTCAAGGTCTCTTCAGGAAACAAAGAAGTGTGCCATCCACCCCAAATGATTGGTAGGTCGGACCTTTTTAGTTTTGTCTTATTGGTAATATCCATAGCATCTTTGATCGGGCTACCAGTAAGAACTGTTATTCCCAAACACAGTGCATCATCTATGTGTTCCGACAGGATCTTAAAAGGGTCTTTTTCTATTCTTCCATCAACGATGATGACCTCAAACTTTTTTTGATCCAAAGCAGAGCCTATGGCTAAGAGTGCCAAAGGCATATCAAAAAAAACTGCTTTCGGATTGTATAATAGTACTTTGGTTTTCACAAAAAGAGTATCTTTATTTTTTTCAAAAATACACAACCAAGATCAATAAACTCAAGAAAATATTTTCAATCATTCCACAAGAATTTCGAAAGAAATCCCTGCGTTATTTTTCTTTTTCGATCTTAAATGTTTTTCTCGATCTATTCTCAGTTGCTTATTTGATCCCGCTCTTTGTCTTTATCCTGGATAAAGAACAAATGCCGGAATTCCTTAAGAAAATTTCCTTTTTCAATGAATCCTATCTGATTTACTGGGTAGCTGGCATCATTTTACTATTTATCATTAAGAACTACATACAGATCGTTATTATAAAGTTCCAATCCATATTGGTGTTTGAAATAGCCACTACGCTTTCCTCTAATTTAACCTCACAATTTTTAGATAAACCCTACAGCCATATTCAAAAAATGGACAAGGGAAAAGAGATTCAAAAGATACAAATGTCAGGAACCGATTTTGCAAATCATATTCTTCTGTCGATAAATTCTCTTTTCACTGAAATTACTGTCATCGCAGTTATAGCAATCGTTAGTTTTATATTATTTCCAAAATTCACAATCCTGATATTCCTAATTTCCGCACTATGCCTTTTATTGTTATATCGGATCAGAAAGAAGAAGATTCAGGAGATCAGCGAATCCATAAAAAGCTCCTATTATTCATCGACTTCTGACCTGCTGAACATCATTGATGGATATCTGGAAATAAAGAGCCTTAAAAAGGAACGGTTTTTTCAGCAAAAATTCAGTAAGACCTTAGAAAGATTCAATGACAACTTCGCCGTTTTAAAAAAACATCAAAATTCCAATTCAAAATATCTGGAGGTCTTCATTATTTTAGGATTATCACTATTTCTTTACTATCTGAATTCCAATATTGAGATCATTTCAGATAAAGTTCTTTTGATCTCGTATATTGCCAGTATATCACTGAAATTATTCCCTTCTTTAAACAAGATCATACTTGCATACACCAATTATAGCTCCTATAAATACACACTGGATGTACTTACAGGCGAAGATGAAATTACCATTCAAGGAAATGAAATTCCCGCAATAAAAAATTCGATATCCTTAAAAAACATCCGCTTTTCATACCTATCAAATAGCGAGTTGCTTAAAGACATTAATCTAACGATCAAAAGAGGAGAGATCATAGGCATCAAAGGGCGTTCAGGAATTGGAAAGACAACTTTGTTGAATATCATTATGGGGCTTATCACTCCGGATTCAGGTAATATTATGATCGATCAACAAGCGATCCATGAGAATTCATCTTTATTCCCATTTATTGGTTATGTCCCTCAGCAACCCTTTTTGTTTCAAGGAAGTCTTTTAAACAATATTGTTATGGGAGAGGAGAGCTCAAAAATAGATCACGATAGTATCGATACCCTGATCACCGCTTTCAAACTAAACGACTTTGTTTCAAATCTCGAGAACGGTTTAGACACACAAATATCACATGATTCATTGAGTGTCTCTGGTGGTCAGAAACAACGCATTGCCTTAATTAGAGCGCTTTATGCAAAACCTCAATTATTGATACTGGATGAGGTTTCAAATCAATTGGATGAGGACCTTGAAGCAATTGTTCTCAATTATTTAAAAGAATATTCAAAAGCTCAAAACATAGCTACAGTATTGGTGTCTCACTCATCGATATTGGATCGAATATGTACAGACACCTACAAAATAACCGAACATACACTTCTTAAAATCTAAATGGTACAGACAACTGATATTTGATTGAAGATCAA
>JAHEHC010000148.1 GCA_024644805.1 Flavobacterium sp. | reverse complement strand
CATTGGAGGTGCTTCAGATCAATCTGGGATATATGTGCAATCAGGTATGTGAACATTGTCATGTGGATGCCGGACCCGACCGGAAGGAGATCATGACCCGTGATACGATGAAACAATGCCTGGAGGTGATCAGAAATACCAGTGCCCATACATTGGATCTTACCGGAGGCGCTCCCGAAATGAACCCAGACTTCAGATGGTTTGTGGATGAAGCTTCAAAGGCAGGAGTGAAGGATTTCATAGTGCGTTCAAACCTAACGATCGTTAAAGCCAATAAAAAATTTCATGACCTTCCACAGTTCTTCAAAGAACATGGAGTGCACATTGTTAGTTCCATGCCGCATTGGACCCGTGGAAAGACAGACAAACAGAGAGGAAATGGTGTTTTCGACAAATCAATTGAAGTCTTGAAAGAACTCAATGAGATCGGTTATGGTATGCCGGGTAGTACTTTAAAACTTGATCTGGTTTATAATCCAAGTGGTGCTTTCCTGCCGGGGGAACAATCCAGTATGGAGCGAGATTTCAAAAAGGCCTTGTTGGAAGATTTTGGAATTCATTTTCATAATTTATTCACAATAACCAATCTGCCTATCTCCAGATTCCTGGATTATCTTTTGGCCTCAGAAAATTATGAGGATTATATGTACCAGCTGGTGGATGCCTATAACCCAAAAGCAGTAGAGAATGTGATGTGCACCAATACCATTTCTGTAAGTTGGGACGGTTGGCTCTTTGATTGTGATTTCAATCAGATGTTAGGATTAAAGGTAGATAGCAAAGTAAAACACATTTCAGAATACAACGAAGAATTGATCAGGAATCGAAATATCATCATTTCCCAACATTGCTATGGATGCACGGCCGGTGCAGGAAGTAGTTGTCAAGGATCTGTTACCTAAATGAAACAACTTTTTTACATACTCATATTATTCATTTCGAGCACGACCCTGGCTCAGGAAACTCTTGATGACCTGCTAAGAAGATACAATCAGCATTCAGCATCCTATATTTCAGTCACCGAATTGAGAAGACTGCAATTCAATGAGAAAATAACCCTATTTGACGGACGTGAGAAAAATGAATATGATGTCAGTCATATTCCGAAGGCAGAAAATGTTGGGTATAACAATTTCTCCATTAACGAGATCACCATTGCCTACCCTGATAAAGAAACACCAATCGTTGTGTATTGTACGGTAGGAATTCGATCGGAAGATATCTGTGAAAAACTGATTGATGCCGGTTATACCAATGTGAAGAATTTGTACGGAGGTATCTGTGAATGGAAGAACAATCAATATCCGGTGATAGATTCTACTCAATCAGAGACCGAGAAAGTCCATACCTTCTCAAAACACTGGAGCAAGTGGTTAACAAAAGGCGTAAAGGTCTATGAGTAAGGATCTGCTCATCATATTTACCAGAAATCCTGAGCTTGGAAAAGTAAAAACGAGATTGTCATCAACTATTGGTGATGAGGCTGCATTGAAGATCTATAATTTCTTATTGGAACACACCAGAAATATCACACAGCATATTAAAGTTGAAAAACGGATCTATTACTCTGATCATATCGAATTGGATGATCTCTGGTATGAGCCAGTATTTTCTAAAAGGGTCCAAGAGGGAAATGATCTTGGTGATCGAATGCATAACGCTTTTCAAGAAGGATTCAATGATGGTTTTACCAATATCATTCTGATCGGCTCCGATCTTTATGATCTTATGCAGCTGGATCTTGAAAATGCATTTAAAACATTGAGGAATGAAATGGTGATCGGACCAGCAAAAGATGGGGGATATTACTTAATTGGTTTGAAACAGCCCTGTCCGAAACTTTTTAAAAATAAGAAATGGGGTAGTTCATCCGTTCTAAATGAAACGCTCAATGACCTACATGGAAAATCCGTATCATTGTTGCCAGAAAGAAATGATATAGATTATTTTGACGACATCAAACATTTGGATGTTTTTAAGAAATTTCTATAATTCGAAATAGGAAAGCCAATGATTACATATATACAAGAAACAACAGATTACCTGATCGAAAAAGGATTCAAGAACCCTGAAGTAGGCATCATCTTAGGTACGGGATTGGGAAAATTAACCGATGAGATCGACATCGAACATGAGGTAAGCTACAATCACATCCCTAATTTTCCAACGGCAACGGTAGAATTTCATAAAGGAAAGCTCATCTACGGATCGCTATCAGGAAAAAAGGTGATTGTCATGCAAGGAAGATTTCACGTTTATGAAGGCTACTCATTGATGGATGTAACTTTTCCTGTTCGGATCATGCATCAATTGGGAATTTCAACGTTGTTGGTGAGCAATGCCGCCGGCGCCATCAATAAGGATTTTAAGAAAGGAGAGATCATGATCATCGACGATCATATAAATCTACAGGGAGGGTCGCCACTGGCTTTCAAAGGAGTCCAGCAATTTGGGGAACGTTTCGTAGATATGAGCGAGCCATACGATCCCGGTCTGATAAAGAACATTGAAACCATTGCAGCCGAGAACAGCATAAAACTGCACAAGGGAGTTTATGCCAGTGTGGTTGGCCCTCAGCTGGAGACCAAAGCCGAATACCGATATTTGGACATCATCGGTGCAGACGCCGTTGGAATGAGTACCATTCCCGAAGTGATCGTTGCCAATCATTTGAAAATAAAAGTGTCGGCATTGTCAGTTTTGACCGATGAATGCGACCCAGATAACCTGAAACCGGTAAATATTGATGAGATCATAGCCATGGCTGGTAAGGCAGAACCCGATATGATCACCATTTACTCCGAATTAATAAAAAGACTATGAGTTATTTAAAGACCACTCACGACGTTTATAAAGAAGCCGCATTGATGCCTGAAGAAGGACTCTGTTGTACAACCAATCCAGTGTGGGAACTACCCGGTTTAAAGATTCCCAAGATCATGCAATTAATGAACTATGGCTGTGGGAGCACCGTCCATCCAAGGGATCTGGTAAACAATCCAAAGACCTTGTATGTTGGAGTTGGCGGCGGAATGGAACTCCTGCAATTCGCTTATTTCAACAGGCAGGTAAATGGGGTGATCGGTATCGATGTCGTCGATGAAATGTTAGATGCCTCCAGAAAGAATTTCAAAGAAGCCGAAAAGATGAACCCCTGGTTCAACAGTGAGTTTGTAACACTGAAGAAAGGAGATGCATTACACCTCCCGGTTGAGGATAATACGATTGATGTAGCCGCTCAGAATTGCTTGTTCAATATCTTTAAGAAGGATGACCTAAAGAAAGCGATAGAAGAAATGTATCGGGTCTTAAAACCACATGGGAGACTGGTCATGAGTGATCCTACCTGTGAGCAACCTATGAATGATGAGTTACGAAACGATGAACGATTGAGAGCCTTATGCCTTAGTGGTAGTATACCCATAAAGGACTATATAAAAGCATTGACCGATGTTGGTTTCGGGACCATAGAGATCCGAGCGCGTAAACCCTATAGGATATTGGATCCAAAGAATTATTCGACCGATGAGTTGATTTTCATAGAAAGTATTGAAGTGGCCGCCATCAAAGACCCAATGCCGGAAGATGGACCCTGTGTGTTTACAGGACGCACCGCAATCTATTTTGGAAATGAGGATTATTTTGATGATAAAGCAGGTCATATTCTACTTAGGAATCAACCCTTAGCTATTTGTGATAAGACAGCAGCGATATTGACCTCATTGGAAAGAGAGGATTTATTCATTACTGAACCCACATTCCATTACGATGGTGGTGGCTGTTGTTAATTTCATCTAAACCCGTCAATCAATTTCACAGTAACATGAAAAAAGTATCCATTTTCATACAGATCCTACTGATGATCTTTGCAATACAGGGATGTAGTTTCCTGTCTGCTGCAGGATTTGACAGTCAAGATCAACCTGTTAAAAAGGTTGGCAATGATCTGTTCTATCAAATGGAGTTGAATGAATCTGAAATAGACCATTCACAATGGGATGTGCTGCTTAAAAAATATGTTGGTAATGACGGACTGGTTGACTATAACGGATTTTTGAATGATAAGGAGGAATTGGAGGATTATTTGGAGTATTTGGCTCAGAATCCACCAGATAATTCCTGGAGGGTTCAAGAATTACTCGCTTATTACATCAATCTGTACAATGCATATACCGTCAATTTGATCTTAGA
>JAHEHC010000004.1 GCA_024644805.1 Flavobacterium sp. | reverse complement strand
TCTTGTAGATCGAATACTGGTTTGATCGAAACCAGGTAATGATCTGATTGGATTCGGGTATGGCCGGAGTATAGATCACCAGGGTCTTGTCTTTATCATACACTTGTTTTGGCAGATCCTGAACAACATCTTCGAATTGAACAGCAACACCTTCCAACATTAGATTATTTGTGATTTCAGATGGAGTACGGTCATAACCACAAACATCCTTGCCCCGCTTACTGAAATATCTGGCAAGCGCACTCATTCCGATCCCTCCGATTCCAATAAAATAAATTGTTACTATGTCTTTAAATTCTTTCATACGTTTTCAATGCCAAGCTATCCCAATAATTTTTCAATTTCTATCAGGATATCTTTTGTGGCATTAGGTCTTCCTAATTCCTTGATGTTTTTAGAGAGTAATTGTTGTTTTTCTTCAGATCGATACAGTTCAGTAAACCTCTTCTCGAATAGTTGATCCAATTCTTGTTCCTTAATCAATAACGCTGCATTCTTTTCTGAAATTGCCATGGCATTCTTGGTCTGATGATCTTCTGCTACATTGGGTGAGGGTATGAATAGCACCGGTTTTCCCACCAAACATAATTCTGAGACCGATAGTGCCCCTGCTCTCGAAATGATAAAATCGGATGCTGCATAAGCCAGATCCATCCTATTCAGGAAATCATGCACATGAACTGTATCCTCCTGATATTGTTTATAGGTGTCTACGTATAATTTTCCGCATTGCCAGATCAACTGTATTCCTAAGGATCTGAAAAATGGTAATTTCTCCTGGATCAACTGATTGACCCTTTTTGCACCCAAACTTCCTCCTAAGACCAATAGTGTCTTGCGATCTTTATTCAATTTAAAGAAGGAAATCGCTTCATCTCTTTTATGATGAATATCCAACAGATCCTGTCGAACCGGATTTCCGGTTAGTTGAATCTTATTCGCTGGAAAGAACTGTTCCATACCATCATAGGCCACACAGATACTTTTTGCTTTATTACTTAACCACTTATTGGTCATACCGGCATAGGAATTCTGTTCCTGGATCAGACAAGGGATTCCCTTATTGGAAGCCACACGTAACAAGGGAGCACTGGCATACCCTCCGGTTCCTATGGCAACATCGGGTTTGAACGTTCTTAATATTCTGCGTGATCTTAAGATGCTGGATAACAATTTCAGTGGAAATAATAGATTCTTCAATGTTAGCTTGCGTTGCAAACCGGAGATCCACAATCCAATGATCTCATACCCCTCCTGGGGTACTTTCTCCATTTCCATTCGGTCCTTAGCCCCAACAAAGAGAAATTCTGAATTCGCATAGCGCTTCTTCAATTCATTGGCAATAGCAATGGCCGGGTAGATATGTCCACCTGTTCCTCCTCCTGATATGATAAATCTATATGGCTTCACTGAGTATATCTAAAGGGTTCTCTTCATTCACAACAGCTTCTCTTTTTGAGCTAACACTCAATATCATTCCAACTGCCAGACAGGTCATCCAAATGGAAGTTCCCCCACTACTTATAAGCGGCAAGGTCTGGCCTGTAACCGGGAACAATTCTACAGCAACGGCCATGTTGATCAATGCCATAAAGACAATGGGCAAACCCACTCCAATGACCAATAGCTTTCCGAAAATTGTATCCGATTTATGGGCTACAATGACTATTCGGAACAGCAACATCAGGTATAGGAACATCAGGAACAATCCACCGATCAATCCAAATTCTTCAACGATGATCGCGTAGATGAAATCGGAAGACGATTGGGGTAAAAAATTCTTTTGTATGCTCTTACCGGGACCAAGGCCAGTAACACCTCCCGAGGCAATAGCGATCTTTGCTTTCTCAATTTGATAATCGGCCGGGGTATCTTCATTATCCATAAAACTTTCGATCCGACTCATCCAGGTATCTACCCTATTTGGGAAGAGATCAGGAAAGGCTTTTGCTGTTACGATGAACATGGTGAGTAGTAACAGCCCTATTCCCAATACAATTCCCAAATAACGTATTGGATATCCACCAATAAAGACCAATACCACCAACATCGAAAAGATGATCGCTGTAGTAGATAAATTGGCTGGAAGTATCAGAGCCAAGATTAGGAAAATCGGCAACCAGAGGGGTAACAGTGTCTCTTTGAAGGTTACCGATCTATCTTTGATCTTTGATAGATATCGGGCCACATAGGTCATCAGGACCACGGCAGCCAAGGTAGATGTTTGAAAGGTCACTCCAACAAAAGGCACCCGTATCCAACGACTGGCATTGGATCCCTCTATTGTAGTTCCTTGCGACATGGTTATTAAAAGTAGGATGAAAACAATTGGTAATACTATAATAGACAATCCTCTGAAATAGTGATAGGGGATCTTATGTACGCCGTAAAGAATGGCAAAGCCCAATAGTAAGTGTGCAAAATGCTTCAGCAAGAATTTGATCGTATTCCCATCACCGTATAAATAAGCCAAATTGCTGCTGGCACTATACACAGGCAAAAAGGAGAACAAGGCCAGTAAACCAACCACTGCCCAAATGGTCTTATCTCCTTTAATATGCTTGAATACAGCTCTCATTCTTTTTTTAATTTTTTTATAGTTGTCTTACAGCTTCTTTGAACATTTTTCCTCTTTCCTCAAAATTCTTAAAGAGATCGAAACTGGAACAAGCTGGTGAAAGCAGAACTGTATCTCCTGCCTTAGCAATTCGGTAAGCCACCTGGACGGCATCTGCCATCGAATGGGTCTCCACCATGATATCCACAACATTTCCAAATGCATCAATGATCTTTTGATTATCCAGCCCAAGACAGATGATCGCCTTTACTTTTTCATTGACCAATGGAAGTAATTCTGAATAATCATTCCCCTTGTCAACACCCCCTACGATCCAAACCGTGGGAGTTTCCATACTGTCCAGTGCATAGAACGTTGCATTGACGTTGGTCCCTTTTGAATCATTGATGTAGTTCACCTTATTGATCCTCAATACTTTTTCAAGTCGGTGCTCTACCCCGTGAAAATTCTCCAAACTTTCGCGGATGGTCTCCTTTCTGATCTTTAATAAGGTGGCAACTGTTGCAGCCGCCATAGCGTTCTTCAGGTTGTGTTTTCCTTCTAATCCTAATGATGTAATGGGCATGGTAAATTGGTTGTTATTAATGGTTATTATTAATTTGTTATTTCTTTTATACGTTCCTTTTGACATTTCCTTTTCTATTGAAAAAGGAATCAGTTGTGAGTTCACCTTGTTATTTGATAGCCATTCCTGAATCTTCAGATCTTCATGATCGTAGATGAAATAGTCGTCTTCAGATTGATTCATCAGTATCCTGAATTTCGATTCGATATATTTTGAATAATCATTATCGTATCGGTCCAAATGATCGGGTGACAAATTGGTCAATACGGCTATATGGGGCACGAAATCAATGATCCCGTCCAATTGAAAGCTGCTCAATTCCAATACAAAGAATTGAAAATCGCTAACGGCCAGAGTTCTTGCAAAACTATTCCCGATGTTACCAGCCAGTGCTACATTCAGGTCCCCATTCCTTAAAATTTCATGGGCCATTGTCGCAACGGTGGTCTTGCCATTGCTTCCGGTAATCCCAACAATTGTAGCATCAGAATAATAGAAAGCGAATTCTATTTCAGAAACTACTTTGACCCCTTTTTCTCTCAATTTTAAGATCAGAGGTATTGTATCTGGAATCCCGGGGCTTTTGACGACTATGTCGGCTGTGATTATCTTTTCAATGGTATGATGTCCATCTTCCCAGGTGATCTCATGATGTAAAAGAACTTCTTTATTTTTCTGATTTATCTTATTCAGATCTGAAACAAATACTTCAAATCCTTGTTTTTTCCCTAATAAGGCAGCACCTATCCCGCTTTCTCCAGCACCCAGTACAACCAGTTTTTTCATTATCTTATCTTTAGTGTCACGATGGTCAGGATCGCAAGGGCAATCCCGACGATCCAAAATCGGGTAACGATCTTACTCTCATGGAATCCCTTGATCTGATAATGATGATGTAATGGCGACATCCTGAAAATCCTTCTACCTTCACCATATTTCTTGCGGGTATATTTAAACCAACTCACCTGAAGGACCACTGACAGGTTTTCCATCAGAAATATTCCACATAGTATCGGTATCAGCCATTCCTTTCTAATCGCAATTGCGATCACAGCGATTATTCCTCCAATGGTCAGACTTCCTGTATCTCCCATGAATACTTGTGCCGGATAGGCATTGTACCATAAGAATCCGATCAAGGCTCCAACAAAGGCCGTGATGAAAATGGTGAGTTCACCCGTATTGGGGATATACATGATATTCAGATAATCGGCAAAGATCACATTACCCGATACCCAGGCAAAAATGGCCAGAGTGACCCCTATAATTGCTGAAGTTCCAGCCGCCAATCCATCGATTCCATCGGTTAGATTGGCTCCATTGGATACTGCGGTAATAATGAAGATCACTATTGGAATAAAAATGAGCCATACATATTTCCTCGCTCCCTCACCTGCCCAACTGACCAGACTTTCATAATTAAACTCGTTCTTTTTCACAAAGGGAATGGTCGTTAATAAGGTCTTCTCTTCAGGATAGAATTCAGGCACTTTACTTTGAGAAACTACCTCTAAGGTGTTTTGAGTTGCTAACTTTTGTCTTTTTACTGTGATATCCGGATGGAAGTACATGGTTGCACCTACAATGAGTCCCAATCCTACCTGACCTATTACCTTGAATTTTCCGGATAGTCCATCCTTGTTGTTCTTGAATTTCTTAATGTAATCATCTATAAATCCGATGATCCCCATCCAGAGTGTGGTGGTGATTAACAGGATCACATAGATATTCTCCAGTTTCGCAAAAAGAAGCACGGGAACTATGGTCGCTAATATGATGATGACACCTCCCATGGTAGGGGTACCTGCTTTTTCATTTTGTCCATCAAGTCCAAGGTCACGAACCGATTCACCAATTTGTTTTCTTTGAAGGTATTTGATGATCTTCTTACCGTACACAGTTGCTATCAAAAGCGATACGATCACTGCCAATGCTGCTCTAAACGTAATGAACTGAAATAACCCTGCTCCAGGCAACTGGTATTTCTTTTCTAAAAAATCAAATAAATAATACAGCATAATTATTTGTTTAAAGCATTTAAAATTTGGTTCACAATTTTAAAATCATCAAAATCAAATCGATCGCCATTGATCTCCTGGTAGGACTCATGACCTTTCCCCGCAACCAGTATGATATCTCCATCCTCTGCCAGCTGACAAGCGGTTTTGATGGCTTGTTTACGATCGCTGATCGATAAGGTTTTCTTATAGTGTTCCGGGGGAACCCCTTTTTCAATTGCATGAATGATGGTCTCTGGATCTTCACTCCTTGGATTATCACTGGTGAAGATGACCTTGGTACTAAGTGAGGCTGCAATTTTTCCCATCTTCGGTCTTTTTTCTGCGTCACGATCTCCACCACAACCAACCACCGTGATCAGCTCTTCATTTCCTGTCCTGATCGTGTTAATGGTCTCCAGTACATTCTTCAGGGCATCTGGTGTGTGTGCATAATCGACGATCGAAGTGATATTTCTTTCCGAAATCGAATATTGGAATCGGCCATTGACATTCTCAAGTTTGCTCATCTGCTGAAGAGTTTCCAAGGAATCCTTCCCCAACAAGGTTGCAGTAGCATATATGGCCAATAGATTATAGGCATTGAAATTTCCAATTAACTTCACCCATACCTCATTGTTATCAATTTTTAAAAGCAATCCGGTGAATTGATTCTCCAGGATCTGAGCTTTAAAATCGGCATAGGTCTTCAAGGCATAGGTATATTTCTTAGCCAACGTGTTTTGAAGCATCAGAGGTCCATTCTTATCGTCGGCATTGGTTAGGGCAAATGCTGTTTTTGGTAGTTCGTCAAAGAATGATTTCTTAATATCTCTATACTCATCAAAGTCCGAATGGTAATCCAAATGATCGTGGCTCAGGTTGGTGAAAATACCTCCATTGAAATCCAAACCATCTGTTCGCTTTTGATGAATACCATGGGAACTTACTTCCATAAAGCAATACTCAACACCTTGATCGACCATTTCTTTTAGATAATAATTGATGGTCAATGGATCAGGTGTGGTATGGGTAGCAGTGTATTCCGTTTCATTGACCAGGATCTTCACGGTTGATAATAGTCCAACCCTGTTACCTCTATCCTTGAAGAGTTGATAGAGCAGTGATGTGACGGTGGTTTTTCCATTGGTTCCGGTCACGCCAATTAGCGTGATCTTCTCTGAAGGATTATCAAAATAATTTGAAGCCATTATGGCCAATGCTGATGAGGAACTCGCTACTTGTATATAGGTAGTCCCTTTTCTGATCTCATCAGGCAGATCTTCACAAACAATGGTATTCGCACCAAGTTCAATGGCTTTGGAGATATAATCATGTCCGTTAGAGACCACCCCTTTTATGGCAATAAAAACATCGTTCTTAGTTACTTTCCTGGAATCAAATACAATCTGGTTCACAGACACACCTGTATTGCCTATTACCTTTTCAATAGTTACTTTATAGAGTATGTCCTTTAATATTTTCACGATAGGTTTAATATGATCTGTTTTCCTTTAGTAATGTTATTTCCGGGCTCAATAGATTGCTTCGAAACGGTTCCAGTTCCAATGGTCTTCACTTTTAATCCCAGGTTCTCAAGTAGCGACACGGCATCCATACCAGCCATTCCAATCACATTGGGGATCATTGCCTCGGTGCTTTGTACTTCTTTGTAATAGTTCTTATAATCGGCTCCGATCCTTCGTTCTTCTTTATCGATTTCTGTCACTTCAGCAATTAGTGGTGAATCGGTGAATATCTTTTGAGCTATTCGTTTGAATACAGGTCCGGAAACATCGGCTCCATAATAACCTTTCTGAGTACTGGGTTTATGGATGATGACTATACAAGAATACTTTGGGTTAACTGCGGGAAAATAACCAGCAAATGATGATACATATCTCCGATTCTCATCCCAATCGGCCATCCAGTATTCTGTTTGTGCGGTACCTGTTTTTCCGGCCATGGAGAAGTAGGGTGAATATAGATTCTTACCGGTACCCCGCTCCACAATGTTCTTTAATATATCCTGAATTTGATCCAAGGTAGATTGAGAACAGATCTTGGGATTGATGATCTCCTTCTCAAACTTCTTTACCGGCTGATTCCACACCTTCAGTTCCCTGATGAATCTGGGCTTTACCATGACTCCGTCATTGGCAATCGCATTGTAAAAGGTCAATGTCTGTAGTGGGGTGAGCTTCAAATTATAGCCATAGGCTAAGGAAGGCAGAGCATTCTTACTCCACAATTCATGTCCAGGTCCTGGGATCACCGGTTTCCCTTCACCTTTGATTGGAATTCCAATTTTCTCATTGATGGAAAAGCTATTGATCCTATCTATGAACTTTTGAGGTTCTTTTGAATAAGCCTCGTCAATGATCGTTGCCAATCCTATATTCGATGAGACCTCCATTGCCTTTGCTGCTGAAATCTCACCATATCCTCCTCGATGTGAATCGTAGATCTTTCTATTATAAAAAACCTTCATGCCTGTTTTGGTGTCGACCACCGTGCTGGTATCAATGACTTTATCCTCAAGAGCAGCCATAAATGCCATTACTTTGAACGTAGAACCCGGCTCATGGGATTCTCCAACGGCATAATTCAATTTCTCATAATACGTTCCTTTACTGGTCCTGCCCAGGTTTGAGACTGCCTTGATCTCACCGGTCTTTACATCCATTACGATCACACAACCGTGTTCGGCCTCATAATATTCCAATTGTTTCAGTAAGGCATGATGGGCAATATCCTGAATATTGACATTGATCGTGGATATGATGTCATAACCATCCTGAGGCTCAACCTCATTGGTGTCGAAAACCGGTTTCCACTGACCCTTGGCGATCTTTTGTTTTAACCTTTTTCCGTTTTTCCCTTGGAGGTACTCATGAAAAGCACCTTCCAGGCCCACACTATAGGTCCCTGGTTTGTCCTTTTGTTCATGACCAATGGTCCGTTCAGCAATTTTTCCAATGGGATGTTCTCTTACTGTTCTTTGTTCGGTGATAAAGCCTCCTTGATAGGGTCCCAGATTGAATAATGGAAATGATTTGATCCTGATATAGTCTGAATACCCCAGATTCTTTGCAATAAGTAAAAACCGATTCTTATTGGCTCGGGCCTTTCTCAATTTATTTTGATGGTAGGAGGCCGATTTTCCAAACATCTTGCTCAGTTCAACAGACAGACCGGGCAGATATTTATTGAAATCGGATGAAGACACTGTGACTGCATCAAAACGAATATCGTACTTGGGAACTGAGGTGGCCAGCAGACTTCCATCGTCAGCGTAGACATTCCCCCGACTGGCAGGAATCACAAAATTTCGTGTCGTATTCTTTTCAGCAAGTTCTCTATATTTTTCCCCATCCACGAATTGTAAGTTGATCAACTTCACTGCAATTATTATAGCAAAGACGAACATACATCCGGCAATTATATACAAGCGGTTCAATATGTTCTTTTCGGTTATGGGCACACTAATCTTGTTTGGTGGTTGATTTGATCATTATTTTTTGAGGGGGTAATACCGATGGATACAACCCTCTGTTTTCCATGGCACTGATAATCTTACTTTCCATTTTTGCCTGCATTAGTTTCATTCTAACATCGACATATTCACTTTTTAACTCTTTCACATCGTTGTTCAGCTTTGCGATATAATGCACCTTCTTGTCGGCACTATGAGAGCTGGCTATCATAATTAGAGCCAGGACAGACAGAAAGATGATAAAGCGCCAATTCTTAAATGCCTCATCACTGATAAGGAATTTTCCTTTTAACAGGTTATAAAAATTGTCTTTCATATTTATTGATCAGAGCTTCTCTGCAATTCTTAATTTGGCACTTCGAGCCCTGTTGTTCTTCTTAATCTCTTTCTCTGATGGAATTATGAACTTTCCAACGGGTTTGAATGGCACTTCGAACTTCCCGAACACATCCTTCTCAGGTTCTCCTTCGAACATTCCATTTCTCATAAATCGTTTTACCAGTCTGTCTTCCAACGAATGATAGGATATCAGGCTCAATCTTCCTCCCGGTCTCAGCAACTCATTGGATTGGATCAATAGTTCCTTTAGGGCTTCCAGTTCGTGGTTGACCTCAATTCTGATGGCTTGGTATACCTGGGCCAAAATCTTATTCTCCTTATGTTTGGGAATGAAACGACCTAAGACCTCTTTCAGTTGCTGTGTTGTGGTAATGGGATTCTTCTGACGCTCTTCGGCAATTAGTCTGGCCATTCCGGGAGCTGATCGCAACTCACCATACTTGTACAGGATCTCCTTCAGATCATTTTCTGAATAGGAATTGATCAAGTCGAATGCAGAGAAGTCGGATCGTTGATCCATGCGCATGTCCAATTCAGATTCAAATCGAGTAGAAAATCCTCTTTCAGCTATATCAAATTGATGGGATGAAACCCCAAAATCTCCCAGAATTCCATCAACCTGTGAATACCCATGAAATCTTAAGAAGCGTTTTATATGCCTGAAATTTCCATTGACAAGAATGAATCTTGGATCATCGATAGAATTTTGCAACGCATCGGGATCTTGATCAAAAGCGATCAATTTCCCATTTTCGCCTAAATTTTTTAATATTTCTCGTGAGTGCCCCCCGCCGCCAAAAGTGACATCAATATAGATCCCGTCGGGTTTGATATTGAGTCCTTCGACAGATTCGGATAATAATACCGGTCTATGATATTCCATTGTTAGCATCACTTGCGTCTCCCATGACCTCTTCAGCCAATTCAGCAAAATCACTGGCTGCATCGTTAATTGCTTGTTCGTACTTCTTCTTATCCCATATCTCAACAATGTTAATGGCAGACGAGACAACAATCTCTTTGCTGATTCCGGCAAAAGATGAAAGATCTTTAGGAATCAGAAGTCTACCCGCCGTATCCATCTCGATGGTCTTTACCCCAGCGGTGAAACGTCTGATGAAATCGTTGTTTTTCCTATTGAAACGATTGAGTTGGGTAACCTTTTCCATGAGTAATTCCCATTCCTTCATAGGATACAATTCAAGACAGGGCTGAAAAACGGCTCGTTTGATCACAAACCCATTTCCTGATTCGGGGGCAAGCTGCTTTTTTAATGCGGCTGGAACCATAACCCGTCCTTTCATATCTGCTTTGCACTCGTATGTCCCAATTAAATTGAGCATTTAGGATTTTATTTTAAAAATTTATAGTTTCAAATATATATAACTTTTACCACATTTTACCACATTTTACCACATTGTTGATAAGTTTTACCACCTCTTTAATTATTTTTATTAAAAATTTGAAAGCCAGCTCTTTGCAAAAAATTAATTGCAAACAATAAAATTGCTTACTTTTGCCTTTAATATTCTATTATTAAAGAATGGCGGATACGATCAATAAAGAAGGGAAATTTTCCTATTTGGATATCGGTGAAGGAACTCCAATAGTCATCCTTCACGGTTTGATGGGCGGTCTAAGTAATTTTGATGGTGTGACCAACTTCTTTCCTGAAAAGGGATATCGAATACTCATCCCTGAATTGCCTATTTATAAGATGTCCATATTGAAGACCAACGTTAAGAGTTTCTCAAAATACGTGTCTGATTTTATCGATCATATTGATTTGAATGATGTCCTTTTACTTGGTAATTCATTGGGTGGTCATATTGGATTGTATTCTACAAAATCGTTTCCTGATAAAATAAAAGCATTGATCATAACCGGAAGTTCAGGTCTTTATGAAAGTGCAATGGGTGGCTCCTTTCCAAAAAGGGGCGATTACAATTATATCAAGAAAAAGGCTGAGGATGTCTTTTACGATCCAGCGACAGCCACTAAAGAGATCGTTGATGAGGTATTTGCCTCCGTAAACAATCGCAACAAACTAATCAGGACATTAGCAATTGCAAAAAGTGCCATCAGGCATAATATGTCCAAGGATCTACCGCACATGAACACCCCAACCTGTATTATTTGGGGTAAGAATGACTCAGTAACCCCTCCGGAGGTCGCTGAGGAATTTCATGAACTATTGCCGGATTCCGATCTGTATTGGATTGATAAATGTGGTCATGCACCCATGATGGAGCATCCCGATGAGTTCAATAGGATCTTATATAAATGGTTGGGCGATCGAAATTTCTAACACATGCGAATCAAATCCGCAGAATTTCTTGTGAGTAACAGTGATGTTGCTAAATGTCCCAAGGACCCATTTCCTGAATACGCTTTTATTGGCAGATCTAATGTAGGAAAATCGTCGTTGATCAATATGCTCGTTCAACAGAAGCGATTGGCCAAAACCTCTGGAAGACCTGGAAAAACACAACTCATCAATCATTTTTTGATCAATAAGAACTGGTATCTGGTCGATCTTCCCGGATATGGATATGCACGTGTTTCAAAAAGCGATAAGAAAGTCTTTCAAAAGTTTATCACACAATATTTTGAAAAAAGAAAGCAATTGGTCCTTGCATTTGTACTTATTGATTGCAGGCATGAACCTCAAAATATAGATATTGAATTCATGGAATGGATGGGCATTAATGAGATCCCTTTTGCGATACTATTCACCAAGGCCGATAAATTAAAACCCATGGCATTGAAAAAGAATATTGAAAGGTATAAACTCAATTTATTGGAGAGTTGGGAGACCATGCCTCCCTATTTTATCACATCAGCGAGCAAAGGTATCGGTCGTGAAGAACTTCTTGATTATATCGGGTCGATCAACCAAGAGGTGAATAAGAGTTAGGATCAATTCCCTTTTTTGAGCTCCAGTTTTTCGGCAAAATAATCACAAAAATCACGCATGGTGGCACTCATTTTTACATCATTGGTCGCCCGTTCAAATGTATTGGCCATGGCACTTAATGTTTGATGGAAAAACACCTTCATTTCATCCATAGGCATATCCTTGGTCCACAGATCGATCCTCAGTGCCTCTTTGGTTTTATGATCCCATACCGAAAGGAAGATCGCTTTTGACTCATCATTATCAACGCCTCCGTCTTTGGCAGACCAATTTAACTTTTCAGGGATCTTATTCGCATCCAAGGTGACATCGATTGATATAGTAGACGTTTTTTTCTTATCCATTATTTTCTGGGTTTGTATTTTGATTTTATAAATAAATCCTCTGCTTCCATCATCATCAATTGCTGGACGGTAACAGAGTTTCGCTCCATGAACGATCTTACAATTTGCCCGCCAATGAATTTTCCAATACTCCCCGGCGAATCGTTATCGATCTCCAGATAGAATTTTGAGAATGGTGCCGGATAAATGAACCGACTTAATAGTTTTGGATCGGTGCTGTACAAAACTTCGTTCTCGATGAAATACCGCCAGATCTCTGTTTCATTCTCCAATATCCATTTAAATTCGTCTTCGGTATACCCCAATTTCTGACTTTCTGTTGAATTTGGTAACCACAGATCTTTTAAATAGAGCTGTTTACCGTAATATACCATCGATGAAAGGAAGGTTCGGTCTGTGGGTTTGACTATGACCTTCTCAGTATACAGAGCAGCTACATCTTGCACGATCTGATGTTTCCCCATATTTTGAGCAATGTATTTTGCAATTCCAATATAAAAAGGGTGATTAGTTCCTAAATAATTATCCAATGAGATCATCAACATATTATCCGACAACAATACTTTATTCCTATAATCTACATCAGAGGTCAATGTTACAACAACCGGGGTCTCAAAGGCTGGAAAATAATATTCAATATGCTGAAAAAGCGCAATCAGATCGTCCTCAAGCATCTGGTTGGAAGGAAATACCTTCAACACTTCATCATTCAATTGTAGCTGAAGGGTATCCTTCATCTTTTTGATCCAGATACTATCATGATATTGTTTTGGAAAGAAAAAGGGGTACGTTTTCTTCAATTCAGGCAGGTCCCTTTCGTTAGCTTGTCCGAAAACAGTATCAAACCGAATGATTTCCATATCGATTGGGATATTCTCTATCTCTTTCTCAACAGAATCGGACCCATCGCATCCAATTACGAGAATCAGTATGAACATGATAAAATAGTACTTCATATTTAATCGCCTTTGCATGGGTTTAACGTAAATACTTTTTTTCTATTTTGTATTTAAGCTATTTTTGCAATGCAAAGGTATTATTAAAAACCTATAGAATATGCAAACTGATAAAGTTGTTGATCATATCGTTGATTGGCTTAGGGATTATGCCGAACAATCCAATATGAATGGATTTGTTGTTGGTGTTAGTGGTGGTGTCGATTCGGCAGTATGTTCTGCATTATGTGCCAGAACCCGACTGAAGACCTTATGTGTCGAAATGCCTATACATCAGGCCGAAAGTCAGGTTGCAAGAGCCCAAGAACATATTCGATTGTTGCAGAATGAATTTCCCAATGTGATCCGTGAAAAGGTTGAGCTAACCAAGGTCTTTGAAGAATTCAAAGAAGCTACTCCGAGTCCAATTCACAATAAGAACCTCAGCTTGTCCCTGGCCAATAGCAGGGCTCGATTGAGAATGACCACATTGTATTATTTTGCCGGATTGCATCGATTTCTGGTTGCCGGCACCGGAAACAAAGTAGAAGATTTTGGTGTAGGTTTCTTTACAAAATATGGTGATGGAGGGGTAGATCTCAGTCCTATAGCCGACCTGTTAAAAAGTGAAGTTTACCATCTCGCTGACTATCTTAATATCTCGGAGTCTATTCTAAACGCTCCTCCAACTGATGGGCTATTTGGCGATAACAGGACCGATGAAGATCAAATCGGTGCAAGCTATGATGAATTGGAGTGGGCCATGAAAATGGATGAACTTGATGAAGAAAACCCAGATTTTACGGAACGACAACAAAAGGTATTTGAAATCTACAAAAGACTGAATAAAGTCAATCAGCATAAGATGATTCCTATTCCTATTTGTAAAATACCTGAAAATCTATACGAATAATCCGACATTTTTATCTCAAATTATTGTTTTTTAACGACTATTCAAGGAGATGAACGAATTTTCCCTCATTATCTCAATAATAAACCTTGTTTTTTATAGATTTGACATGTAGTAAAAATATTACAAAAACCTCACACTTATAGCATTTTTACTTAAGTGGCTATATTTTAGACATATTATGAAGAAAGTTCTATTAGCAGATCATCATCCGATCACCAGGAAGGGGATTGCTTGTTTGATGAAGAATAAAAATGAATTCGAAATTATTGGAAGAGCCAATAATGGAAATGAGCTTTATAAGAAACTAGAAGAACTTCAGCCGGATATTCTGATCATGGAGATCGATATGCCACAGATTAACGGAATCAATGCTTTACGAAGTATAAAAACACAATTCCCGAATACCCGGGTTTTAATTTTCTCCACCCATCCTGAAGAGATCTATGCTTTACGATCCATCAAATCGGGAGCTGCTGGTTATCTTCCTAAAACCGCTTCAACAAAAATGTTTATGAAGGCCTTGGATAAAATTAGAAAAGGTGGCATTTTCCTCAACGAAGAACTAACCTCAACTTTTACCAGTAGAAATGTTGGTGAGACCAGTGCAATAAGCAGGTATAAAAAATTATCATCAAGAGAGATCGAGGTTTTGAACCTATTATCAAGCGGTAAGAGAAATAAGGATATAGCAATAGCTTTGAATATCAATGAAAAAACCGTTAGTACCTACAAGACACGATTGTTGAAGAAGTTAAAGGTGGACAATCTTGCCGATCTGATCCATCAATCCAGAATGTTCCAATTTGGATGATCACAGCACCCTATTCAATTTCTCAGATAGGATCTTTTTTAATGTGATATAGTCTACAATATTATTTAATCGAATATTTTTATCTTTAGATTCATTCTCTTTGAATCCCATGGAAAGGTCATTAATCTTTTGAGTGACCAGATGCCTTCTCAAATTTAATATGGTCTCATTTACCAGCTGTGAAATATTAAATTTCTTATCCTTTACAAAAATATCCTTTCTATTCCATCCGTGAAGATTGTATCTCTCATCTTCCATAAGAAGATGCGTGATGGTTTCCGCTTTTTCTGGTTGCAGCTTGTTGATGAACTGATCCAGTTTCAGATCCTGTTCCCTATTATAATGATCGATGATCTCGAAATACAATTCCTTAAATCCCTCATTGGCAAACTCGATCTCATCCTCTTGCAGATCGAGATAGATCTTCTCAAACACCTTCGCCTTAATTACCTCTTGCTTATAACCTATTTCACCTTCATCGTTGGCTTCGATGGTAACCTCCTCAAAATCCTCTTCAATAACACCATAGAGCAGCAATAATTCTATGATCTTTCTTTCCAATTCAAACTGACGATCTACTTTTGAAGATGCTTCAGGTTCTTTTGGAACAACTTCAAATGCCTGAGTTGGTTGCTGTACCTTTTTACCTCTGTCCTTCTGTTCTTTTAAAAGGATCTGAGCCTGGGTATTGAAGAGAACCTCTTCTGAGATATCCATGATCCTGGAGCATTCCTTGATATACACCTCTCTTTTGATCACATCAGGGATCTTGGCGATACTCACCACGATATCCCGTATGGTCTCTGCTCTTTTTATGGGATCATTCTTTGTCTCAGAGGCAAGAAGTGATGCTTTGAAAGCGATGAAATCCTGAGACTGTTCATTAAGAAAACTCGTCAGTTCCTCTAAACTGTTCTTACGGGCAAAGCTGTCCGGATCCTCTCCTTCCGGAAAAGTGCAGATCCTAACATTAAGGCCCTGCTCCAGGATCAGGTCGATACCCCGCAAGGAGGCTCTGACCCCAGCCGCATCTCCATCAAAGAGAACGGTAATATTATTGGTCAATCTTCTAATCAATCGTATTTGATCCTCTGTAAGGGCAGTCCCTGAAGATGACACCACATTTTGAACCCCCAACTGATGAAATTGGATCACATCGGTATAGCCTTCTACCAAATAACAGGTGTCCTCTTTTACAATTTTTTGTTTTGAGTGATAGATCCCATAGAGCACCTTGCTTTTATGGTAGATATCGCTTTCCGGAGAATTGATGTACTTGGCCTGCTTCTTATCATTGGTAAGTATTCTTCCACCAAACCCCAAGGTCCTCCCACTCATACTATGTATGGGAAACATGACCCGTCCCTTGAAGCGATCGAATTGTTTGTCGGCATTGACAATGGTAAGACCCGTTTTTTCCAGGTAACTTATCGAATACCCTTCTTTTATGGCATTTTGAGTAAATGCATCCCATTGATTCAACGAATATCCCAGTTTGAACTTTTCAATGGTCTCATCGGTAAACCCTCTTTCTTTGAAATAACTCAATCCTATGGCCTTTCCCTCATCTGAATTCAACAGGGTGTCGTGAAAATAATCTCTCGCAAATTCACTTACCAGATACAGACTCTCACGTTCACTGGCCTTTTCTTTCTGCTCGTCGGTCTGTACCGTTTCTTCAATTTCAATTCCGTACTTTTTAGCCAGAAACCTGATGGCCTCAGGATAGGTGAAATGTTCATGTTCCATCAAGAATGAGATCACATTCCCTCCCTTGCCACTGGAAAAATCCTTCCATATCTGCTTGGCCGGTGACACCATGAAGCTGGGAGTCCTTTCATCGGTAAAGGGACTCAACCCTTTAAAATTACTCCCTGATTTCTTTAGTTGAACAAAATCACCGATGACCTCCTCCAAACGAGAAATTTCAAATACTTTATCTATTGTGGTCCTTGAGATCAACTGTTCTTAATTATTTATAATTGAATGAGATCAATCCGTGAGATCGGATGTTGAAATCCTTCAGTAAATGTAACCAAATACCATTAAAAACGCCTGTTAGAGCATATCAATTTTAACGACTTGTTTGTACTATTTTTTTCTATCGATCACATAATTCACCATAAGCTCCAGAGATCTCTTATACGGTGAATCAGGATAATTGTTTAGAATAGTAAGAGCCTTCTGTTGGTATTCTTTCATTTTGGAGATCGAATAATCCAATCCCCCTTTTGATTTTACCAAAGCGATCAATTCCCTAACTCTAACTTTATCTTTATTATGATTCTTGATCGAGTTGATGATCCATCTTTTTTCTTTCTTGCTGCAATTATTCAGTGTGTAGATCAAGGGAAGAGTCATTTTTTGTTCTTTGATATCGATACCTGTGGGTTTGCCAATCTTTCTTTCTCCATAATCAAATAGATCATCCTTGATCTGAAATGCCATCCCAATGAGTTCCCCGAAATTCCGCATGGTCTCCACCTCTTCCTTAGTTGCATGAACCGACTGGGCACCCATGGCGCAACAAGCAGCAATGAGAGTTGCTGTCTTCTGACGAATGATGTTGTAATATACCTCTTCAGTGATATCCAACTTACGGGCTTTCTCAATTTGCAGTAGTTCGCCTTCACTCATTTCCCTTACCGCGATCGAAATGATCTTAAGCAGATCGAAATCGTCATTATCGATGGATAGCAAAAGTCCTTTTGATAATAGATAATCACCTACCAGAACTGCAATCTTATTCTTCCATAGTGCATTTACAGAGAAAAAACCCCTTCTGTAATTACTTTCATCCACCACATCGTCATGAACCAATGTGGCTGTATGGATCAGTTCGATCACCGAAGCTCCTCTATAGGTTCGGTCATTTACCTCTCCGTTATTGGTAAGCTTGGCTATTAGAAAAACGAACATGGGTCGCATCTGCTTTCCTTTACGGTTCACCACATAATGCGTTATTCTATTGAAAAGAGACACCTTGGACGACATGGACAGAAGAAATTTCTTTTCGAAAAGTTCCATCTCATATTCTATGGGTGTCTTTATTTGGGAGACGATCTTCATGTAGGGTCAAAGATATATAAAAAGCACGATGTAAATTAGGACTTATTTGCTAGCTGACCACAAGCTGCGTCAATATCCTTACCCCTGCTTCTTCTTACAGTAACAGGTATTCTGTTCTTTTCCAGCACCTGAATATAATCTGCTATTGCTTTATCATTGGCCTGCTTGAAACCAGGATCATCGATCTGATTATACTCTATGATATTTACTTTACAGGGTACCTGCTTACAAAATTTCACCAAGGCATTAATATGGTCCATTGAATCATTTATCCCATCCCAAACAACATATTCATAAGTTACCCTTTTATTGGTCTTATCAAACCAATATCGTAGTGAATCCAATAGATCATCAAGGTCCATTGACTTGGCAAAAGGCATTAATCGCTCTCTGGTCTCCTGAATGGCTGAGTGAAGTGAAACAGCCAAATTGAATTTCACCTTATCATCTGCCATTTTTTTGATCATCTTTGGAACTCCAGATGTTGAAAGAGTGATCCTTTTTGGCGACATCCCAAGTCCTTCTTCGGAAGTGATCATCTCGATCGATCTGATCACATTCTTATAGTTCATCAAAGGCTCACCCATTCCCATGAACACGATATTTGAAAGCGGCCTGTTGTGATACAATCGGCTTTCTTTATCGATAGCAACCACCTGATCGAATATCTCATCAGGATTTAGGTTTCTCATCTTCTTAAGCCTTGCAGTAGCACAAAATGTACAATCCAGACTACAGCCTACCTGCGAGGATACACAGGCAGTGGTTCTGGATTTTGTCGGAATTAGAACCGATTCGACAATGAGTCCATCGTGAAGTCTCACTGCATTTTTTATGGTGCCATCAGTGCTTTTCTGCATGCGGTCGACCTCAATATGATTGATCACAAAATGTTCCTGGAGGACGTTACGCATCTCCTTGGATAAATTGGTCATATCCTCAAACCGATGTGCTCCTTTATTCCACAACCATTCATACACCTGATTCCCTCTAAATGATTGGTCGCCATTCTCCTCAAAGAACGTTCTCAATTCCAATTTAGACAGGGTTCTTATATCTATTTTTTCTGTACTCATTCCACAACAAAAATATCACAATTAGCGGGCATACAAATAAAAAAGCCCCTTTAATAAGAGGCTTTGAATAATATTCTAATGATCTTATTTTGAAATAATGATCTTCTTGGTTATATCGGCATTGCTTTCTTTATCGATCAGATGTAGAAAATAGATTCCCTCTGATAATTGATCGACCTGAATCTCATTCATAGTATTTGACAGGGAACCAGATAGTATCTGTTGGCCCAACATATTGAAGAACTGATATTCCAAATGTGGGTATCTTCCATTCATCACGGTGATTATTGAACTGGCAGGATTGGGGTAGATCTCCAGATTTCCTTCGATCTCGTTGTCCGGAACTCCTAATATATTCAACAAATTATCGGTAGTATTTTGTCCGGTTCCTAAAGGGTCCAACCAGTCTATCAATCTGGATTCCGGAGTTGTACCGCCATTCCATGAAACACCAAATCTTCCATAGATATCATAATCGTTATTATCATCGGTCCCAATACAGGATGATAATCCTGCATAAAGCTGTCCAATTATTCTTCCATCCTGATCGAATAAAGGGGATCCGGAAGAACCACTTTCGGTCGTGCCGATTTCCCATCCATCTCCGGTTCCAACAGAATCTCCACCAATCAGCCAAACCTCGGTTCCATTAGCATTATCTTTCACGGCTCCTGAATCATCCCGACAGATCTTCATAATATCCCCATTAGGATGATGTATTCCTACCTCAAAGTACGGATCGGTCTCAGAATTATCCCAACCGGCAAATGTCACATCCCATGAGTTTGGTATTGCATTATGCAGTTCGACCAAGGCAAAATCACTTAATGGATTATTTGCTTTCAATTCGGCTCCACTCATCGTGAAATTAGAAATAATATCGGCACTTTCCTCTTCTGTACCGCAAACCGGACTTGGACTCACCCAGTTGAAACGCACCGACCAAAAGGAAGGATCGCTATTATTTAGACAATGATTTGCAGTAAGCATATAGGGAGTTTTATCCCTATTTGTATTGTTGATCAAGGCTGCAGAACAAAGAAATCCATTTCCCAGATTGAGTAAGGCTACAGCCTTTTTAACAATATTCTTTGTGGAGTTAAAATCACTTCCAACCGGACAGTTGACATCATAATTACATGCGCCGGAATCATTCAACCCCCTCATACCATCAACCAATAGGTTCACTTTTCCCATTCTGTATCCGTGAATGATCCCATTTAGTTCCAATTTTGGTTCATGTGCCACAAAGCTGGGTTCAAAATATTCCACCCAGATAATATCACCATCAATAAACCAAGACCCAAGCATTTCGTTGGATCTGTTCTGTGAATTGGAATAGGTTTTAGATACATCGGTCTTTTCATCATTGTATAGATGCATCTTACTACCTTCCGGTAAATAGAATTCGTTAAAATTAATGCTGAGATTTAATGCACCAGGTGATTGTATTGCGATCTGCCAGATCCGATCTCCATTGTGTAATGTGGTCCAAACACCATTATTTTCAAGATCCAGTTGAACAGTCCTGCTAATACCGTATCTCCAGGGTAAGCTTTTATCAAGGTCATTGATGCTGTCTTCAATTGCGATCCCTTCCATGTCCAATGGAGGCAGAACAATTGGTTCGACTTCGGTATCAATATTAAGATCCCAACTTATTGGATAATCCTCATCCATATCCTGGGCTAAGGAAAGCAAAGAGCAGGAAAATAAAATAATGAATAAGGTAATTTTTTTCATTCGCTTTAGGATTGTCGTACCTATAGAATTACTAAATTACCTTTTTATTTTGATATTTGAAAATCAAAAGTTTAGGAATAAAAAAATCCTGAACTATTTCAGGATCTTTTTTTGTCTGTTAGAGGATCAACATGGCGTCCCCATACGTATAAAACCGGTATTTTTCTTTGACAGCTTCTTCATAAGCCTCCTTGATAAATTCATGGCCGGCAAAAGCAGAAACCATCATCAATAAAGTCGACTTTGGAGTATGAAAATTCGTAACCATCATATTGGCGATACTAAAATCGTATGGAGGGAAAATGAATTTGTTCGTCCACCCCGAATAGGCGTTCAAGGTGCCGCTTGATGAAACCGAGCTTTCCAGAGCCCTCATTGCAGTAGTTCCCACAGCACAAATTCTTCTTTTATTTTGGATTCCAGAGTTGATAATGCGTTCAGCGATCTCGTCGATGATGATCTCTTCTGAATCCATCTTATGCTTGGAAAGGTCTTCCACTTCAACCGGGCTGAACGTCCCCAAACCTACGTGAAGGGTTACCTCGGCAAAGTTGACTCCTTTGATCTCCAAACGCTTCAAGAGATGCTTTGAGAAGTGCAATCCTGCAGTTGGAGCAGCAACAGCTCCCTCATTCTTAGCAAATATGGTCTGATATCTTTCAGCATCTTCTGGCTCGACATCTCTCTTGATATATTTTGGTAATGGGGTTTCTCCCAATTCATTCAACTTACTTCTGAATTCATCATAAGGACCGTCAAATAAGAATCTCAAAGTTCTCCCTCTGGAAGTTGTATTATCGATCACCTCAGCAACTAAAGACTCATCCGCACCAAAATACAATTTATTCCCAATTCTGATCTTTCTTGCGGGATCGACTAAGACATCCCATAATCTGGTCTCTGTATTCAATTCCCTGAGGAGGAAGACCTCAATACGAGCTCCTGTCTTTTCTTTATTACCGAAGAGTCGGGCAGGAAAAACCTTTGTATTATTCAATACCAAAACATCATCCTCTTCAAAATAATCGATCAGATCTTTAAACGTTTTATGTTCAATAGTATGCTTTTCACGGTTCAAAACCATTAATCGAGACTCATCGCGGTGTGCTGCTGGGTATTCGGCCAATAGATTATCTGGAAGTTTAAAGTTGAATTTTGAAAGTTTCATTCCCATATCTGATGTTCTTTTGAATTTAAAAGCTGCAAATATACAATCTCACAGTAGGGGTTGTCAAGTAAATAACGGTTTATTATTCAAAGGTTAACGAAAAACCCGCTTTTTTAAGATCATCCCAGAAGGAAGGATAGGATTTTGAAACCACATCGGGTCGATCGATCACGATCGATTTTTTCATAGCCAAAGCAGCAAATGACAATGCCATTCTATGATCATCGTA
The DNA here is from genome assembly GCA_024644805.1 of Flavobacterium sp. Lineage (GTDB taxonomy): Bacteria > Bacteroidota > Bacteroidia > Flavobacteriales > Flavobacteriaceae > Marifrigoribacter. The sequence goes on along the minus strand of JAHEHC010000004.1, from coordinate 17,848 downwards.
AGTATTTATTTCAACATTCTCATGAATGTTTTCGGTTGGATTTACCCTAATCGAGTCGGAACTGACCACAACATTTGCCCCAAACTTCTCAAGTTCATTTTTTAATGCGGTCAATCGGTCAGTCTCTTTTATCTGAAGAGTCTTTAATCCCAATAAAACACATTCCACACCCAGGCCGAAACAGGTAACCGCAGTGGTCTGTGCCAGATCGGGAGTCTCTATGAGGTCCAATTGTATGATATCCGGAAGTGCATTATTATTCTTTGTGATGGTTATCGACGATCCAGATGAATGGAAGGTGGTTGAAACACCAAGTTTCTCGAAGATCGGGGCAACGATTGAATCCCCTTGTAAACTGGATGGATTAAAGTGTTTTAAGGTGACCGTAAGTCCCTTAGACATAGCCACTATACTATACCAATAAGATGCAGAGCTCCAATCACTTTCAATCGGTATTGTGATTTTTTCATCCAAGCTGAAGGGCTGTATCGATATCACATTTTCAATGAATCTACAATCAACTCCTATCTTCTTAAGAACCCCCAGTGTCAGCTCTATATAGGAACGGGATGCGATCTGCCCTTTTAGTTCAATGGTCAATCCTTTTTTAAGAGCAGGTGCTATGAGCATCATTGCGCTGATAAACTGACTGCTGATCTCGGCATCCATTTCAATTTTTCCACCACCTATTTTTTTACCATTGATCTGAAGTGGTGGAAATCCCTCTTTATTTAAATAACTTATATTGGCACCCAGGGCTCTTAGAGCATTCACCAGAACGCCGATCGGCCTTTCTTGCATTCTCATGCTTCCTGAGAGTAAAATCGAACTCTCCTCGATCATTGAAAAATAGGCAGTCAGAAACCGCATGCTTGTACCGGCATGATTCACATCAATATTCCTAATGCTTGAATTCAATCCCTCTTTTAACAGCAAGGTATCATCACTATTGGACAGGTTCTCCAGGTGAATTCCCTGATATAGTCTTTGAAGAATTAGAAATCGATTGGACTCACTCTTGGATCCGGTAATGGTTATGACAGGATTGGAATGATTGCTATTGGGATTGGAGTATGAAAGCCTGACTTTCATTATTTGAGTTCTCCTTTCTTGTACTTCCCTCTATACTTCCCATAGGTCACCAGAAATCCATATACAAATCCACTGACGATGAGTCCAAGCACAAAGAACAAGGGGTTTTCCAAAGTAGTGAAGTATTCCATCTTGAATCCCTCGATGGCCCATTTAATGATCGTAAAGAGTAAAGCAAAAGCAACACCTATGGAGATCACCGAGCTCCAGAATCCTTTTGCAGAAACTATCGTTTTAAACATACTATCTTAGTTTATCGTTATTCTGATGGCGCTTATGATCTCTATCGGTCTTTTTACGGATTTTTGCATCGAAGGCTTCCTGGAGATCGATACCGGTCTGATTGGCCAGGCATAAAACTACGAACAATACATCGGCCAATTCTTCCCCAAGGTCTTTGTCCTTGTCGCTTTCCTTTTCACTCTGTTCACCATACCTTCTGGCTATTATGCGAGCTACCTCACCAACTTCCTCGGTAAGTTGTGCCATGTTGGTAAGCTCATTGAAATATCGAACTCCATGTTCTTTTATCCAATGGTCTACAACCAGTTGAGCGTTTTTTATATCCATAATTATTCTATTAAGTTCAAAATATCATTCTCTTATTTTAGAATCAATAAGAATCGTTACCGGTCCTTGATTTACCAATGAGATATCCATCATTGTGCCAAATTCACCTGTTCTAACCTGGCTGCCTATATCCTGGCTCAATCTGCTTACAAATTTCTCATACAAGGGTATTGCAGACTCCGGTCGGGCAGCGCGAATATAGGAGGGTCTGTTCCCTTTCTTGGTGGAGGCATGTAATGTAAACTGACTCACCACCAAAGCGTCACCTTGAATATCTGTTATTGACAGATTCATAATATCATCCTCATCATCAAAAATCCTCAATCGTGCAATTTTTCCACAAAGCCAATCGATATCTTCAGCTGTATCCTCGTGTTCAATTCCCAAAAGGATCATAAGGCCTCTATCAATGCTGGCTACCTCTTTACCTTCTATGGAAACCGATGCTTTACGTACTCTTTGTATGACCACTCTCATTTCTTCATCCTATATTATCTGTATGTGTCCTCATCACCTAACATCAATTGCTTATAACTCCTGTATCTCGACCAGGCCAGTTCCCCATTTTCCAATCCTTCTTTAACGGCACAGGACGGTTCTTCCATATGAAGACAATTGTTAAATTTACAATCTTCTTTCTTCCTAAAAAATTCAGGAAAATAATCTCCTAACTCTTCCTGGTCCATATCAACCATGCCAAACCCCTTGATACCCGGTGTATCTATTATCTGAGCTCCAAATGAAAGATCATACATTTCTGCAAATGTGGTGGTGTGCTGACCCTGCAGATGCTGCTCTGAAATTTCCTTGGTCTTCAAGTTCAAATTGGGTTCCAATGCATTGATCAATGTGGACTTCCCAACACCACTATGACCTGCGAACACACATACTTTATCATTCATCATCGATTTGACCCTATCTATTTGATGTCCTGTTTTTGCTGAAATATCCAGGCATTCATAACCGATCTCTCTATAAATATCCATCAGGTACATCACTTCAACCAACTCTTCTTTCGTGTAGCTATCGATCTTGTTGAACAGCAGAACGGTATGGATGCTATACGCCTCAGCAGTAACTAAGAAGCGATCGACAAATGTTGTATAGGTGGTCGGATTGGTCAGGGTGACCAACAAAAAGGCCATATCGATATTGGCTGCGATAATATGGGTTTGTTTAGAAAGCTTTACCGACTTCCTAATGATATAATTTTCCCGATCAATGATCGTATTGATGATCCCGTTCTCTTGCTTCCCTTTCTTTTCTAATTCAAATTCTACACGATCACCAACTGCAACTGGATTGGTATTCTTGATACCTTTGATCTTGAATTTCCCTTTCAACCGACATTCATAGAAGTTTCCCTGTTCGGTTTTGACGGTGTACCAGCTTCCAGTTGATTTATAAACGATCCCCTTCATTTACGTTACTTCGTTTTCAATTATCTATGATCTTTTTTTGATGATTTATGGATTCCTGATGAATGGCCTTGAACATATTCAAAATGAACGCCTCACTAAGATTATTTTCGGCTCCTTCCTGGATCATTTTCGACAAGATCGCATTCCATCTTTTTGATTGTAAGATAGCAACATTGTTTTCTTTCTTCAATTTCCCTATTTGATCTACGATCTTCATACGCTTGGCCAGGATCTCCAATATCTTATGATCAACCAATTCGATCTCCGAACGCATCGTTTTAAGCAAGCTTTGATACTCAAGAACATCACTATCCGATTCTCTAACCTTCAATTTCTTGGTGATCTTACTCAGGGTGTCTGGAGTTATTTGCTGACTTGCATCACTCCAAGCTTTGTCTGGATCGAGATGGGTTTCGATCATAAAACCATCATAATTCAAATCCAATGCTGTTTGGCACAGGTCGAATATCAAAGCCCTATTTCCAGCAATGTGGGAGGGATCTAACAATAAGGGAAGGTTCGGAAAATTATTTTGCAGATCGATGGTGATCTGCCATTCAGGGTTGTTCCTGTATTTGGTCTTCTCGTAAGATGGAAATCCCCTGTGAATCACACCCAGATTCTGAATATCAAATTTATGGAAACGTTCTACCGCTCCGAGCCATAATGACAGATCGGGATTCACTGGGTTCTTGATCAAAACGATCTTTTTTGTTCCCTTCAATGCTTCGGCAAGTTCCTGAACGATGAATGGTGACACCGTTGTTCGAGCACCTATCCAAAGCAGATCGATATCGTATTTAAAAGCCAGATCTACATGCTGAGGGCTGGCTACTTCGGTTGCGGTCAACAGACCTGTCTCATCCTTCGCAGTATTGATCCATTTCAATCCTTCCTCACCAACCCCTTCAAAATGCCCTGGTCGGGATCGGGGTTTCCAGATTCCGGCTCTTAAGAAAGTTGCATCGGTCTCTTTTAATTTGTGTGCTGTGTTGATGAGCTGTTCTTCCGTTTCTGCACTACAGGGACCGGCTATGACCAATGGATGGTCCAGTTCAAAATCGTCTAACCAATGCCGTAAGTGTTTATTGTCTTTCAATTGGACAATTATAAGTGAAACAAAATAATCTGGATAAAATTACGTAATAAATTTATGTAGATTTGCTTTAAATAAAATTATGTCGATCAAGGTTGAAAATATCCATAAATCGTATGGTGACAATAAAGCACTGAATGATGTGACCTTTTCCATTGAAAAAGGGTCTATTGTTGGTCTCTTGGGACCCAATGGTGCCGGTAAATCTACCTTGATGAAGATCCTAACCACCTTTATCACCCCATCAAGAGGAAATGCTTTTGTCAATGGGTTTTCGATCTTAGAACAAAAAATCGATGTTCAAAAATGTATTGGTTATCTTCCCGAGAACAATCCTTTATATCTGGATATGTATGTTGCCGAATATCTCGAGTTCGTTTCAAATGTACACCGGGTTTCAAAGGATCGGATAAAAACGGTTATTCAGCAAACCGGATTGATCAATGAATCAAACAAGAAGATCGAACAACTATCGAAGGGATATCGGCAACGTGTTGGATTAGCCAGTGCTCTATTGCATGATCCTGAAGTCCTTATATTGGATGAACCAACAACCGGACTGGATCCCAACCAGATCATTGAGATCAGGGAGCTGATCCGCTCGGTCGTCAAGGAATCGAATAAAACAGTAATATTGTCTACCCACATCATGCAGGAAGTTGAGGCCTTATGCGATCATGTCATTATAATCAACAAAGGTGCTATTGTACATGACCAAAGTTTAGGTGAGACCTTAAAGGGTAGGGATCTGGAGAGTCTATTCGCAGAACTCACTATTCAAAGATAAGTTTTCCTGTAAATAATTCCTCGACCTCTACGATAGGCGGATGGTTTTTTGCGATTACATCACCCAGTCCAATTATTTTCCCTTGTATTGACTGAATGGGATTTACGATCATCTTATTGGTGCTTCTATGAAAAATAAATAAATTCTGTACTTCCAATTCTCCAGCTTCTATTCGAACATCTCCGTCTGCTGCCCCAAAATGAGCATTGAAGGCCTTGCCCTTAAGATAGAACCTGGAAAGCCCATTTGCATAAATCCTTAAGACATTCACATTCAGATCATTGAAGATGAAATCACCATCCTTATGAAACTCCCCTAACAGATCTGGATCCTCCGAAATCAACTCCAAATCGTTATATGAAATGGTTCCTACACTTTCCACTGCCAGTCCGGAACTATTTTGGATCTGTTCTATATTTGGTGAGGTGACATATACTTTGGTTAGCCCATATTCACGAACATAATTGCAACTATTCCTGTCACTCACCTTTAGTATGCTATCCTCTACACGAACCTTTATTTCATTCAATAGATTAGAACCAGTTTCCACAACAACCCGTTGAACAGGACCCTCAGAGACGTATAACTTAACCCTGTTCCAGATGATGATCTTCTTGAATCCATCAACATGAAACTCCTCCTGGATGATCTCTCCTGAATCCTGGAAACAGTCCCAGGCATTCTCAGAATCACATCCTAAGAAGATCGATAAAATACCAAAAAGAAAAAGTGCTTTTCTCATCATTCAGTTATAAACGGTATCCAATTGTAAATTCGACCGCCTCAGCTTTTGCCCAATGTGCTTTAACCGTTGCGGCAACAAAGAACTTGTCTTCAAAAAAGTATCTTTTGATTCCCAATCTGTTATAAAACCTATTCTCAAATTCGTAGGGCCAATATACATAATATCCCAGTTGAGACACAAAGGCTATTCTGTTAAAACGCAGTTCATGTCCTAGGAATACCCCTATTCTTCTATAATCCTCATCTCCGGTCAAACCATCTCCTGGAAATGCTATGGATCTATATCTTATGAGTTCCTCCAAGAATCTTGAAAAGAAGAAATCGACTCCTACCTGGAAAGTACTTTTATAGTTGATCCTTTTGTCTGCAAAAAGTGAAATGGTTGCAAATGGATACTGTCCCAAGCCATTTACGTCTGCCTCATTCACCCCAGTACGAAAGGCAATATTATATTTTATACGCTCTGCATAGTTGGAACTGGGCCAGGATCCCACCGGAATATAGGGTGGAAAATTGATCTGATTGAAAGTATAGTTCAATCCTGCGCTGAAATAAAGTGTATTGGTACTGCTATTGGGGGCTTTGTAATTGGCATTTGAATAATGGATCACTCCAAACCCGGCATGGACCCCAAGTCCTTTCCATAGATTCTCTTTTACGAAATTTGCCCTTAGAAAAGTTGAACTCAATAAATGACTCCCGTAGGCATTGTTATCGAAATTGGTCTCAGGATCATAGGGATTAGTGTTATAGGCTATCCCTTGGGCAATTCCAACACGAAGCATGCGGTTAAGGAAATACCAGGTAAAATGCCCATACAATGAATAGTTCTCACCCAGAATGGGGTTCTTCATATCCTGATAAATAAAAGTAAACCCCCAATCAGGATAATTGTATCTTCCTTCGATCTCTGTAAATCCATAGGTTTTTCGGTTAAAACTAAGGACCATTCCGGAAGGAAGACCGGTAATCAAATGAGAAATATCGAGATTGTGTTCAAGAATGCTCCCTGTAAAATATTCAGCTTCCACCGAATAGAACTTCAGCTCATTTTGTTGAGCTGTCGAGATCTGAAATGATAGGAAAATAAATAGTACGTAAAGAGTATACCTCATGTATTAAAAAACGTGCAAATATAACCAATTTTAAAAAGGTAATTGGCCTAAATCCACATTACCTCCGGATAGAATTATACCTACCTGATCTCCTTTAAAATTTTCTTTTTCTTTCAACAATGCAGCCAAAGGAACAGCGCTTGATGGTTCGACAATAATTTTCAAACGATTCCAAATGATTTTCATTGCCTGAACAATTTCATTTTCATCTACTCTGATGATCTTTAAGACATGTTCCTTAATAATTGGAAAATTCACATCCCCCAGATGGGTTCTAAGTCCGTCTGCAATGGTATTCGCTTCTTTGTTTTTTTGTATCGCACCCATTTTCAATGATCGATATGCGTCATCAGCTTGAGTGGGTTCACCCCCTATCACTTTACAATTGTTATTAAAATGATGGGCAGCCAGAGCTGTTCCTGCAATTAGTCCACCTCCTCCTACGGGTGTCAATATGAAATCCATCTCTGGGTTTTGTTCCATAAATTCGATCGTGGCGGTGCTTTGCCCTAAAATAACATCCAACTGATTGGATGGATGCAGAAAATTCGCATGTGTTCTTTCTTGTATTGTTCTTGTGACTTGTTCTCTGGAATTGATATCTGCATCTGATAATGTAATGATTCCTCCATAACCTTTAACAGCATCCTTTTTGATCTCCGATGCGTTATTTGGCATGATAATATAGGCTTTCACCCCTTGTATTTTTGCAGCTAATGATATGGCCTGTGCAAAATTTCCGGAAGAATGTGTGATCACTCCCTTTTGCCTTCGTTCATCAGATAAATTGAGTATGGCATTGGTTGCTCCTCTCATCTTGAACGAGCCTGTTTTTTGAAAATTCTCACACTTAAAGAACACATTACAACCTACCATCTCATCGATCGATTGGGATCTCATTACTGGTGTTCGATGTATAAAGGGATTGACTCTTTTATAAGCAATCTCCAATTCTCTTCTGACAACTGACATTTAAAAATTAATTGGTACTTTAACTAAATAAAAAAGGCGATGAAACTACTCTTAATATTCAGTATCATTTGTATATCAAATATAAGTATTGCTCAGGAACATACAGACAAAATATTTCCTGATTCCTACTTAGGAAACTATAAAGGAGAACTCACGATCCATTCTGAGAATGGGCAACAGAATATCCCGATGGAGTTTCATCTGTTGGCTACAGATTCTGTTGGAAAATATGATTATACCATCGTCTATGGTGCGGGTGAAAATAAGCAGACCAGAAGTTATACCTTAAAGGAAAAAGACGCTTCCAAAGGAGATTACATCTTGGATGAGAATAATGGAATCTTTTTAGATGCCAAGGTTGTTGGGAATCGCATCTATTTCTTATTCGAGGTTATGGGAAGCCTCCTAACCACGTTCATTACTTTTGAAATGGATTATATGGTGTTTGAGATCGTTGCCTCACAAACCAAGAAGAAATCGATCACCGGAGGGTTGTCCGAGGAGATCCCCGAAGTGATCTCCTTCCCTATTAGCGTGGTTCAGCGTGCCCGACTTCAAAAAGTCAATTAGTTTAGAATATTTGTGAAGCGATCGACCTGATATTGTCACTTCTCCCCATGGAATAATAATGCAATACGGGTATACCTGCTTTCTTGAGTTCTTTAGACTGGTTGACACACCATTCAACGCCTACCTGTCTGACCTGTTCATTATTCTTGCAATTCAACACTTCGTGTATCAGTTCATCAGGCAGATCCACTTTAAAACGATGGGGTATTAAATTGAGTTGCTTCTTGGTAGCAATGGGCTTCAATCCCGGTATGATTGGAATTGTAATACCCTCATTCCTGCATTTCTTAACGAAGTCAAAATACTTCTGATTATCAAAGAACATTTGCGTAACGATGTAATTGGCCCCCTTCTTAATTTTTTTCTTTAAAAAATAAATATCGCTATCCAAACTTGGAGCCTCTGCATGTTTTTCAGGATAAGCCGCTACTCCAATACAAAAATCGGTCTTGGACGTATTCAATAACTCATCGTCCAGATAGTTTCCCAGGTTCAATTCCTGGATCTGATTCACCAGATCGCTGGCATAGGCATGCCCTTCCTTATCGGGCTTGAAATACGTTTCACTCTTGACCGGGTCTCCCCGAAGGGCCATGACATTCTGAATTCCTAAAAAATCGAGATCTATTAGAAAGTTCTCGGTATCTTCAGTGGTAAACCCTCCACACAGGATATGGGGTATGGCATCCACTTGATACTTATTTTGAATGGCAGCGCAGATCCCAACCGTACCCGGGCGTTTTTTTACAATCTTCTTCTTCAACAGACCGTTCTCCAATTCCTTATATATGTATTCTTCACGGTGATAGGTCACATCGATGAACGGAGGATTGAATTCCATCAAGGGATCGATATTGTCGAAGATCGATTGCAGATGTTCGCCTTTTAATGGTGGTAATATCTCAAATGAGAATTGGGTCTTGCCATTGGCATTTTTAATGTGGTCAGTTACTTTCATTGACTATTCATTTAAATTTGGGTTCAGCCATTTTCCGGCCTCAACAACAGAGATTTTTCTTCGCTTGGAATAATCTTCCAATTGATCGTTCTTAATTTTTCCCAGACCGAAATATCTGGCCTCTGGATTTGCAAAATAATACCCGCTAACGCTTGCTGCAGGCCACATAGCCATACTTTCCGTCAGCTCTACTCCTATATTTTCCTTTACATTCAATACTTCCCATATGGTCTTTTTTTCCAAATGATCTGGACATGCAGGATAGCCCGGTGCTGGACGTATACCACGGTAGTTTTCCTTTATGATGTCTTCGTTTGACAGATCCTCATTCGAGGCATATCCCCAATATCTGGTTCGCACCTCCTTATGCAGATACTCGGCAAATGCCTCAGCCAATCTATCGGCAATGGCTTTGATCATAATCGAACTATAATCATCGTGAGCCTCTTCAAATTGTTGGGCCAATTCCTGCGTACCGAATCCAGCTGTAACACAAAAACAACCCATATAATCTTCAATTCCCGATTCTTTAGGAGCTATAAAATCGGACAAAGCTACATTAGGAACTCCATCTCTCTTCTTTGATTGCTGACGAAGCGTGATGAAGGTATTTAATATCTCCCTATCTTGATCATACAGTTCTATATCGTCATGTACTGAATTCGAAGCGAATAGTCCAAATACTGCTTTTGCTTTTAAAAGTCTTTCATCGATAATCCTTTTCAACAAGTTCTGAGCATCATGGTACAAGGCTGTTGCCTGTTCTCCGATTATTTCGTCTTCCAAAATGTTCGGGAATTTTCCGTGTAACTCCCAACTCCTGAAGAATGGGGTCCAGTCGATGAAATCCAATAATAGGGTTAGATCGAAATCATCTAAAATATCAATTCCCAATTTGGTAGGCTTCATGATCCTGGTCGAACTCCAATCGATCCTTAATTTATTATTCCTGGCATCTTCAATGCTTAAAAACTCTTTTTTTCTGTTACGTGATAAGAACTGATCTCTAAATGTGTTGTATTCCGTCCTGATCTGGTCCATATACCGTTCTTTGTTCTTATTCAACAGATTGCCCACTACTGTTACAGCCTTAGAAGCATCATTGACATGTACTACTGCATGACTGTAATTGGGAGCGATCTTAACTGCTGAATGCACCCTTGACGTAGTCGCTCCTCCAACGATCAATGGAATACTCAATTTGCGTTTTTCCATTTCCATGGAAACATAAACCATTTCGTCCAAGGATGGAGTGATCAAACCACTTAGACCTATGATATCGGCCTGTTCCTTGATCGCGGTATCGATGATCTTTTCAAGAGGTACCATCACCCCAAGATCGATCACTTCATAATTATTACATCCCAGTACAACACTCACTATGTTCTTTCCAATATCATGTACATCCCCTTTTACAGTTGCCATGACAATTCTTCCGGCAAATTCTGATCTACCCCCTTTTTCCTTCTCAATATAAGGTTGAAGATAGGCTACCGCCTTCTTCATCACTCTGGCCGATTTCACCACTTGTGGCAAGAACATCTTTCCACTTCCGAACAACTCACCAACCACATCCATTCCGATCATCAAATGTCCTTCAATGACATCGATGGGCTTTTCGGATTCCATTCTGGCCTCTTCTACATCTTCGATTATAAATGCATCAATCCCTTTTACCAATGCGTGGGTAATTCGGTCTTGTAAAGGCTCTGTTCTCCATTCCTGAACTTCCACATTGGACTCCTTTACAATTCCTTTTACGGTCTCTGAATAGTCCATCAATCGTTCTGTGGCATCCTCTCTCCGGTCCAATAATACATCCTCAACATGCTCCAATAGTTCTTCATCGATCTCGTCATAAACTTCTAATAGGGATGGATTTACGATTCCCAAGTTCATTCCATGCTCGATCGCATGATATAAGAAGGACGAATGCATGGCTTCCCTGATGCTGTTGTTCCCTCGAAATGAAAAGGACACATTACTGACTCCTCCCGAAACATTTGAATGGGCTAACTGTTCTCTGATCCATTTTGTAGCCTTGAAAAAATCTATTGCGTTCCTTCTATGTTCTTCCATACCAGTTGCTACCGGAAAGATGTTGGGATCGAATATGATGTCTTCGGGAGGGAAACCAACGGTATTCACCAGTATATCATAGGATCTTTTACAAATAGATATCCTTCTCTGAAAACTGTCTGCCTGCCCTGTTTCGTCAAATGCCATGACGATGACTGCTGCACCATACCGTCTTATCAATTTCGCCTGTCTGATAAATTCTTCCTCCCCTTCCTTTAAGCTTATCGAGTTAACAACACATTTCCCCTGAACTACTTTAAGTCCTGCCTCAATGATCTCCCATTTGGATGAATCGATCATAATAGGAACTCTTGCAATGTCCGGTTCAGAGGCGATAAGATTAAGGAATCTGGTCATGGCCTGCACACCATCTATCATGGCTTCGTCCATATTCACATCGATGATCTGAGCACCGTCCTCAACTTGAAGTCTTGCAATTTCAATAGCTTCATCGTAGTTGTCCTCTTGAATGAGTCTTAGGAACTTTCTGGATCCCGTTACATTAGTTCGTTCACCCACATTGATAAAGTTGCTCTCTGGTGTTACGACCAATGATTCCAATCCAGATAGGGTCAAGTATCTTTTATCTGAAATTTTGACTTCAGCACAATTCCTGGGTTTGTGCTCGCTGGCTATTATAGCGATCTTTCTGATATGATCCGGATTGGTTCCGCAACATCCTCCAATTATATTGATCAGTCCTTCCTGAAGGTATTCCTCGATCAATTGCATCATTTGCTGGGGTGTCTGATCGTATTCTCCAAATGCATTGGGTAATCCGGCATTTGGATGGGCTGAGGTAAAGAAGGAAGTATCCCTTGATAGTCTTTTTAAAAAGGGCTTGAGTTGCTCTGCACCCAAAGCACAATTGAAACCGATGCTCAACAATGGAATATGGGAAATAGAGGCTAAAAAAGCTTCTACCGTTTGTCCGGACAACGTTCTTCCCGAAGCATCCGTAATGGTACCGGACACCATTATGGGCACATCGATATTTCGTTCTTCCTTGACCTCTTCAATGGCAAACAAAGCCGCTTTAGCATTGAGAGTGTCAAAAACGGTCTCTACAAGTAATAGATCCACTCCACCATCCAATAAGGCTTCAACTTGCAATTTATAGGCTGATCTTAGCTCGTCAAAGGTGATAGCTCTATATCCGGGATCATTCACTTCGGGAGACATACTTGCCGTTTTATTCGTAGGACCGATACTTCCAGCAACGAATCTGGGTTTTTGAGGAGTTCTTCCTGTGAACTCTTCAGCTATCTCTTTGGCGATCCTGGCTGATTCCACATTGATTTCATACACCATTTCTTCCATTTGATAGTCTGCCATGGCTATACTCGTAGCGGAAAATGTGTTGGTCTCAATAATGTCTGCACCTGCTTCCAGGTACTTGGCATGAATTTCCGAAATTGCTTTAGGTTGAGTGATCGACAACAGGTCGTTATTCCCTTTCAATGAAACTTCCCAGTCCCTAAATCGATCACCTCGAAAATCCTCTTCTGAGAAATCATATTGCTGCAACATGGTACCCATGGCTCCATCAAGCACTAATATCCTATTCTTCAATTCCTTCAATACATTTGCCATAGTGATGATCAATTATTTTTTTTTCTATTAATGGTCCATTGTAATGGATCATTCTGATAAAATAGACAATAGGTCGTTACTATCATTTTTCTAATTCTCTGTATTACATACATTCAATCATAAGCCAAATGCGTCAATTGGTGACGTACTTAATAGAAAAATGTTATAAAGAATGATCAGAATTTGTGGAAAATTCTGTTTGGGTTATCTATCTGATCAATTTGATCCAGTAGAATTTAGCACCTACTTTACTGATAAAGGGTTGCTAAGGTTTCAAAGGGTCCAATCCCTCCACCTTTCTTGATAACAATTTCAATAAGTGTTTGAACTTTGATAGCGCAAATATTTGTTCATATAATCAATTATCCAAATATTTTCGATAAAAAATTACAAAGAGAAATAGGATTCACAATATTTTTTTACTTTTGCAGAACAAAAATTAAGAGGAAAGATTTGACTGATTGCAACCTCAAAAAAAAATGCTAAAAGGCAGTGTGAACTTCCTTTGACACGATTGTCAAATCTTCAAAAAAATAGTTTAAATATGGCATATCTATTCACTTCAGAGAGTGTCTCAGAAGGACATCCTGATAAAGTAGCTGATCAGATCAGCGATGCATTGGTAGATCACTTTCTTGCTTTTGATCCAGAATCGAAAGTAGCTTGTGAAACTCTGGTAACCACCGGTCAGGTAGTATTGGCAGGTGAAGTAAAGAGCAACACCTATTTGGATGTTCAGAAAATTGCAAGAGATGTGATCAATAAGATAGGTTACACCAAAAGTGAATATATGTTCGATGGGAATTCTTGTGGTGTGTTTTCAGCGATTCACGAACAGTCTCCAGACATTAATCAGGGTGTTGATAAAGAAAATAAAGAAGAACAAGGTGCTGGAGATCAGGGTATGATGTTTGGCTATGCAACCAATGAGACCGATAATTACATGCCTTTAGCATTGGATCTAAGTCATCGTATTCTTCAAGAACTGGCTTTATTGAGAAAAGAGGATCGGGATATACATTACTTGAGACCCGATTCTAAAAGTCAGGTAACCATCGAATATAGCGATGACAATATCCCTCAAAAGATCAACACCATTGTTATTTCAACTCAACACGATGATTTCATCAAAGGAGAGGATAAAAAGAAGGCCGATGAAGAGATGTTGGAGATCATTAAAAAAGATATGAAATCCATACTCATGCCCAGAGTAATCGATAAGCTACCTAAAAATATCAAGGACCTGTTCAATGATGATATCACCTATCATGTTAATCCAACCGGGACTTTTGTAATTGGTGGGCCTCACGGCGATACTGGGGTAACTGGTAGAAAGATCATAGTAGACACCTATGGTGGAAAAGGGGCTCATGGTGGTGGTGCTTTCAGCGGAAAGGATCCCAGTAAAGTAGATCGATCTGCTGCCTATGCTACGCGGCATATAGCCAAGAATCTTGTAGCTGCCGGATTGTGTAAAGAGGCATTGGTACAGGTGAGCTATGCCATCGGTCTTGCTAAACCGACCAGTATTCTGGTTGACACATTTGGTACAGCAAATATCGATATGAGCGATGCTGAGATCAGTAATGTTGTCGAATCTATATTCGAAATGCGTCCTTATTTCATCGAACAACGATTGAAGCTTCGAAATCCAATTTATTATGAATCTGCTTCATACGGACACATGGGCAGAACACCTGAGAAGAAGATGTTGACATTTAAATCGGGGGATGGAAATGAAATCCAGAAAGAGGTCGAGACCTTTACCTGGGAGAAATTGGATTATGTGGATAAAGTAAAAGAAGCCTTTAAATTATAAATATCATCTTTAATTTATTTTGAAGGACTTCCACAAAAAACTTCATATCATTCTTTGGTTGTCTTTGTAGTTAATAGGTAAATATTTATTTTTAGTAATTCAATTATTATTTACTCAAAACATCACTTCTGATCTTGTTAAATGCTTCTAGTACCTCATCTATGTTAGGACAAATAGCTCCACTACTTGTTTTCAAGCTCATGGAATATTCGTCTTCGAATGAGGTTCCGTCAAAACAACCATCCTTTATGCATTTAAGAACCATCCACTTGTTCTCATAATGAACGTAGAAGATCACATCATTGATATCGGCCGAGAAATTGGAAACAGAGTTATCGAGATAGATCCTTCCATTACGAACAGAAAACTTGGCATCATAGGTATTGTATTTATCAAATGCATCATTGATTATTTTCAGGTTCCTTTCCACTACACTCGAATTTGATACTGCTCCTCCTACGGTAAGACTCTCCAACATATCATTCAGTTTTCCAACGATCACATTGGTCTGATAGATCATCTTCTCGTCATCTTCTTTGATGCTCAGGCTATAGGACGATCTTGGAGATTGCAGGGAACCTGTATCAAAATCCCTATCTTCCATACAATCAGATCCGTCCTTACAACCAAATCCTATATTATTGTTGGAATTATAGAAATCTATATCCGCCCATTTTGCGGTAAGGATCGAGAATTTATCCATAAAACTGATCTCTTTCTTACTCATATCTACCTTGAAGGAGGAATTATAAATATTATATCGGGCCAGCATATCATTTACATAGCTCAGGGTCTCGTTCACTTCCTTATTGGATGTATTATAGCTCGTTGTATTGGGGTTTGATGTTGAATTTGGTCTACTTGGCGTCTTTTGTGCAAATAGAGATACACTTAACATTAAAATTAATGCATTAAGAAACAGACGGTTTAATGGTTTCATTTTCTTAGGGTATTTAAATTATTCGATTTTTATGAGTTCTAAATATATAAAACATTTATTTTATTTTGTTTCTGTTCAAGAAAATTCAATGGATATCTCTTCCTGAGTTACCAATGATACCTCAATATTTTGTTTTAAAAGATCCAATCGATGCTATTTTTTTAGCTTATAGATGATGAAATTTCAGTAATGAAATAGCAAAAAATACCTGTTTTATGATATGAAATCAATTAAAAATAAAAAACACGACCTAAGTCGTGTTTTAACTATATTCTTAAGCTTCAGTTATTTCATGGATTTAATCAGAACTGAATTGTCCCATACTCCGATCTGCTGATCAAGATCTTTGTTGTGGTAGTAACCTCTGCCCTGCATCTCACCATTATTCCATTGTCCGCCATAATAGGCTCCGTCAGCATAGAAATACCTCCCAGTACCATGGAATTGGTTGTCGCTGTTAAACATACCGCTGTATTTTCCTCCACCTGCAAAAGTATAGGTTCCCATAAAGAGTCTGCCATCCTTAAAGAAGCCGGTAAAGGAATCTCCATTGCTCCATTTCCATCGTCCGTACTTGTCCTGACAATCACCAGCGGTACAGCCGGTATCCACATTATTTGTATAGAAATCATATGAGGTCTTTAAATTCCCATCTTTATAGATTCCCTGGCTCCATTCTTCACCAAATACAGTGAGTCCTAATCCATTCAATTCACCGTCATCATACTGACCGATGATATTATCATTGTTCTCATCTATATAAACTCCATAGCCACTCATACTATCATTTTCCCAATTCCCTATATATTTTCCGGAATCGTTCCAATTATACAATCCATAACCATGTTTTTTCCCATTTTGCCAGAATCCATCATAGTATCCATTGTCATATTCATATTTACCCCAACCATCCTGACAGTCACCGCTCACACAATTTACCAGTACTGAAGAATCGTTGGAATTTGCTACTGATAATGGCACGATATAATTTGCTTGTAATGCAGTTATCCCTGCTAATAAAACTGAAAAGATAGTAGTTAATATCTTTGTTCTCATAATGATTTGATTTTTAGTGTATTTCAAATATATAAAACTTTAAAATAACCTGAATAGGGCATTTGCCCTATTTTTAGTTCAATTTGGTTACCAGTGTACCATTGCTCCACTCTCCAATCTTTTGTACATATTCCTTATCATGGAAATATCCTCTGCCATGGTAATTTCCGTTCTTCCATTTGCCTCCATAGTATTCTCCACTCTTGAAGAAGAATCTACCCTCTCCATGAAATTGGTTGCTTGAGTTGAATGTCCCGGTGTATTTATCTCCATTGGAATATAAATAGGTTCCCATAAACATATTTCCATTCTTAAAGAATCCGGTGAAGGAATCTCCATTGCTCCATTTATATCGACCGTATTTATTCTGGCAATCTCCAGCAGTGCATCCGGTTGTCACTCCATTATCATAGAAGGTATAAGCCTCTTCAAGCTGACTTAAACTATAGACGCCTTGTTCCCATTCTTCATTCTCAACGATATACCCAAGTCCTTGTATGAATCCATCTTCAAATTCTCCAACCATATCCATGGAATCTCCAAGATAGGTTCCATATCCGGTCATTTTATCATTCACCCAAAATCCGATGTATTTTCCTGAATCGTCCCAATCGAACAATCCATATCCATGGCGTTTGCCATTTTTCCAAAAACCTTCATAATATCCATATGAAAAGGTCTTGTATCCCCAGCCATTTTGGCAATCTCCGCTTTCACAGTCATTGCTGACCTTGGTTGTGGAATTTGGGGCTTTTGGGGTCTGAACCTGTGCATTTGCAATGCTGAACGTGCAAAATAGTGCTAATAGAATAGCTATTGAATTTCTCATAATTGAACTTTTTTAAATGGTTCTATAAGTTACTTATTTTTTTAATTCTGATAAAATAGATCGTATACTTTTTACTCGATAAACCGATCAACAAAATCTTTCTGAACTCGAAGATTCCCAATTTTTGTACCATCTTTTAAGATGATCTTTCTAAAATAGAACAAATGATGTTGTTTAGAGCTTAAATTTTTGGCTGAAAGAGGAACA
>JAHEHC010000147.1 GCA_024644805.1 Flavobacterium sp. | reverse complement strand
CTTAGCTTCAAAATAGGTGGTCACATCTCCGGAGATGAAGGAAACGTTCGGATCGACATTAAATTCAAGTCGGTGATACTTAACGTCATAATCTCCTGTATTGGGATTTCTTGTTGCATTCATCATCGCTAAGGCCGATTTGGTTTCGGCTTCAATGATCTCCATTTCAACCTGTGAGAACAATGCAGATGATATCAGCAATAAATTCAATAGTACTATCTTTTTCATAATTCAATATTTTTTAAAAGGATTTTATAAGGGACATAAATTTACCACCCATATTGGTATTGTTTTATGATAATTGTCACCTAACTTTGCTGGTTTATCTGAAAAAATGTTGCGTTTCTTTTCCAAATACAAATTCCTGGCTGTGGTTTTGTTGGTCTTGTCCATAATAGCGATCTCCATATTCTATCAGATCCTGAAACCCAAAATTGTTCTTCCTGTTTATCAACCGGCAGAGGTAAGCACCGAACTGGTGGATAGCACCATTCAGCATGTCAAGAAATACCATCGTATAGCCGATTTTTCATTGGTCAATCAAAATGGACAGACTATTTCGCAGGATAATTATAAAGACAAGATCTATGTGGCCGATTTCTTTTTCACAACCTGTTTGACCATCTGTCCTATCATGACCGATCATATGGTTGTTATTCAGGAGCAACTCAAGGACGATCAAGAGGTATTGTTGCTGTCTCATTCGGTAACACCTGAGATCGATTCTGTAGCCCAGCTGAAAAAATATGCTTTGGAAAAGGGAGTAAATGATGCTAAATGGAATCTGGTCACAGGCGATAAAAAGCAGATCTATCAATTGGCCCGTAAATCCTATCTGGCGGTAAAAGAAGATGGAGATGGAGGACCACATGATATGATCCATACCGAAAACTTCATACTCATCGATAAAAAGAGAAGGATCAGAGGCTTCTATGATGGCACTAACAGGGAAGATATCGATAAACTGATGGACGATATCAAAATACTCAAACGAGAAAGATAATATTTTGATGTTCGTTTTCTTATGTCAATGAGATGCCCTATTTTTGTTGTTTAAAATCAATCTAAATAACGCCCATGGTTTCCATAGCATCTTTAAAAATAGGGCAGCGTGCTATCATCAAAGATTTCTCTTTAGATTCGATCCCCTTAAAGTTATTGGAAATGGGCTGCCTCCCCGGAAATGAAGTGGTGTTGTTACAAGAAGCTCCATTTAGTGATCCTCTTTATCTAACCATCAACGGATGCCATCTCGCCATCAGAAAAGAAACCGCTTCTAAGATTGAAATAGAACTGATCGATGGCTAAACAGATAAATGTAGCACTTGTTGGGAATCCGAATACGGGTAAGACCTCAGTTTTCAATCGGCTTACCGGGCTCAATCAAAAAGTGGGGAATTATCCCGGGATCACTGTTGAAAAGAAACAGGGGATCTGTAAGATCAAAAGAAACCTCAAGGCTCATATAATCGATCTTCCCGGAACCTATAGTCTTAATGCATCCTCTCTGGATGAGAACGTGGTTATCGAATTATTGCTCAATAAGAAGGATAAGGATTTTCCCGATTTGGCCATCGTGGTCTCGGAGATTGAAAATCTAAAGCGGAATTTGCTTTTGTTCACCCAGATCAAGGATCTTAAGATCCCTACAATTTTGGTGATCAATATGGCCGATCGAATGGAACGGAAGGCCATCAGTCTGGATGTTGAGAACCTGGAAAAGAAATTAAAGACCCGGATCGCACTGATCAGTTCGAGAAATAATACTGGTTTTGAGGAACTGAAAGAGATCATCGCCAATTATAAGGCATTGCCCATTGAGCCTTGTTTGAATGCCTCGGTGATCGATCCAGAATATTTTGACCGTCTTCAAAAAACATTTCCAAATGAAGATCTTTATAAACTGTGGCTGGTAATTACTCAAGATGTGAATTTTGGGGTATTGGACAGAAATGAGATCATGGGTGTCACCTCATTCAAGACCGAGTCAGAAAGTCATTTAAAATACCTTCAACAAAAGGAAACCATTAAACGGTATCAATTTATCAACAAGGCGCTAAAAGAAACCCTGATCATCGATAAAGACCGTGCAAAAGACTTCAGGAGTCGCATGGATCGTATTCTTACTCATAAATTCTGGGGGTATATAATATTCTTTGCCATATTGTTTTTGATCTTTCAATCCATCTTCGATTGGAGCAGTTATCCAATGGATTTTATCGACAGTTCCTTTGTTTCATTAAGTGAATGGTTGAAGTTAAATCTGCCTGCTGGGGACTTCACGAATTTGATCAGTGATGGGATCATACCGGGATTGGGTGGAATAGCCATGTTCATCCCACAAATTGCCTTTTTATTTCTGTTCATTTCGGTATTGGAAGAAAGCGGTTATATGAGTCGAGTGGTCTTTCTTATGGACCGCATCATGCGAAGATTTGGATTGAGCGGAAAAAGTGTTGTCCCTTTGGTATCCGGTACTGCTTGCGCCATTCCGGCAATTATGGCGACCAGAAATATTGAGAATTGGAAAGAACGGATCATTACCATATTGGTCACTCCTTTTATCACCTGTTCTGCCAGGCTTCCGGTTTATTTAATAATAATTGCTCTGGTGATTCCAGAAGAACCTGTCTTGGGGATCTTCAGCTTACAGGGATTGACCTTGTTGGGATTATACCTCTTGGGATTTGGTGCTGCTATTATTGCTTCCTATACCTTGGACCGGTATTTAAAGATCAAAAACAAGTCATTCTTCATAATTGAAATGCCCAATTATAAGATCCCGTTGATCAAGAATGTGGTGATCAATGTAGTTGAAAAGACCAAGGCCTTTGTGTTTGGTGCCGGAAAGATCATCTTAGCCATTTCGATAATTCTATGGGTATTGGCCTCTTACGGACCGGGTGATTTCAATGAGGCTAAGGCCATCATAGAAGAACAAACAATAAACGATGGACTGAATGAAGAACAATTGGAATCTAAGATATCGTCATTCAAATTGGAGCATTCCTATATTGGAATTATCGGTAAAGGAATTGAGCCTTTGGTGCAGCCCCTTGGCTACGATTGGAAGATCGGTATCGCTTTGATCAGCTCATTTGCAGCAAGAGAGGTATTTGTTGGAACTTTGGCCACGATATACAGTGTGGAGAGCGACGATCAGGAGACCATAAAGAACAGGATGGCCAAAGAGGTCAATCGATCTACCGGTGCCCCATTGTTCAATATGGCCAGTGGGATCTCATTATTGTTGTTCTATGCATTCGCCATGCAATGTATGAGTACCTTGGCCATTGTTAAAAGAGAGACCAATTCTTGGCGATGGCCTTTATGGCAATTGGTTTCAATGAGTATTGTTGCGTATATTGTAGCCTTGATTGCCTATCAATTAATAAAATAGAACCATGCAAACCGTATTTGTCATCATTACATTTTGTCTAGCAGCAGGGTTTCTTCTGAAGAAATTGGTTTGGAAGCCCATAGCTGCACCAAAAAGAAGGTCATCAGATTCATTCAAAGATGATCGCAGGAATTGTGGCAGTACCAAATGTGGTTGTGAATAATGGTATATTTCTTTTGTTCCTAAATGATCTACTTTATGGGGGTATGGATATAGATTAATTATCCTAATCCCACATCCAATGTCATCATCACGATAAACCCGCCTATAAATCCCAAGGTGGCTATATCGGTATATTTATCCCTTTGCGTTTCAGGGATCACTTCCTCAACCACAACAAATATCATTGCGCCAGCTGCAAAAGCCAAAGCATAGGGAAGTATTGGTGTAAAAAATACTACTGCAACCGCTCCAATCACAGCTGCTATAGGTTCAACCACAGCAGATAACTGGCCATACCAAAAACTTTTAACCCTAGACATTCCTTGTCTTCTCAAGGGCATGGAAACCGCAAATCCTTCAGGAAAATTCTGAATCCCAATACCAAGCGCCAAGGTTATGGCTGCTATGATCATTTGAGTTTGTTCTGGTCCAACTAAGGTCGCTGCAGCTCCAAACAAGACGCCAACAGCCAATCCTTCTGGAATATTATGTAAGGTGATCGCCAAAACCAATAAGGTTGTTCGATGCCATTTGGTCTTAAGACCCTCGGCTTCATCTTTCTTAAAGTTGATATGCAAATGGGGCATTATCTTATCCAAACCGAATAAAGCTACCGCTCCCAAAGCAAAACCAACAGCGGAGGGAATAACTTTTACAAAGCCTTCACCATTACTGTTTT
>JAHEHC010000146.1 GCA_024644805.1 Flavobacterium sp. | reverse complement strand
GATGAGAACAATCATATTACCATTCCCGGATTCTATGATTCCGTTCAGGAATTAAGCATGAAAGAAAGAGAAAAGATGGGAGAAGCTCCATTTAGCAAAGAAGCCTATATGAAAGCACTAGAAATTGGTGACACTTACGGAGAAAAAGGGTATACCACCAATGAACGCAACTCGATTCGTCCAACATTGGATGTGAATGGAATTTGGGGAGGTTACACCGGTGAGGGAGCTAAGACCGTAATCGCCAGCAAGGCCTATGCTAAGATCTCGATGAGATTGGTTCCCGATCAGAACTGGGAAGCCATTACCAAGCTATTTAGTGATCATTTTAAATCTATCGCACCAAAAGCGGTGTCCGTGAAAGTAACACCACATCACGGTGGTCAGGCCTATGTAACTCCTATCGACCATATCGGATATCAGGCGGCCAATAAGGCTTATACAGAAACTTTTGGTAAAGAACCCATCCCTCAAAGAAGCGGTGGAAGTATACCTATCGTAGCCCTTTTTGAAGATGAATTGGATAGCAAGACCATCCTAATGGGTTTCGGATTGGATAGCGACGCCATTCATTCTCCTAACGAGCATTTTGGGATCTGGAATTATTTGAAGGGGATCGAGACCATTCCGCAGTTCTACCATTATTTTACAGAATTGAATCAATAGTTATATTACCTACTAGGTCTTAAGACCTAGTAGGTAATATCAGATCTTCTTAACGTACTTGGTTATGATCACTATATGCTGACCATCGACCTTTCCTTCAATATACTCTTCATTATCGGGGTCCAAAGATATTCTCCTGACGGCGGTTCCTTGTTTTGCGACCATACTGGATCCTTTTACCTTTAGGTCTTTTATCAAAACTACGGAGTCCCCGGCTTCAAGAATAACCCCGTTCACATCACGATGGACCAACTTTTCATGTTCTTCATTATCGGCTAAAGAGGCCTTTGCCCAATTCAATATTTCCTCATCCAAATACATCATATCCAACAGGTCCTGTGGCCAACCTTCTTCTTTTATCCGATGCAGCAATCGATAGGCCATAACCTGAACTGCAGGAACCGTGCTCCACATGCTATCGTTCAAGCACCGCCAATGGTTGGCTTCCATCTTTGATGGGTCCTCAATCTGATCGATACAGATTCCGCAGATCAATATATTGGTGTCCTCCTTGGTATCGGGAGATTGTGGAACTTCAAATATCCTAAGATCTTCTGAGGCACTACACAACTCGCAACTGTTATTGGCCCTTTGGAATAACTGACTCTCTGAACTCATAGGTCTTAATTATAGGACAAAAGTAATTGTTAACAGATAAAAATCAACAACAAACTACGCTAAAGAAAAAAGCATGGTATTTCATGGATTTATTAATTACAACATTTTGTTACAAATCAGCGTTTTAGTTGACATATAGAGTCATCATCAATTAAAAAACACATTATGTTAAAACGCTTTTTTATTTTTTGTTCCGGAGCAGACACCAAGATCCTGGAACAATGTTCAGACGGAGAACAAACTAAATATGCAGGAATTGGAGGCACGGTTTTCTTCACAGCAGTAATGGCATTTATTGCATCTGCCTATGCACTTTACACCGTATTTGATAATTATTATTTCGCCATATTCTTTGGGCTCATTTGGGGTCTTCTCATCTTTAATTTGGATCGTTTCATTGTATCCACCATTAAGAAAAGAGATAGTTTCTTTGATGAATTGATCCAGGCAAGTCCACGTATCGTTTTGGCGATCATCATTGCGATCGTGATTGCAAAACCTCTGGAATTAAAGATTTTTGAAAAGGAGATCGATCAGGTGCTTCTGGAAGAAAAAAATGAAATGACCCTTCAGAACAAGGATCAATTGGCGCTACAATATACTCCTTCAATAACACAGATCAACTCTCAGATCGATCTTTTTAAACAGGAAATTATCGATAAGGAGAACGAGGTAAATGCGCTATATGACACCTTCATTGCCGAGGCTGAGGGAAGAAAGGGAACCGAGATCATAGGGAAGGGACCCGTCTATAAAGAGAAAAGGGAAAAGCATGATGCAGAATTGGCTGCACTTCAGGAATTAAAGACCAAGAACAATGAAAAGATCCTGGCTGCTGAAACACAAATCGAGAATCTTGCAATGGAATATGATAATAAAGTTTCAGAGACCCAACCTGTGATCGATGGTTTTGATGGACTGATGGCACGTGTCAATGCCCTTAATAAATTGCCCTGGCTGCCTTCATTTTTTATATTCTTATTATTCTTAGCCATTGAGACCTCGCCTATTTTAGCCAAGTTGCTGTCTCCAAAAGGTACTTACGATCTTAAATTGGATGAGCAAGAGAGTGCAGTTAAGACCTGGAAAGAACAATTGGCTCACCAGAGAAATGCGTTGTTGCAAACCGATTCGGAAGTGAATAATCGGGTTTATGCAGACATTGCCGAAGAAGAGGAAATCTACCAATACAAAAGACAAAAGGCCAGGGAACTCATGCAATTACAGGCGGATGCTTTCTACAAAAAGCAAAAGAGGATTTTAGGATAAAATATTCTTAAATAGACGGTTAATTTAGTATTTTTGCTTCACTTTTAATCATAAGAAAACACAGAGTTTTTGAATAATAAAATATAAAAAGACCATTTTATCCTATTATATGATAAATGTCATTTTTTTTAGTGGCCGTTAGGTCTATTTTTACACAATAAATTAACATAAATCACATAATCATGAATTTTTTTTTAAAGGGACTACTATTGATCTTTTTTGCTGCTTCAATTTCAAGTTGTGGCGGTGGAGATGAAAAGAAAGAAAGGGGAAAACTTAAAATTGGAGAAAAGAAAGAGACCAAGAAAGACGACACCAAAAAAGAAGAAAATGCTAACTACGATCTAACTAATAAAGGCGTTGGACCTGTTAGTTCTGTCACACTTGGGGAGACGATTGATCAAACAATGGCAGCAGAAGGAGCTAAGATCTATAAAACAAAATGTACTGCTTGTCACAAAATTGGTCAGAAATTCATAGGTCCTCCCCCCAATGGAGTGTTAGATAGACGTTCGCCGGAATGGATCATGAATATGATACTGGATCCTGAAGGAATGGTCAAAAACGATCCTGATGCCAAGGCGCTCTTTCTAGAATTTAATGGATCTCCTATGGCCAATCAAAGCCTTACTGAAGAAGAAGCAAGAAAAATTCTTGAATACTTTAGAACACTTGACAAATTATAACAAATAGTAAATTACCTACAACCAATAAAACAACTAATATGAAAACAATAATTAAAATTTTATTTGTTTCGCTTTTCATTCTTCTGGCAGCCAGTTGCAATTCTGAAACAAAAAAAGAATCTACAGATAATAGCTCAACCACTGAGACTGTTACTGACGGTGAAAAACAAGGGCAAGCCTTTTTGAAGGATGATGAAGCCAAGCCCAATGTCTTAGACATTGCCATTGGTTCTGAAAGTCATACCACTCTTGTTGCTGCTGTTCAGGCTGCAAGTTTAGAGAATGCTTTGGTAAATGCTGGTCCACTGACCGTTTTTGCACCTACCAACGATGCCTTTGCAGCGCTTCCTGAAGGAACTGTTGAAACCCTGTTGAAGCCAGAAAACAAAGGAGATCTTGCTTTTATACTTGAATACCACGTTACCCCAGGAAATCTTGGTGTGGACATGCTGAAAAGATTCAACAATAAGAAACTGGGGCAAGCCAATAACGAATATGTTGGTGTTGAGATCATTGGAGAAGATATATTTGTGGGAGGAGCTAAGATCTTAGCAAGCGTTCCGGCCGGTAACGGTATCGTACATGTAATTGATAAGGTGATGTTACCACCTTCAGAATAAATAGATAACCAATTTAAAAAATAAAAACAATGAGAAAAATATTAAATATCATAGTGTTGATGTTATTCTTAGCCGGCTTATATAGCTGTACTAATGGGGATTCCAAGAAGAAAGGTGCCTTAACATCCAACGCTGCAGAAAAGGTTTATGTAGAACCAGGTGATTTTGATGAATATTATGCTTTTGTCTCGGGAGGTTTCAGCGGACAAATGTCTGTTTATGGATTGCCTTCAGGACGCTTATTTAAAGTGATACCTGTGTTTTCACAGGATGCTGAAAAAGCATGGGGATACAACGAAGAGACCAAACCCATGCTAAACACTTCCTACGGATTTATACCTTGGGACGATTCTCACCACCCGGACATATCTCAAACCAATGGTGTTGTCGACGG
>JAHEHC010000052.1 GCA_024644805.1 Flavobacterium sp. | reverse complement strand
ATAACAGGTTCGAAGAAGAATTTCTTGAACGATTCAAAACCTTTTTAGATTCAGGTTATTATATTTTAGGGAATGATGTGGTAGAATTTGAAAAAGAATTTGCAGAATATTGCGGAACCAGTCATTGTATTGGTGTAGGAAACGGATTGGACGCTCTCAGACTAATACTTGAAGGATATAAGATCTTAGGAAAACTAAATGAAGGAGATGAGGTATTGGTGGCATCCAACACCTACATTGCAACCATTTTGGCCATTAAGCAAGCGAACCTAACTCCGGTACTTGTAGAGTCGGAATCAGAGACATTCAATTTCGACCTGATAGCACTTGCCTCATCGATCAACTCAAAGACCAAGGCGATCATGCCGGTACATCTATACGGACAATTATCACCGATGAAGGAGATCATTGAAATGGCTCAGGAAAATGATCTATTGGTCATTGAAGACGCAGCTCAGGCGCATGGAGCAACTTCTGATAAGGGTAAAAAAGCAGGAAATCTTGGTGATGCTGCAGGATTCAGTTTTTATCCTACAAAGAACTTAGGCGCATTGGGAGATGGAGGAGCTGTGACGACCAATAATACCGATCTTGCTGAGATCGTTAGGAAGCTCAGGAATTATGGTTTTTCCAGAAAATATGTGAGTGATCATATTGGCTTGAACTCCAGGCTTGATGAGGTACAGGCCATGTTCCTTAGATGCAAGTTGCCCTATTTAGATGCCGATAATGAAAGAAGACATGAGATCGCATCTACCTATTTGGAAAAGATTAAAAATCCAAGAATAAAACTCCCCACATATGGTGGAAACAAGGATCATGTTTTTCATCAATTCGTACTTCTTGTGGATGATAGAGATGCATTTATAGAACATTTAAATGCAAATGAGATCGGTTCATTGATTCATTATCCCATTCCACCTCATAAACAAAAAGCATTACTGGAATATTCTAATTTAAGTTTTCCAGTCACTGAAATGATACACCAGAATATAATTAGCATACCCATAAGTCCTGTCATGATGAATGATGAAGTAGATAAGATCATTGATGTTTTAAATGGGTGGTAGTTGCCTTAAATTCAACTAAAAGAAACACAATCTTGAACTAACAACCATACCAATTGAAAATCCCAAGACTCTTACGTGAGAATTTATTATTGAAGATGACCACTTTGAATGCCTTAGTGATCAGCATTCGATTGGTGGTTTCCTTATTTATTCAACGTTTATTGGCAGAGTTGGTCGGTGAATCCGGAATTGCAAAGATCGGTCAGCTGAGGAATTTGAATCAATTGCTTACCTCTGTGAGTTCCGGTGGGGTGTTCAACGGTATCGTGAAATACGTTTCCGAGTATAAAGAAGATAAAGTACAGTTGCAGAGATTATTCTCGACCACAACGGTCTTTACACTACTTGGAACGTTGATAAGTTCATCCTTACTTCTTATTGCAGCTGCCGGAATTAGTAATTATCTCTTTGGGAGTGATGAGTTCACCTACCTGATCCGATTGGTTGCAGTTCTCGTTCCATTTGTTAGTTTATACCGGGTATTCAATGGTGTGGTCAATGGTCTTTCCAAGTACAAGAAATTTGCAAAGATCGATCTTATCAGTTATTTATTGAGCGCAGGATTATTGATCTATTTTCTTTTGGAATACAACCTGCATGGTGCTCTGGTTGCCATAGCGATCACACCTGTAATTCAGCTTTCGATACTTCTGATTATCTTCTTTAAGACCTTGAAGGAGTATGTGCAATTCAAGAAACTGAATTTTAAGACTCCGATGCTGAAAGGATTATTGGCCTTCTCATTGATGTCCTTCTTCTCAACCGTTCTACTGAATTTTGTAGAGATCGATATCCGAACCATGATCACGAACAGGATCACTGAGGATGATGCCGGTATATGGACGGCCATGACCAATATCTCAAAGAATTACATGGTATTCTCCATTTCGATCTTCTCATTATATGTGCTTCCGAAATTTGCCAGTATTCATACAAGGAATGGGTTTGTAAAAGAACTATTTTCAATCTATAAGACCTTATTGCCCATATTCGGTTTGGGCATGATCCTGATATATTTTCTAAGGGATTATGTGATCATGATCATCTATCCCGATTTTCTCGGAATGGAACCCCTGTTCAAATGGCAGTTGATGGGAGATTTTGTACGTCTTGCTTCCTTGGTTCTCATGCATCAGTTCCTGGCGAAAAAATTGGTGAGAAGCTTTATCTTTTCTGAATTGCTATCATTGGGATTGTTCTATCTTTTGGCTCAGATTTTAGTAGGACATTACGGAGTGGAAGGAGTTGTAATGGCTCACTTCTTAAGGTATATGGTATATTTAGTAGTGGTATTTGCATTGGTCATACGATATTTTAACAAACAAAAGAAAGAAGAGACCATTGAGTAAGGAGCAAAGTTCATACAGACAGGTGATGCGGGCCACTTCACTATTTGGAGGGGTTCAGGTATTCAATATCCTGATTTCCTTGATCCGGTCCAAGGTCATTGCGATCCTGATCGGACCGACCGGAATGGGAATTGCCAGTCTGCTGGTCTCCACTATGGGATTGGTGAATGGGATAACCAACCTGGGACTGGACCGAAGTGCTGTTAAGGATATTTCCCTGTCCAATAAGAATGATGAGGTCGATAAGGTCTCCAGGACCATTCATGTGCTGAAGAGACTGGTTTGGTTTACAGCAACGATCGGAGCATTTGTTATGATAGTTGCTTCCCCATGGCTTAGTGAATTTGCCTTTGGGAATAGAGACTATACACTCTCCTTTATCTGGATATCACTGGCCTTGTTCCTGAAGCAACTGGCCGACAGTCAATTGGCTATCCTTCAGGGAATGCGAAAATTGAAAGATCTGGCCAAGGCCAACCTCTTGGGGAATTTCATCGGACTTTTGATAACCGTACCACTTTATTATTACTTTCGGATCGATGCAATTGTTCCAGCGATAATTATTGCCACCTTGATGAGCTTTCTTTTCACTTTCTACTATTCCAGAAGAATAGAATTGGTAACTGAAAAACTGTCGAATAAGGAAGCAGTATCTGAGGGTAAAAGTATGATCCAGCTTGGTTTCATGCTAAGTCTGAGCAGTATGATCACCCTATTCGTGGCCTATATAATTCAGATCTATATTAGTCAACAAGGAGGCATCGATGAAGTGGGGCTGTACAATGCCGGTTTTGTGATCTTGAATTCCTATGTGGGGATCATCTTCAGTGCCATGGCCACCGATTATTTTCCGAGGCTTGCGGCCGTTTCAGAAGAGATAAAGAAAATACGTTCTGCCGTATTTGAACAGGCGCTTATCGCTGTTTTGCTGATTGCGCCTATCATTGTTCTTTTCCTGATGTTCGCCCCATTTATAATCAGGTTGTTGTTCTCGAAAGAATTCCTTCCTATCGTGAGTATGGTGAGTTGGGGTATATTGGGGATGCTTTTTAAAGCGGTCTCATGGTCAATTGGATACGTGATCATTGCAAAAGGTGATTCAAACTTATTTATAAAGACTGCCATTGGATTCAATTCCATATTGCTATTGTTCAATGTTCTGGGATATTATTACGGAGGACTCGAAGGACTTGGAATTAGTTTTTTCATCTACTATATGATCCATTATACAGCGCTGAGGATCATCACGTATTACCGCTATAAATTCTATTTTAAGAAAGGGTTTTATAGTATTTTTACACTATGTACTGTATTCTGTGTTTCTGCGTTTTTAATAACCTTTATTTCTGAACCAGTATTAAAGTACATTTTAATGGGAATTGTTGCTTTGGTATCACTGGTGTACTCTTATTATCATCTGGATAAAAAACTGGATATCAAGGATTTTGTTGGAGGTCTGTTCAAAAGAAAAAAAGGATAATGGGTTTGAAAAAGACATATCGAACTTTCAAAAGAAGGACCAAATTGTTCTTCAAGGTGAACTGGATCAAGACGATCTATTTCAACCATAAGATGTTTCCATTTTCAACTGCGAGGAAACTGCCTGTATTCTTCTTTGGGAGTGTCAGGTTCTCAGACCTTAGTGGAAAGGTGAAGATCAACGGACCGATAAAAAGGGCCATGATCGGTTTCGGACAATCTTTCGAATTCCCGACCACTTATCGTGGTATAGCTGAACTATCATTAAAGGGAACCCTGATATTCAATGGTTATGCTCAAATTGGAAAAGACTGTGTGATGTTGATATCAGAGGGAGGGGTATGTGAATTCGGTTATATGGCGGCCCTTGGATCGAATGTAAAACTGATCTGCAGTAAGGAGATCAGTTTGGGTAATTGGACTGGAATAGGGTATGAATCACAGATCATCGACACAAATTCCCACCCCATGATGAATACCGAGACCAAAGAACAGTATCCATTGAACGGTTCCATAAAGCTGGGTGATTATAATTCGATTTCCAATCGGGTTTCCATCATGCCCAATAGCATTACGCCCGACTTTTGTGTAGTAGCCTCCAATTCACTTTGTAATGCCGATTACACGCATTTAGGAAATAATATCCTGATTGGAGGAATTCCGTCAAAGCTCATCAAGAATAATTTTACCCGGGATTGGGAAAGTGAAAAGGACAAGCTGAAAAAGAACAAACTGATCCATTGGTAGAAACTGCTATTTCGAAGGTATCTTCTTATACAGTCTTGCAGGATTTCCAAACCAGATCTCATCAGCGGGGATATCTTTATTGATGTAGGACATCGATCCCAGTATACTATTGTCACCTATCTTGATACCATGTTGCAATACACAACCAGTACCCACAAAAACATGAGATCCGATGTTGGCTCCACCGATCTGCACGCCTTCTGTATTGAGATTGTTCGACATCATCTTTGGACAGATATAAGTGTGATCGCCAATGCGAACCCCTCTTGCAATAATACTGTCATATCGAACGGTAACATGATTGCCAATGATACAGTCTCCGGATGAAGAAACCCGGGAATCGATATAACAATCATTTCCAATAATAGTTCCTTTTCTTAATTCAACATAGTTTCTTAATACTGTATTGTCTCCTATTTCGACGTCATCTTCAATGACACAGAACGAACCCATGGTCACATTCTTGCCGATCTTGGCCTTATCCGATATGATGTTATAAGACATAGTTTTTCTTTATAGATTTTCAATAGACAAATTTACGCATTCAGCCTCAATATTCAGCTCGAAGTATAAACTTTTACATAGCTTTTGGCAACAGTGATATAGTTATGCTCTTCCTCGATGAATCTCCTGGCATTCTTACCTATTTCTATGATCATTTCGGGGTTCAGGATCAATCGTTCCAATTCTGAATAGATCTGATCGGCATCAGGGAGAACGTTGATCGCTACCGTGTCTTTTAACCGATAGTATTCAACAAACTCCTTTTCAGCACCGGTAAATACAACTTTCCCCTTAGCCATGGCCTCTAATGCATTATAACCCTGGTCATAGCCCAGAACCTGATCCAAAATTATATGGGCCTGATTATATCTTTGGATGTATTCTGAATAAGGAAGATCCTCTACCACATCGATGGTGATCTTATCGCGATACTTCTTTTGGATTTTCTCAAGGGCCTCTTCGAAATAATCACTTCCTTTTTTGTAATAGTTCGATCTGTTGATCCCATGAAATATGACGATCTTGTCCTTTATCGAAAGAGGTTGATATTCCAGTTTTTCAATGTTCACTGGATTGGGCAATAATCCTTTATATTTTTTATGATCCTTAATAGGGATGTGGTAGTCGAGGTCGGAAGCCATTACCCCATCGATCTTGCGGAAAACGAACTCATGATGTTCTTTATATTCAGGGCTCAGGTATTTTAAAACACCGGAAAAATTTTGTTCAGAGACCTTTCCTTTGAACATGGGTTCCAGGATCGAGTATCGATTCTTCTTTTCATAATTAAAAGAGACGCTGATATGGTCTGCTCCGCAGGATAATAAATAGAGTTTATCATTATTCTCTTTCAAATAGGTGACGATCCTTTTTTCTTCATCTGGCTTTGCTCCCAAAGGGCACTCATTGATTAGTTGGACCACATCAAAGCCTCTAAGTTGATCCTCATAGGAAAAGAATTGTTTCATCAGGGAAATGGAGGTGATATCGGTATTCAACAATTTGTATAGGAGAACCTTTATTTTCTTCCCAAATCCGGAATCGTATTTTCTGATGAGTTTTATATCGGCTGGATAATCTTTGAAATAATCACCGGTTGCTATGAGAGTAACTTGATGACCAAGATGTTCAAGACCTTCTTTCAATGAATTATGCAATCTGCTGTATTCACCAACCAATAATATCTTCATAAATAGGTTATATTTACAAATATAATTTCAAAGGTACTATAAATAAGTGACGCATACTTCTGAAGTGAAACAAATAAAGGTTTGTTTGGTGGCCATTTCCTTGTCTGATGGAGGAGCTGAAAGATCAACAGCGCTTTTATCAAAAATGCTGTCCAATGAAGGATTCGACGTCCATTTAGCGATCATCAAAAATAAGATAGATTACGATTATTCAGGATCCTTGTTCGCTTTGGGTGATGAGAAGAAACCTTTGGGTATCGTTACCACCTTGTTCAGGCTCATTAAATTTCGATCCTATCTGAAGAAAAATACTTTTGATGTGATCATTGATAATCGTACACGTTCCACATCCTTTAAAGAGTTGGTCTATGCTCAATATGTATATAGTGGAATGAGAACCCTGTATGTGATACGTAGTTCCAATTTAGCTATGTATTTTCCAAAGAGTAAATGGGTGGTGAAAAAGCAATCTAGGAATGCAGCTAAGTATATAGCAGTTTCAAAGGCCATTGTAAAAATGGTTCGGGAGCATTATGCCATAACAAACTGTACTTCCATATACAACCCCATTCCCATGACAAAGATCCGATCACTTTCAGAGCAGCAGATCGATGCCATATCCGGCGATTATATCATAGCTATGGGTCGGCTTGATGAAGAAGTTAAGAACTATAACCTTTTGCTTGAATCGTATCAGCGATCCAAACTACCTGATAATAATATTGGTATCAGAATATTGGGTAAGGGTCCTGATGAAGAATCGATCAAAGAAAATATCAGGCAACTGGGTCTTGAAAGACTTGTACAGGTCATACCTTTTACATCAAATCCATTTCCCTGGCTGAAAAAAGCACGTTTTACAGTTCTTACCAGCAGATTTGAAGGATTCCCGAGAGTACTCATTGAGTCCTTGGCAGTTGGCACACCAGTGTTATCGGTAGATTGTGATACTGGTCCTGCTGAAATTATTCAGAGTGGTATCAATGGGATTTTGGTGCCCAATAACAATAGTTTGGAATTAGCAAATGCGATGAATAATCTTATCTTTGATATAGATTTATATCGATCTCTAAAAAGCAATGCCATGGATTCGATCTCTCATTTGGAAATGGATAGGATATCAAAAGAATGGAAACAGATCATACAAGATGAATTATCATAGTATAGAAAATATTGAATTGATCGATATTCCAAAGATCATAGATCCGAAGGGGAGGGGAAACCTTTCTGTAATTGAGAAGGATTGTTTACCCTATACCATTAAAAGGGTCTATTATCTTTATGATGTCCCCAGCGATTCCTACAGAGGGGGACATGCCCATAAAGAACAATTGGAATGTCTGATAGCGTTGAGTGGTAGTTTCAATGTGATTTTGGATGATGGACACAGCAAAAAGACGGTCACTTTGAACAAACCCGATAAGGGGCTATTGATCAATACCGGCATATGGAGAGAACTGGAAAACTTTTCCTCAGGATCGATATGTTTGGTTCTTTCTTCCGGAGAATTCCTGGAGGAAGACTACATTAGGTCTTATGAGGATTTCCTTTTAATCAAAAGAAGATAGCTTTAAACCTGAATTTTCTAATATTCCCTGGATCTTTACTAAAGATCTAATGGTCTTCCTGTTTTGTTTTAACAAAAAACGCTGTTTCTTATTGAGATTGGACAGATCGATCTTTTCATAATACTTTTTGAATGTATCAATGTCATCAGCCAGTTTGTACTGTAAGGCAATGGAATACCTGTTTAGATCAAGATATTTTTTTAAATAGTGATTGGACATGGCCTCCTGTTCATATTTATCGAAGTCCATATATCTTCTCATTAAAGTTGGGGTGTTTGAAATCCTATTGCTTCCATCAAGTATGTATCTTGCCGAGATAATATTTGAAAAAATCAAAGGTCTTTTTAAAGCAGCTCTTAGCCAAAGATCGGTGTCTTCCCCAGCACCATGTGTAATATCTGTATCAAATCCATCAAGTTCTTTGAAAAATGATTTTTTCAAACACACAGCTGATGTCCAGGCCAAACAATCAACCAGACTATTCTTAAAGAAGTCGGTAACCTTCCCTTTCCATTCTCCTGGTTCA
Organism: Flavobacterium sp.; assembly: GCA_024644805.1. Lineage (GTDB taxonomy): Bacteria > Bacteroidota > Bacteroidia > Flavobacteriales > Flavobacteriaceae > Marifrigoribacter. The sequence continues at coordinate 5,744 of JAHEHC010000052.1, read as the reverse complement.
TCCATTAAGGGGCTGGACATCGGTATGACCATAGAATCTCGATGTTTTTTCTCATAGGCGGTGGCATACCAGAATTCATTTGGGTAATTAATAACCAATGAATTAATATTCTCAAGATGATTTGGGTACCAATAATCATCAGCATCTAAGAAAACAATGTGTTCGGCTCGTGCCTTTTCTACACCAAAGTTTCTGGTCTTTGACACCCCTTCATTCACTTTGGAAAAAAGCTGTATTCTGCCATCATCTATATTTGAAACAAGTTCTTTGCTGGAATCAGTAGAACCATCATCAACAACAACGATCTCAAAATCCTCGAAAGATTGTTCCAATACACTTTCTAGGGTATTTTTTATATCCCTTTCCTTATTATAAAGGGGTATGACAACGGAATACTTAGGCAACGTTATTGGATTTTAATTCTGAAAAATAAAATAAACGATATAGGTCGAACAAATATACAGAGGTTTTTTTTGTAAGTAATCTTTTTTCTATCATGGGGATGAATCCTTTGATAAAAAACAAGAATACCCCAACCAATCTATATTTCTTTAAGCGATTATACATCTTTTGTAATGAGCTGTAATTGCTTGAAATAAGTCTTTTATTTTGAAGAAAATATAAGGTCTGCACAGCTTTCTTTGATTTAATCAAATATTCCTGATTGGGTTCAAGCCCCAGATGATACACCGGATTATCAATGTGTTTTACCGGGATCTCATTTTTAAGTAAATTATAAGTGAATAATATATCCAAACCATAATTTCCCCAGGTTATCAATGAATTGATGTCTAAAAAAGTTCTTTTGTCTATTAAAAATCCACCGGAATTTATGGTCAGGTATTTATTCTTTACTCGTTTATCAACTGATATCTCTTCTCTTGATTTGCCATATTGCCACCTTAATATTTCGTTTATTTGAGGCACCTCGTCCATATAGGCAATACCTCCAAAGATCAACTTAGTTTCCGCATCGATCGCGTTGATATATCTTTCTATAAAACCTTCTCGTTTGGGCTTAGTGTCAGCATCAAGGAATAACAGCCAATGATATTTTGCCCTATTTGCCAGTTTTTGACGCGATCTTTCCCGACCCTTATTCTTGTACGATAGTAAATATTGAACGGTATCATGCTGGTCGAAAGCAGCTTTATTCTGATCTGATATCAAGGTGTCAGTTGAGGCATCATCCAGAATGATGATCTCAAAAACAACCCCGGAATCAATAGATTGAGACACCAGTGTTTCGACCAATGGGACTACATTGAAATTATATGTCGGTATTAAGATTGAAAGCATAAAATATTGTCTGCTAAAGTACGATTTATCGATTAACCCCTAATGGAGTACAAAAATTAATTTATCATCGATTATTTGATTATATTAGAAATCTATATGATCAAAAAAAGATTTTCAGATTGAGACTTAACATACATACTGTTGCTTGGATCGTTTTTTTACTTAACTCAATTACTTTGTACTCCCAGGATGAGACCTGGTTCTATATCAGAGCGAAGGACACAATGTTTCAACCTGAATTCAAAGTAGATCAGGGAAAGAAGATTTATAATGGTGATGACATGATTCTCAAGGGAATTTTCGATAAATACGTGATCAAAGAATTTAAGAAGACCTACAAAAAGGCTAAGAAGGAAGATCTTAAAAAGACCTTTTTTGTTATCAGTGATAAAAAGGAACTATATGATGACCTGTTAAAATATGCAGATCACAGATTTATTTATGGTGAGATCATTAATGAGGAGGACAAAAAGATTTTTGAACCGAACGATTATGGATTGACCAGTACCATTGGTGAGAATGTAGGAGCTCAAGCCAATCTTGACTATCTTGATTTTATGGATGTTCCAAAGGCATGGTATTATACAACGGGATCACCTTCTGTTATTATTGGAATAGCTGATGCCAGTGTAGATACTTCAAATATTGAGTTTAAGGATAAGACTACCGTTCTGAGTAGATCTTCCTATTCAAAAGGTCATGGAACAGGTGTTGCCAGTATTGCTGCTGCTCAAGGAAATAATGGTTATGGAATACCGGGTGTTTGTTATGATTGTAGCTTGTTTACATCCAGCTATGGTGAAAACAAGAATTTGAACCAGGTTATGGAACTAGCTAATGCAGGAGCGAGGGTTGTGAACTGCAGTTGGGTAGGGAGTAAATATTATGAAACGGCCCAATTGGCCATAAACGAAATGTTTGAAAATGGGACCATTGTCGTTGCAGGGGCAGGAAACAGAAGTTGGAAAAACACCAATGGAGAAAAATTGTATTATCCTGCATCCTACGATCATGTGATATCAGTTGCTACAGCCATGTATGGACATGAATCCATAGAGGATAATACCTTAGTTGCCGATAAGGGGTATCCGTATGCCAGTAATATCAGAGGTTATGTGGGTAGATCGATTGGTTTCAAAGACAACGATATTACAAAACAAGAACATATTTGGCCCGCATCCACCACTACTTTGAATCCTTATGTCGATCTGTTAGCACCCTCTGTAGGAGTACTGCGATTTTCAAAATATACTGAAGAAAATAACCTTGAATACATTCAATATGAAGCATCATCTCCTACAGTGCCATTTGTCACCGGCACGATTGGGTTAATGTACTCATTGAATCCATGTCTGCCCTTGGATGAGGTGGAAACCATATTGAAATTCACATCCATGAATATCGATCATATAAGGGCGAATAAACGATTTTATGGAAATTACGGTGCCGGTATACTGAATATTGGAGATGCCGTAAAGATGGTCTATGATCTATATACACCCACTGCAACAGCATATATTGAGGGCCAGATCTTTTCCAGATGGAATTTTAAGCTCACTTCTTTATCAAAGGAAGTTGTCATTAGAGATCAACAATTTATCGATAATGCTACCTTAGATCTCAAAGCCAAGAATCGAATAGTAATCAAGGGAAATACGATCTTAAAACCAAATTATAACGGGCAAATCACATTAAAGATCGATCCAGATCTGAAAAAGGAATGTGATCTGTTACTAAGAGAGGGTTTCCCTGAGAATTAAACGGTTTTCTGAACGACTTCGAATATCTGGCTATCTTCACACTTCAAGGTCTTTGAAGGATATTTCAGTAACAGGGCATAATCGTGTGTTGCCATGAGTATGGTATTCCCATTCTTATTGATCTCCTGCAATACCTCCATGACCTCAACACTGGTTTGAGGGTCCAGGTTCCCGGTTGGCTCATCGGCCAGGATCAATTCCGGTTCGTTCAGTAATGCTCGAGCAATCGCTACTCTCTGTTGTTCTCCGCCGGATAATTGATAGGGATAATCATAGGCTTTTGACTTCATAGCGACCTTGTCCAAAACATTGTTGATCCGACCTTCAATTTTTTTCTTGTCATTCCAACCGGTAGCATTCAGAACAAACTGTAAATTATCGTAGACCGTTCTATCATTAAGCAATTTGAAGTCCTGAAAGACCACTCCCAGCTTTCTTCTTAGAAAAGGTATATCGTCTTCCTTCAGACTGGGAAGATCATAACCTACTATCGATCCCTCGCCCTTATTTAGAGGAAGGTCACCATAAAGGGTCTTCATAAAACTACTTTTTCCAGTTCCAGTTTTTCCAATCAGATAGACGAATTCACCTTTTTCAACAGACAAGGTAACCTCCGAAAGGATCAAATTATCACGCTGATAAATTGAGGCATTCTTTAAATACAGAACAGGTTGAGACATGGCTTCGATTTACACAAAAGTAATTAAAAAAAACAGCTAATCTTCGTTAGTATTAATTACATTTTTCAAAGCATCGATCTCGGCTTGTTGTTCTATGGTATAAAGGGTGAGCTCCTCAATTTTTTCCAATAATAACAAGTTCATTTCCTTAAGTGAGATTCCTTCATTTTCCATTATTTCAGCTGAAGGCATTTTAGGGAGATGTTGATTTTTCTGAATGAAATCTGCTACTTCCTTTAAACTCAACATGCTGTAATCCGGATCCAATTTAGAATATCCTTTGAAATACCGTTCAAACACATAATCAGGAGCAACAGCACCATTGAGGTCCACCATTACTTCCTGAGTATGGATCTTTCCCTTTACAGTTAGCAATTCATCGGGTGTTTTGGTTCCAATTCCAATTTTGCCATCCTTTTCGGTTATATTATTGTATCTCGTCCTTTGTCCGCTTACTACTATCGTGCATAAGAGTAGTCCTATAATTAATAATTGTTTCATGAGATCGTGTTTTATTATCGAACTTTAAAAATAAAATAAATTTTTTAGCCTATTGACCATTTCATACCTCTTTATTATTGTAAGGAATTTATTTGCTCGAATTTGCTCAAATTTATTACCTATTTTTACCGATCTAAAATTATAACGACGGACAATGAAATTACCTGTATTCATATTTGTACTATTAACTTTTTTCTCCTGTACCTCTGAAAAACCAATTGCTGATCTATTGATAAAGAACGCTAAAGTTTATACGGTCAATGAAAATTTTGAAATAGTAGAGGCTTTTACCGTAAAGGGTGGAAAGATCCAGGAAGTGGGAAATTCAGCAGATTTAGAAAAGAAATATAAGATAATCGATAGCTACGATGCCGAAGGAAAGACCATCTATCCGGGATTCATAGATGCCCATGCTCATCTTTACAAACTAGGATTATATTATCAAAATGTTGAGCTTATTGGAACAATTAGCTATGAGGAAGTTTTAGATCGGGTAGTGGCATTTCAAAAGGAAAAGAGTGTTGATTTTATCGAAGGAAGAGGATGGGATCAAAATGATTGGGAAAATAAAGTTAACCCAACCAAAAAAGAATTAGACTCCCTATTTCCGAATACTCCTGTTGCACTCAAAAGAATAGATGGACATGCATATCTTGTTAATTCTAAGGCTTTGGAACTAGCGGGAATCACTGGAGACACTAAACTTCCGGGAGGGGATGTAATTTTAAAAAATGGAGAACCTACAGGATTATTAATCGATGCTCCAATGGAATTGATTAATGATATTATTCCTAAAATGTCAAAAGAACGTACGATCCAATCTTTGAAGGAAGCTGAAAGGATATGCTTGGATATGGGACTAACCACTGTGGTTGATGCAGGACTAGACAAAGATGTTATTGGGGTTATTGATAGTTTACAAAAAGCGGGTGAAATGTCTTTAAGAATTTATGCTATGGTAAGCAATAAAGAAGAAAACCTTGATTATTTCCTTGAATCGGGAATCATTAAAACAGAACGACTGAATGTACGATCTGTAAAAATCTATGCTGACGGAGCATTAGGATCAAGAGGAGCCGCCCTAAGAGAGGAGTATACCGATCTGCCGGGGCATTTTGGTTCAATGGTAACCCCTATGGATAATTTGATGGCACTTGCCAAAAGGATCGCCGCCGCTGGTTATCAGATGAACACCCATGCCATTGGTGATTCTGCTAACATATCGGTATTAAGGATATATAAAGATGCACTTAAAGATATTCCAGATCCTAGATGGAGGGTGGAGCATGCACAGATCGTCAGCCCCGCAGATTTCGATTATTTCTCCGGAAAGATCCTTCCCTCTATTCAACCTACTCATGCCACCAGCGATATGTATTGGGCCGAGGATAGGGTGGGACCTGATAGGATCAAGGGGGCCTATTCATTCAAGACCTTATTGAATAAATCGGGTATTGTTGCTTTGGGAACCGATTTTCCGGTTGAAAGGGTAAATCCTATGTAC
>JAHEHC010000051.1 GCA_024644805.1 Flavobacterium sp. | reverse complement strand
ATTAAAGGATACCGGTGTGCCGGTTATAGCTGACGGAGGTGTTCGATATACTGGAGATATTGTAAAGGCCATAGCTGCAGGAGCCGATTGTGCCATGCTGGGTTCATTACTTGCCGGAACAAAAGAATCGCCCGGAGAGACCATTATCTACGAAGGCAGGAAGTTCAAATCCTATCGTGGAATGGGATCGGTAGAAGCCATGAAGAAAGGATCTAAAGACCGGTACTTCCAGGATGTGGAGGATGATATTAAGAAACTGGTACCTGAAGGAATTGTAGGCCGGGTTCCATACAAAGGAGAATTGGTTGAAAGTATGACCCAGTTCATTGGAGGTCTAAGAGCCGGCATGGGCTATTGCGGCGCCAAGGATATACCCGCACTGAAAGAACATGCAAAATTTGTGAAGATCACTTCATCGGGTATTCATGAGAGCCATCCTCATAACGTGACCATCACGAAGGAGGCTCCTAATTATTCAAGATTATAAGATTATTTCTTACCCTCTGTATCTTCAGTTTCAATAGGTAAGCCCATTAATTCCATAACATTTATGGTAACATCATAATTTGGATCCAGATAGGCAATGGAGTTGTCGATCGTGAATATCTGGGTAAACTTACCCTCAGCAGCCACTGAATTCATAGCTTCACCGATCTTTTGATACAACGGGTTAAGCAATTCATTTTGCTTAATCTGTATCATGGAATTGGAATTCTGTTGGAATTGTTTTATCTCATTTTCAATGGTAATGATCTCATCCTGCTTGGCCTTTTTATCGGTTTCGTTATAAGTGGCCTCGTTTTCCTGATACACTTTTATCAGTGATTGGTACTTGGTGATCTTTACCTGAAGTTGATTTTCAAGATCGGTACGGTATACATTAACAGCATTGCTTACCTCGGTAAGCTCAGGCATTTTTGAAATGATATAATCTACATCTATGGTTCCTACTTTTGACTGTGCAAAGAGCTGAAAACCAACAAAAAAGGCTAAAAGGGCTAATTGAAATTGCTTCATGGTCTAAATTTTTTTCAAATATAGAATTTTAAAGCAATTAATGTGGGATCTTTAACTTTTCATTGACTATTATCAAGAACCGATTTACCCTTTTCAGCAAAACTCTTAAAATCTTCCAGATATTTCATGGATTGTTTTTTAAATGCACCGGGCATCATCCATCCCATTAACTTCATGGCAAAGCTTGAAAATTGAAACTCACTTTCGGATTTCCATTTTGTGGAATTAGGACCAGCCTCATGAAAGGTATTGCGTTGTATATTATAGACCCCTTTGGTAACATAGGTTGCATTGAACTCATTTGGCAGATCCCGTTTTGAAATGGTCTCAACCATGGATATGGATCTTTTTCCCATCTTATAATCCAACCGCATCTTGGTCCCTTCCTCACCGGGAGTTCCGCTTAATATCTCATAATCTATAAGTCCTTTTTGCCAATGTTTCATGTTCTCGGCACTATCAAATTTTTGGATCACTTCCTCTCTGGGAAGATCGATCGTAATTTCACAGGTATATTTCATAATGACATTTTAAATTTAATGAAAGATACAATTTATTAGAAAATTGTCGAGAGTCATATTATAAATGGATGTTAATCTGACTTGTGAAACAATTGGTTTTTGTTATTTTTGCTTCGCTTTAAAAAAATCTAATTCAAAGATGAAAAAGAACATTTTTACTTTACTGATCGTATTGCTTATCTCAACTTCCTTCTATTCTCAGAAGAAAGATATTTTAATGACCATCGATGATGAACCGGTAATGGTTTCAGAATTCAAAAGAGTCTTCAATAAGAATTTAAGCCTGGTACAGGAAGAGGATCAAAAGAGTGTTGAAGGATATCTGGATCTGTTCATCGATTATAAGCTTAAAGTGATCGAAGCAAAAGCTCAGGGATTGCAAGAGACCAAAGAATATAAAAAAGAATTTGAGAAATATCAGGATCAACTTTCCAGAAATTATATGTTTGACGATCGTGTTACCGATGAATTGGTAATAGAGGCCTACGAACGAAGTCTGGAAGAGATCAATGCCGATCATATTCTGGTGTTGCTAACTCTCAGCGCATTACCTAAGGATACCTTGATAGCCTATAATAAGATCAAGACCATCCGTGAAAAGGCCATTAAAAATGAAATGCCATTTGATTCGTTGGTAAAGAAATACTCTGAAGAGCCCAAGGCAAAGGAACACTTAGGGAAACTGGGATACTTTTCTGCTTTTTCAATGGTGTATGATTTTGAGAATGCAGCCTATAATACTCCCGTTGGGGAAATTTCTGATATCGTTAGAACCGAATTCGGGTATCATATCATCAAGGTGAACGACCGCAGAAAGAAAAAACACAAGATCAATGTGTCGCATATCATGATCTTTGAAAATGATGAGAAAAGAGAATATGATCCGGAAGAACGCATCAACGAACTCTATGCAATGGTTCAGCAAGGAGAAAGCTTCGAAGGAATAGCAAGACAATTCTCCGAAGACCGGAATACGGCAATCAATGGAGGAAAGATAAGAACATTTGGTGTCGGAGATCTTAGAGCTCCGTTGTTTGAAGAAGCAGCATATTCACTTAAAGAAAAAGGGGATGTCACCAAACCTATCAAAAGCTCTTTCGGATGGCATATCATACGATTGAATGAGGTCTTTCCCATTCCAACATTTGAGGAACAAAAGGAATCCATTGAAAGCAAAGTGAATGGTGGCGCAAGAGCGAGAGTGGTGACCAAAGCCGCCAATCAAAAGATCAAGAATGAATATGGATATGAGGAAGGTGTTAGTTATATGCCCTATATGTACGAATTCGTTTCCGATAGTGTTTTAAAGAAAAAATGGGAGTATGTGCCCGTGCCGAAAAATGAGAATAAAACGCTCTTTAAAATTGGTAACAAGGAAGTAACCTATGACGATTTTGCACGTTTTATTGCAGAGAAGCAAAACCTATCCATGAAATACGATAATAAGGAGATGCTGATCATCGATTATTACAATGAATTTTACAATAAGACCTTAAAGGATTATTTCAAGCAAAGGCTGGAAGAGGAAAATGGGGATTATGCATCGGTCTTAGATGAATACAGAAGTGGATTGTTGATCTTCGATGTGATGGATAAGAATATTTGGACTAAGGCAAAGAATGACTCGATCGGACTTCAGAATTTCTTTGAGAAAACCAAAGACGATTATGTGTGGAAGAAGCGGATCGTAGGCGATATATATACTTCTCCAACGAGATCAAATGCCTTGATGGTTCAAAAATTGGTGGAAAAAGGAACCGATTCCAAAGAAATCAGAAAGCAACTCAATACCGGAAGCCAAGTTAACGTTATAGTGAATAGTGGCAATTACGAGATCGATCGTCGAGAAGTTCCAAAGGATTTCGAAGAAAAAATAGGAGTTTCCAGGATCTATGAGGTGGAGGATTCATTTGTGGTCATGAATGTCGTAAATATAATCCCTTCTAGTGAAAAAGATCTTGAAATGGTAAGGGGCTTGGTCCTTAGTAAGTACCAGAATCATCTTGAAGAACAATGGATGAACGATCTTAGGAATAAATACAAGGTGGTTGTCAATGAACGAGTTTTGAAGAGAGTTAAAAAAGAACTAAACCCTTAATGCGCAATTTACTTTTCATTCTTTTTGGTGTTATAAGCCTGATATCCTGCGATTATTTCAAACAGGATATCGATAAGAAGCCTATAGCACGAGTGAATGAATCCTATCTTTATGAAGAGGACATCAAAAAATTGGTTACCGATGTAACTTCCAAGGAGGATAGTGTTTTGATCGTAAATAATTTTATCAATCGATGGGCCACCAAACAATTGCTCATCGACCAGTCATTGATCAATCTTCCAGAGGAACAGCAGGACCAATTCAATAAACTGGTGAAAGAATACCGGACCGATCTTTTTACAGAAGCTTATAAGAATGTGATCGTTTCCAAACAGTTGGACAGCACAATAAATGTGATCCAATTAATCGATTTCTATGAGGCCAATAAGGAGAATTTTAAGCTGAATGATGATCTTCTCAAAGTGAGGTACTGCCAGGTTGAAGAGAATTTTAATAATTTCTCCAGGATTAAAGAAAAATTCCGCCGCTTTGATGACCAGGATAAAAAGGACTTGAGCGAAATGAGCATTCAATTTAAATCGTTTAATTTCAACGATTCTACCTGGGTCAGGAAAGAAGCGCTGATCGAAGCCTTGCCTATATTGAATTCGGATCCTCAGGTCGATCAAGTGTTAAAAATTTCAAATTTTACTCAGTTACAAGATTCATTAGGAGTATATTTGATCAAAATTGAGGATGTATTGAAAACCAATGATATTGCGCCTCTTTCGCATATAAAACCTACTATCGAACAAATTATATTGAATAAGAGAAAATTAGAACTGCTTAAGGAGCTGGAAAAAGATATTACAAAAGATGCCATTAAAAACAAACGATTTGAAATATATACTAAGGAGTAGTCTGATCCTGTTTGCTCTGCTCTATTCCCAGATTCAAAGCGCTCAGGAAGTTACCGCGGTAGACAGTACCGGGACCGTCAGAAATAATGATACACTGGAAACTGATGTTAAGAAAGACTCGATTAAACCATTTAAAAGATTTAAGGCCGAAGGGGTTAGTGCGGTTGTTGGAGAGTATGTAATTTTAGATAGCGATATCGATAAGAGTTATCTCGAACTGCGTACCCAGGGAATTTCTATCGAAGGGATCACCCGATGTCAGTTGCTTGGGAAATTGATGGAAGACAAACTGTATGCCCATCATGCAAAATTGGACAGTATCGTGGTATCCGATTCTGAGATCAATTACCAGATCGATCAGCAGATCGATTATATGGTAGGGGAATTGGGCAGTGAAGAGAAAGTAGCAAGTTATTATCGCAAGAATAATATAGCTGAACTAAGACAGGAACTTTTTGAAGTGAATAAGACCATAAAACTTGCCAGTAATATGCAGCAGAGTGTTGTGATGAATGTTGAAGTGACACCCGAAGAAGTTCGTGAATTCTTCTATTCGATACCGGAAGATGAACGACCCATATTTGGTGCCGAGGTGGAACTTGCCCAGATCGTGATCGAACCTGAGACCACCGAAGAAGCAAAGAAAAAAGTGATCGATCGCCTCAATGAGATACGAACCGATATAGTCGATAATGGCGCTTCATTTGCGACAAAAGCAGTTTTGTATTCCAAAGACGGAACCCGTTCTAAAGGTGGACTCATCACTGGAATCAAAAGGAACTCTCCTTTTGCAAAGGAATTTAAGGATCAGGCATTCTCATTATTGGAAGGGGAGGTCAGTGAGCCTTTCGAAACCGAATTTGGATATCATATACTTTTATTGGAGAAGGTACGCGGACAAGAACTGGATGTTCGGCACATTATCCTATTCCCCGAAGTATCCCAAAAGACGATCAATGAAGCACAGGCAAAGATCGATAGTGTTCGAAATAGTATTGTAAATGGTGAGATCCCTTTCGAAGATGCTGCAAAGGAATATTCAACCGATAAGGAGACCAGGAACAACGGAGGACAATTGGTGAATCCGGTCAGTCTGGATACCAAATTCGATCTTAATAAGATGGATCCGACACTAAGTGCCCAGATCTATAATATTAAGGAGGGAGAGATGACCAAGGTGTTAACCGATAACGATCGTACCGGGAAGTTGCTCTTTAAGATTTTGACGGTAACAAAACGCTATGAAGAGCATACCGCCGATTATGTAGAAGATTATGAGAAGATCCAGGAGTTGGCTTTGAAAGAGAAACAACTGAAAGCCATAGAGGATTGGCAGGATAAGAAAATTAAGGAAACCTACATCAATGTAAATGAAGATTACGGCGATTGTGATTTTTCAAGCAACTGGTTAAAACAATAACTATGTCAGACGTAGCAGCAGTAAAACAACTGGTATCAAAATATAAGGACCTGCAACAGGAGATCAAAAAGGTCATTGTTGGACAGGACGAAGTGGTCGAACAGGTATTGTTATCGATCTTTTCAGGAGGACATGCACTTTTAATCGGTGTTCCTGGACTGGCCAAGACCTTATTGGTACATACTGTTGCTGAAGCATTAGGATTGAATTTCAAACGGATCCAATTCACCCCCGATCTTATGCCCAGTGATATTCTGGGTGCAGAGATCCTTGATGAGAATCGACAATTTAAATTTATAAAGGGACCGATCTTCTCCAACATCATCCTGGCCGATGAGATCAACAGGACCCCGCCTAAGACTCAGGCTGCCTTATTGGAAGCCATGCAGGAGCGAATGGTGACCATTGCTGGACATAATTATAAATTGGATCAACCTTATTTTGTTCTGGCAACCCAGAACCCGATCGAACAGGAAGGAACCTATCCGTTACCTGAGGCCCAGCTGGACCGTTTCATGTTTGCCATTATTTTGGACTATCCCTCTTTTGACGAGGAAGTGGATGTGGTTAAGACCACCACCATAGGAGCCAACCCAACGATCAATCCGCTTTTTACCGCGGAAGAGATCCTTGATTATCAGAAGCTGATACAAAAAGTACCCGTGGCCGATAATGTTATCGAATATGCGGTAACCCTGGTTGGAAAGACCCGACCTAAAAGCGATGCCGCTCCCGAGATCGTGAAGAAGTACATCGACTGGGGTGCAGGTCCAAGAGCGTCTCAGAACCTGATCCTCAGTGCTAAATCCTACGCGGTCCTCCATGGAAAATTCTCCCCCGATATCGAGGATGTACAAAAAGTGGCCCTTGGAATTCTACGCCATAGACTGATCAAGAACTACAAAGCAGAAGCAGAAGGATTAAGCATGGAACAGATCATCAAAAGCCTACTCTGATCATTCCATTTGATAAGAATCCATGTTCCTTCAAATGAATGAGTACAGCGATCTTATTTTCAGTAATATTATTATCAATTTAATAAAAAAAGCCTGTATAAATTGAATATTATTCAATATAATTCAATTAAAATAAATTATTTATAAATTTAATTTAACAAAAATGCTTTTTTGTTGTACATTTTTTAAAATCCTCAATTTTTTGTAATTTTGCAGGGCGAAAATTTTTAAAATAAGTACACTATGGCATTCGACATAAATAGGATCAAGGAAGTCTATTCCAACATGGAACAGCGGGTGAATAAAGCTCGTGAGATCACGGGTAAGCCACTAACACTGACTGAAAAGATATTGTATTCTCATCTTTGGGACGGAACAGCAACTAAAGCCTTTTCAAGAGGAAAGGATTATGTTGATTTTGCCCCCGACCGAATAGCTTGTCAGGATGCCACAGCCCAAATGGCCCTCCTTCAATTCATGCAGGCCGGCAAGAGTAAAGTAGCAGTACCAACAACCGTTCATTGTGATCATTTGATCCAGGCCAAAGAGGGTGCCGATAAAGACCTTCAGGCAGCACTGAACAATAGCAATGAGGTGTTCAATTTTCTTGAATCGGTGTCGAATAAATATGGGATTGGATTTTGGAAGCCCGGTGCCGGGATCATTCACCAGGTGGTTCTTGAGAATTATGCATTCCCAGGTGGAATGATGATCGGAACCGACTCTCATACGGTGAATGCCGGGGGATTAGGAATGGTAGCCATAGGAGTTGGTGGAGCAGATGCTGTAGACGTGATGGCAGGGATGGCCTGGGAACTTAAATTTCCAAAGCTCATCGGTGTAAAACTAACCGGTAAGGCTTCGGGATGGACCGCTCCAAAGGATGTGATCCTGAAGGTGGCCGGTATTGTTTCGGCTAAAGGAGGTACCGGAAGTATCCTGGAATATTTTGGCGAAGGTGCTACCTCCATGTCCTGTACCGGAAAAGGAACCATTTGTAATATGGGTGCTGAAATTGGCGCAACCACATCCACCTTTGGATATGATGAATCGATGGAACGTTACCTGAGAGCTACCGATAGAGACGATGTTGCCGATGCGGCGAATGCAGTGAAGGAACATCTTACCGCCGATCCTGAAGTATATGCGAATCCCGAAGATTATTTCGATCAGGTGATCGAGATCAATCTGTCTGAATTGAAACCGCATTTAAATGGACCCTTCTCTCCAGATATTGCAACTCCGGTTGGGACTATGAATGAAAAGGCCACCAAGAACGACTGGCCTATGGATGTGGAATGGGGACTGATCGGTTCCTGTACGAACTCCTCCTATGAGGATCTGTCCAGAGCATCATCCATTGCTGAACAAGCTCTTAAAAAAGGATTGAAGATCAAATCGGAATTGGGTATCAACCCGGGGTCCGAGCAAGTTCGTTATACTGCCGATCGTGATGGGATATTGAAAAAATTTGAAGATCTGAATGCCAGAATATTTACCAATGCCTGCGGACCCTGTATCGGGCAATGGGCTCGTTATGACGACCCAAAGAATGCACCGAAGAACAGCATCGTCCATTCTTTCAATAGGAACTTTGCCAAGCGTGCCGACGGAAATCCGAATACCCATGCCTTTGTTGCCTCACCAGAAATGGTAATGGCCATAACCATATCCGGAAGATTGGATTTCAATCCGATTACCGACACCTTGGTCAATGATAGGGGTGAAAAAGTGAAACTTGATGAACCCACAGGTTGGGAATTGCCACCCAAGGGATTTGAAGTAAAGGATAATGGCTATTTGGAACCGGTGAAAGATGGTTCTGGTATCGATGTTATAGTTGATCCCGATTCAGAAAGACTGCAATTGTTAACACCTTTTGAACCTATTGGAAATGAGATCAAAGGTGCTAAGTTGCTAATCAAAGCACATGGAAAATGTACCACCGATCATATTTCAATGGCAGGACCCTGGTTGCGATTCCGAGGACATTTGGACAATATTTCCAACAATTGCCTGATCGGGGCGGTGAATGCCTTCAATATGAAGACCAACTTCGTCAAGAACCAGTTATCGGGTGAATACGATGCGGTTCCTGCTACACAACGGAATTATAAAAAAGCAGGGATCAAGACCATTGTCGTGGGAGATCACAATTATGGTGAAGGTTCCTCCCGTGAACATGCCGCCATGGAACCACGACATTTAGGTGTTGCAGCTGTTTTGGTGAAATCATTTGCCAGGATCCATGAGACGAATTTGAAGAAGCAAGGGATGTTGGCTTTGACCTTCATTGATGAAAGAGATTATGGTCTGATCCAGGAAGATGATACTTTTAATTTCTTAGACCTGAATGAATTCGCTCCAGGAAAACCATTGACCATTGAGGTGATTCATGGCGATGGCTCCAAAGATATAATCGTCACCAATCATACCTATAACGATTCACAGATCGAATGGTTCAATGAAGGTTCTGCTTTGAACCTGATAAAAAAGGAGAACGCCTGATCAATCTTCGTTCAGAAAATCATTGAATGAATCGATGTCCTCTTTCTGAGTGAGGTCCGGAACTTGTTCCGATCTGGGTATTGTAAATAGGGCCCGATCGTTTTCCCTGCACATATTTAATAGGGCTGTGGGTAGTTCCTTTTCTTTTCGAATGGGATTCAGCGGACAATCCCGAAGGTATGGATAGACCATAGGGCCATACAATTTGAACAGATTCATGCTGACCCATTGTGTTTTTTCGGAAACCAAAGCGGTAGGTTTTTCGATGATATCGATCAAAAACCCCGCATCATCAAAATTCAACAGTGCGAATTTGGAGATCTTCTCCTGATCGTAAAGCAGCCCGGTACGTTTATAGCGGATCATGGCATTTTTATGGTCATCATGCTGTAAGGCCTTAAAGGCAGCTACCGAATACAGATTATCGCTATTGCAGATGGAAAATGTGCTTTCTCTAAGCTGAGTGTGTTGTTCCATTGCCTGAAATACCGCATCGGCAGTTCCCAATGGTTTGGTTCGCCCTTTAGGAATGGATTGTATGGCATAATGGATCTTCAAACCCTGGTATTCATTATTACGGACCTGGTCACCAAATAGTTCTTGAAACGCTTCATATCGCTGTCCGACCACCAAAAAGATATCGGTATATCCCGCTTTTTTAGCATGATCCAACAGGTAGAGCAGGAGTGGACGATCATTCTTTCCGAGACCCATCAGGGTTTTTGACAGTTGTTCAACCTCACTTGAGGATCTGTCCTGAAGCAGTGATCTTTTCATTCGGGATGAAACTCCGGCAGCCAATATGATCAGGTTTCTATGCATGGGTTTCAAGGGTTATTCCGGGTGCAACTTTTACTTCGTAGGCCGTTACGGCACCATTTGCCAATAGTGCTTCTATGAGCTTTTCCTTCCGATCCTGATCGGTCAAAGCCACGATACAGCCACCGCCTCCGGAACCCACTATCTTAGCTCCGAATGCACCTGAGTTCATTGCGGTATCGATCAGGATATCGATCTCAGGTACCGTTATTCCCAGTTCATCCTTTAGGA
This sequence comes from Flavobacterium sp., assembly GCA_024644805.1. Classification (GTDB taxonomy): domain Bacteria; phylum Bacteroidota; class Bacteroidia; order Flavobacteriales; family Flavobacteriaceae; genus Marifrigoribacter. The sequence goes on along the minus strand of JAHEHC010000051.1, from coordinate 3,794 downwards.
CCTGATGATGTTCACTCATCAATGATCCGAGTACTCTGGGATCGGTCTGTGCTCGTTCGAATTCAGACTTGGCATTTTGAGTGATGGTATGATTTTTAATGGCCGCTCTGAAATAACGTTTCAATTGTTCCGGCAATGCTTTTTCATGATCAGCAATGTCTTTGACACAAAGCAAAGAAGGGTCAAAGTCGGTCTGTACTTCTCCGATCCAATTAAAGGATTCCTGTGTATGCGTTCTGATATCCATTAACATCCCGGAAGTGTCTTTTGGTATGCCCGAATTGGCCAGGACCATGACACCGGTATCACCCTGTAGCGGATGGCATGAGAATTCCTTGTTGGTTTCAATAAAGACGATCCCTCCCATGGCTATGGTGATCTGATCCATATTGCCTCCGGGAGCTTTGAGTTCGGTCACTTCAGCTTCATAGGCAATTCTGGCAATAGACTCTTGAGTCAGCGTCAAACCAGAACCAAAGGTAGTCATCAGGAATTGAACCCATGCGGTGATCAATGCACTTGAACTGGATATCCCGGCATTGATTGGTATGGTGCTTTGAATTGTAATGTGATACCCTCTATTGATTTTCAAGCCCTTTCTGCGCAACACCCTTAAAGCCGATCGCAACAGATCGTTCTGTCGAAGATTGCTGAGATCTTCCGAGAGGTAGATCCTATGTTCTTCCTGAATATCCGGCATCGAGATCAGGAAGTGATCTTCGTTGTTCACCTTTGCGATCAGGGTTAGCACTCTATCTACTGCACAGGCGATCACCGGCAATCCCAAATAATCCTGGTGATCACCGAACAGGCATATCCTACCGGGTACATTGATTCGGATGTCTTTACTCATCAAGATGATTTAATAGCTGTCCTTCATCCAGTTATAGGGTTTGCGCTTCACCCAATTCCCCCGGGTGAAATCGGGAAAGTTCTGGGGTGCGCCATTGTTCTCGATAGATACTTCTGAAAGAGGCGTGATAGCACTCCAGGCAGCAGCATCATAGGCATCGAGAGGAGGAGCTATGTTCTGTTTGGCCGATTCTACAAAGGCCTGCAATACAAAGAAGTCCATGCCTCCATGTCCTGAGCCGGTGGCCAATTCTCCGTATTTCTTCCATAATGGATGATCGTAATCTTTCAACCATTGCGTGGCATCATCCCAGCGATGTGGTTTCTCTGTCCTTCCTTCTACATAGATCCTGTTTCCATCGACTTCCCAAAGTCCTTCACTCCCCTGAACACGGAATCCCAATGAGTAGGGTCGTGGAGAGTTGCAATCATGGGTAACGATGATGGTCTCACCACGATAGGTCTCGATCATAGAGGTGATCACATCGCCCTGTTTCCATTTCAACTTGGCATTGGGGTGATCCTCACCACCATGTTTTACTATATATTTATTTAGACCAACTGCTTTGGTGGCTGATGAAGTGATCGATACCAGGCGGTTGCCTCTGTTGATGTCACACATCACGGCAATGGGACCCACACCATGGGTGGGGTATACATCGGCATTCCGCAACAGGGAATGTTGAGTTCTCCAGGCTGATTCTGATATACCTTTCTCACCGAATTCAACTCCAAGTCCATAAGCGGTCTTTCCATCATTGAATTTCACAAATCGCAGATCATGCTGATACCCACATCTAAAATGCAGCAGCTCTCCAAAGACATCCTGACGGACCATATTCAGTACGGCCATGATATCCCGGCGATAACATACATTCTCCATGATCATAAGATGGGAACCGGTCTGTTCATGGGTGTTCACCAGATCCCAGCATTCTTCCATGGTATTTGCAGCCGATACTTCAAGTCCGGTGTATTTCCCAGCTAGCATGGCATCCTTAGCCATACGGGTATGCCATAGCCATGGGGTGGAAATGATCACGGCATTGACCTCTTCCAATTCGAGGAGGTTCCGATAATCGTATTCATTCTTGCCGAAAACCTTTGGAGTAACCTGATCATGTTTTCCGATCATGCCCAATGCGATCTCATTTCTTTTAGCATCGATATCACAGATGGCTGTAACCTCAATATCATTACGTAATAATAGATTGTTAAGATGATTGGTGCCTCTCAGCCCAACTCCAATCAATCCCACTCTGAGTTTTTCTTCGGAAGCCTTCCATTGTGAAGCTAAAGCGATGTTAGGAGCAAGGGCTATCCCAGCGCCAACTATAGCCGATTGTTTTACAAAAGTGCGTCTTGAACCCATGATAAAAATTTTAATTCAATATACGATTTATAACTATTGCATCGTAATTTTGTTAAAGGGTTTTCTATTTAGTAACTTGTTGTATTAATTGAAATTCTCCTTCAAATATTAATTGATCGCTATGAGTGCAATTTGGTTCTTCGAAGATGTGAATCTGTTCAATATGCTCTGTCCACATAAGTTCAAAGCCTACAAGAAGGGTCATGATTTTAACCAATACAACAAGGAGGACTATATCTACTTCGAGGAAGACCATGCCAACAAAGTATACCTGATAGAGAAGGGTAAGGTCAAGATCGGATACTATACCGAAGAGGGTGATGAGATCACAAAGACCATACTTACCAAAGGAGAGATCTTCGGCGAAAAGGCCATTCTGGGAGAGGAGAAGCGGGACGAATTTGCACAATCCATAGACAATACCACTTCCATTTGTCCGGTAGATGTCGATACCATGCACGATCTGATGCGTGACAATAAACCTTTCAGCTTTAAGATCTACAAACTCATTGGATTCAGGATCAAACGCCTGGAGCGAAGACTGGAACTGATCATGTTCAAGGATGCCCGGACACGACTTATTGAATTCATCGAGGATCTTTCGGAGGATTATGGCACAGAAAGCAATGATTCCGGAAAGGTCATCATCGAACATCCATTCACTCAAAAAGAGATCGCCTGTCTTATTGGTGTGTCCAGACCCACTTTGAACATTCTGATGAACCAGCTCAAAGAGGAGGATAAGATCGATTTCAAAAGAAAACAAATTATTTTTAAGAAAAAGTTGTCTAATGTTAGATAGCTAACATTTCAAGACATTTTCGTCTTCTACATTTGAACCATAACAATTTTTAAAAAATTAGAAGATGAAAAAAGTATTTTTTGTAATGATAATGGTACTGGGATTGGTACTGTCATCATGTAGTAATGACGACGATAATACTCAACAAGCCACTGCCGATCTGGTTTTGAACTTGTTGGGATTGGAAGATCTGGGATCTGATTATGTGTATGAGGGATGGATCATTGTGAATGGAGCACCGGTTTCCACCGGAACCTTCAGTTCTGTGAATTTCCCCCAAAGCTTTACTTTGGATCCAAACGACTTAGACAATGCAAGCACGTTCGTGCTGACCATCGAGCCGGCTGGTGAGACCGGGGATGATGCACTTACCCCATCGAATACCAAGATCATGGCAGGCGATTTCTCAGGAAATACCGCTACCGTGAATACCGGGATCGTTGGAGACTTTTCAAGTATCTCCGGACAGTTCATCCTGGCTACGCCTACCGACAATATCGGAGGAGTGGACAATATGAACAATGAGAACGGGATCTGGTGGTTGGACCCTACATCGGGTACACCGGTTGCCGGATTGGATCTTCCGGAACTGCCTGAAGGTTGGAAGTATGAAGGTTGGGTAGTTGCCAATGGAACACCATTGACAACAGGAACCTTTACCAATGTGGCTGCCACCGATGATGCAGCTCCTTTTAGCGGACCAGAGCCATTGCCTATGCCTAATGGTGTAGATGGTTTCTTCCCTGGAGAGGATTTTGTGGCCAACGC
>JAHEHC010000050.1 GCA_024644805.1 Flavobacterium sp. | reverse complement strand
GTATCGTTCCGGTGGTCAAAAAAGATAAAAACGGTCAATACCTATCGTTTTATATAGATGAATCTGAAACAAGAAGGAATGTCCGATTGTATTCCTGGATATCCGGAAGGGTTTGGAGTCAGGTAAATCCACAACTTGATGATCTCCGGTTTAGCTTAGGAAAATATTGTGGTAATCTTACAAAAAATCTGGTTGGATTTGAACATCCGGGTGCTTTCCGTGAATTTGAATGGGATATCGCCCAATCAGGATGGACCAGGGAATACCTGCATCTGTTCTCCTCTGAAGAAAGAGATATTCTCATAGCATTTCTGAACCGATTCGATCGTTCTCATGAAAAATTCGTAACCCTTAGAAAAAGTGTTGTCCATAATGATGTTAACGACAATAATGTGATCGTCTCAACCGACCTGATATCACCCCAAGTTAGAGCAGTGATCGACTATGGTGATGCGATCCATACTCAGATTATAAACGACCTCGCTGTTACTTGTGCTTATGCGATCATGGGACATCCCGACCCAATTGAAGCATCATTATCGGTCATTCGAGGGTATCATTCATCGTTTACTTTAGAAGAAACTGAATTGGATCATTTGTATGATTCTATTGCCATGCGTTTGGTGATCTCCGTTACCAAATCGGCCATCAATAAAGATAGAGAGCCCAATAACACCTATCTGACGATCAGTGAAAAACCGGCTTGGGAATTGTTGAAGAAATGGCGATCCATTCATCCGGATTTTGCCTGTTTCTGTTTTCGGGAAGCATGCGGCTATAACGCTCACCCCAAACAAAAAACATTTACAGAGTGGACCTCCAATAACAGGTTTAACCTTTCCGATCTATTCCCCTCAGTAAAGCGCCATGATATTCATCCAATCGATCTCAGTGTTTCAAGTCGTTGGATCGGTCATCAGAAAGAAGGAAACGATCTGGAATTCTTCGGGTTTAAAATAGCTCAGCTTCAAAAACAATATCCTGACAAGATCATAGCTGGGGGGTATTTGGAACCTCGATCGTTGTATTCCACTTCAGCTTATGAAAAAATAGGCAACTCAGGCCCGGAAAGTAGAAGTATCCATTTGGGGATCGATTACTGGCTTCCAGCAAACACTCCGGTACATGCTCTTTTTGATGGCGAAGTGGTTATTGCTGTCAATGACGCTGGCGAAAAGGAATATGGAGGGCTGGTCGTTCTTAAGCATACCTTAGGTCAAATTGAGTTTTATACCTTGTACGGACACCTATCCGTAACTAGTGCTACTCAGCATCAGGTAGACGATACCTTAAAAAAAGGAGAGCATATTGGAAATCTTGGAAATTACCCTGAAAATGGAAACTGGTCGCCTCACCTTCATTTTCAGATCATGTTATCCTTATTCGATCATACAGACGATTACCCCGGAGTTGCCTATCACAATCAAATAAATGTTTGGAAGAGCATATGTCCGGACCCCAATTTACTTTTTAGATCTTCTTCACTTTTAAATCAGAAGCACCTAACCAATGAAGAGCTTATCACTTATCGCAAACAACATTTGGGAAAAGGATTAAGCCTTCACTATAAGATTCCCGTTAAAATGGTTCGAGGATCTGGAGCCTATTTGATGGACCAATATGGAAAGAAGTATTTGGATACCGCTAATAATGTGGCTCATGTTGGTCATGAACATTATGATGTTGTGAAAGCAGGGCAAGAACAAATGGCATTATTGAATACCAACTCAAGATATCTTCATGACACCATCAATGAACTTGCCAAAGAACTGATCGACACCCTTCCGCCTGAATTGAATGTCCTTCACTTTGTGAATTCAGGAAGTGAGGCCAATGAACTTGCCATTAGAATGGTCAAAACACACACCAACGAGAAGAACATTATAGTTTCTGAACACGGATATCATGGCAACACAAATACCTGTATCGAAATCAGCTCCTATAAATTCGATGGCAAAGGAGGAAAGGGAGCTCCTGATCATACTCATGTCATCCCTATTCCGGATGCATTCCGAGGAAAATACCGGGGGCTTGATTCTGGCAAAAGGTATGCTGAAGAGGTACAGAAACAGATCGATTTGATACACCGAAAAAAAAGTGGGGTTGCAGCATTCATTATAGAGCCCATCATCAGTTGTGGAGGACAGGTTGAATTACCAGAAGGATTCCTAAAACAAGCCTATGGCATGATCCGCGATGCAGGCGGACTTTGTATCTCCGATGAAGTACAGACCGGTTGCGGTAGAATGGGTAGTGTGTTTTGGGGATTTCAACTGCACGATGTGGTTCCGGATATTGTTACCATTGGTAAGCCTTTGGGCAACGGTCATCCAATTGCTGCCGTAGCCTGTTCACAAGAGGTGGCCGATTCATTTGCAAACGGCATGGAATATTTTAACACCTTCGGAGGAAACCCGGTATCCTGCGCTATTGGTACTGAGGTGTTGCGAGTGGTAAAAAGGGAACAATTGCAAGAGAAGGCCCATGAAGTTGGGTCTTTTCTAAAAGATAAACTGAAAATGTTATCAAACGAATTTCCGATAATTGGAAATGTTCGAGGTCAGGGTCTTTTTCTGGGAATCGAACTGGTTGATAAAGATCTGAATCCATTGCCCGATCATACCGAATACCTGGCCAATCGTATAAAGGATCATGGAATATTGATGAGTATAGACGGACCCGATCACAATGTATTGAAGATAAAGCCTCCTATGGTATTTAACCGGGATAATGCAATGGAACTTCTTTTTTACCTTAGAAAGATTCTTGCTGAAGATTATATGAAGTACGTTTAATGAATTATGAATATCTTTAAGCTCATTTTAAAAACCATCATGAATAGAGCCTTATTGTTGATCCTACTGATCGCTTTATTTTCCTGTCAATCACAAACATCTGAAGCAGATGATAAACAAGCCATCTTAAACGTGATGAAACTTCAGGAAGAAGCATGGTCCAACAACGATCTTGAAGGCTTTATGGAGGGTTATTGGAAAAATGATTCTCTAAAGTTCTACGGTAGTAGTGGACTTACAAAAGGATGGCATCAGACCTTGGAAAATTACAAAAAGGGATACCCCGGCAAAGAACATTCTGGCACATTGTCATTCAAGATCAACGATATCTCAAAGATCGACGATGGAAGTTACTGGGTTATGGGTGAATATTTTTTAAAAAGAAATGTGGGTGATGCCCAAGGTGTATTTCTGATCGTGTTCAAAAAAATAAATGGAGAATGGAAGATCGTTGCCGATATGTCCTGTTAATGAATTAAAAAATCAATTAGTATGCTTAAAAGACTTATTTACAATTTCGTTGGAATCTTATTTATCATAAGTTCTGCTTCTGCACAAGATCTCGCAGTCAAGACCAAAACCAAATCCAATTTTGAAAAGCTGGCTGGTATAGAGAACGTGGTGATGATCGATACAAGAAAAACACTGGATCATTTTGAAGAGAACTATGAACTGTGGTTCGAACAACCGATTGATCATGGTGACCTCTCAAAAGGAACTTTCAGGCAAAAGGTATACCTGGGATTTGAAAACAGCTCTGCGCCTGTAATTGTTGAGCTTCAGGGATATTGGATCTACACAGAGAATGCAGGAGAATTGGCAGCTCATTATCAGGCCAATCAACTTACAATAGAACATCGGTATTTCAATGAATCACGCCCAGAAAAAATTGACTGGAATACACTCAATGTCGAAAATGCAGCCAAAGATCAAGCCAATATTATCAATTCCATTAGGAAAGCCTTGTTTCCGGAATCCAAATTCATATCGACCGGGATATCAAAAGGGTGTCAGACCGTTATGGCGCATCGTAGTTTCTTTCCGAAGAATGTCGATGCTTGTGTTTGTTATGTTGGTCCACTGAACTACGAACGTGAAGATCCCAGGGTTTATGAGTTTCTTGCAAATGTAGGGACCAAAGAGGAACGTGATAAGGTTAAAGAATTTCAGGATCTTTGCTTTGAAAATAAAGAAATGCTACTTCAAACGTTACGCACTACCGCTAAAGGTAAGGGTATGAGCTGGGAATTTGGTGAAGAAAAAGCTTTGGAATATAGCATTCTGGAATACTCGTTTGCCTTTTGGCAATGGGGTGCAAAGACCGATGACATTCCAACGGCAGAATCCAATCCGAAAGAGATCTATACGCATCTCATCGATGTGGTAGGATATGGTTTCTTCGAAGAGAAATCAGTTGAAGGGTTTCAGCCTTACTTCTGGCAGGCATTGACCGAGCAGGGAATCTATGGTTATGAGACCGCTCCATTCAAAGACTATTTGAATACAGAAGAGGTGTATAAATTTGATTGGGCCTTTCCTACTGGGATCACAAAGCAATTCGACCCGAAGCCCATGCAAAGAATAAAATATTTTCTGGATAATACGGCCGAAAGGATGTTGTTCATCTATGGCGAGTACGATGCCTGGAGCTCGACCGCAGTAGAACTTGAGAGCGGTGCTGAAACACGTGAGCTATACAAGTTTGTAAAACCAAAAGGGGATCATACCACCCGCATCAAGACCTTTAGTGAAGAGGATAAGAATAAGATCTATGCCATCATAGATCGTTGGTTGGAAGAATAATCAGAATCTTCTTTCCGGATGAAATGGTTCAATATCTAAGGTCGTCTTTTTTTCTGAAACGATCTCTGAGACCATCTTTCCAGTTGCGGGTCCAAGACTCCAGCCCAGCATGGCATGGCCTGTGGCAATAGTTAGATTCTTACACTTTGAACTCTTCCCAATATAGGGAAGTCCGTCTGGTGTACAGGGTCTGAGCCCACATTGAGCTTCTTTTTTCTCATCCTCATTGATATGCAGATCATGATAATAGTTCGAAGCAGCATTCGCAATGGCATTCACTCTATTAGGACGAATCTCATGGTTGATTCCTCCAATTTCCATGGTCCCTGCAAATCGTGTGAATCCCTTCATGGGTGTAACCGCTACCTTGGCTTCACATAGGATTGCCGGTACCGTGATCTTCGTGTCTCGGAACACATTGATCCTGTAGCCTTTTCCAGCTTGCAGTGGCATCCTCAATCCAACCTTCCTGGATATCAATGGACTCCAGCTTCCCGCAGCCAAGATCACCTCATCTGAGAAAATCGATCGCTTGTTTGTGATGATCTTGGTGATCTCCCTATTGGACACTTTAAGATCTTCGACTCGTTCATTGGAACAGATATCGACACCATTCGATTTTAAATAACGCATCATTTCCTTCATAAACACTCCCGGTGTCATATGTGCATCCGATTCGTAATACACTGCTCCTTTGATATTCAATTTTACATTGGGTTCAATGGTCCTCACCTCCTTCGAATTCAACTGATGAACGTAGAGTCCTTCTTTTATTCCGCGTTGCCCGACTTCCCATTCTTCCTCTCCAGCTTTTTCAGTCTTATAGCACATGAGCAATCCTTTCCGCTCATAATGAAAATGAAGATCCTTCGATTCCTTCATCTCCTCGAAAAGTTCCCTGCTAAGAAGATTGATATCCTTTAAAACAGGAATAGCCTGTTCCACTTTCTTGGTATTGGCCGATCTTTTAAAATACCAGGCCCAACGAAGAAATTCAGGATCCAATCTGGGTTTCACGTAAAAGGGACTGGAAGGATCCATCATCCATTTGATCCCTTTTGAAATGATCCCGGGAGCCGATAAAGGGATAAAATGACTTGGGCTTATATATCCGGCATTCACAAAACTTGCCCCTCCTGTTAGATCAGAGGCATCGATTATCGTTACCTGATGTCCTTCTCTTTGAAGATAATAGGCCGAACACAACCCTATTATACCCCCTCCTATGATGGTGATACTTTTCATTTGTTTATAATCATTTCATATCACTTGAAACCCATGAGCATATGGATCATCCTCATCATCTATGATGATCGTATTATACCCAAAAACCTTTGCCCAGCCTTTTATACTTGGAACGATGGCCATTCTGTCTCCAATGGTCGTCTCTTCTTCAACCCGTCCTATAAAAGTACTTCCGATAAAGCTCTCATGAATAAACTCTTCTCCTAATTTTAGTCTGCCTTTTGCATAGAGTTGAGCCATTCGAGCCGATGTTCCGGTGCCACACGGACTCCGATCTATGGCCTTGTCACCATAAAAAACTGCATTCCTGCCGGAGGAATTTGAATCGATGGGTGTTCCGGTCCAAAGCATATGAGACACATCCCTGATGGTCTCGTTCTCTGGATGAATGAACTGATCGGGATAGACCTTATTGATCAGATCCCTGACCACCTGAGAATACTGAATGATCTTACTGGCGGTATACTCCTGAACCCCGGTAAAATTCTTTTGAGGATCGATTATCGCATAGAAATTTCCTCCATAGGCCACATCAAAGATCAATGTTCCCAGTTCCGGGCAATCGATCTTCAGATCAGTAGCTGCAAGATAGCTCTTAACATTGGTCAGCTTCACCCAATCTACTTTAGTTCCGGTCTGTTGATATTCGATCTCTACCAATCCAGCCGGTGCCTCCATTCGGATCTTGCCGGGTACTTTTGGCTTGATCAATCCCGCTTCTATTGCTATGGTTATGGTTCCTATGGTTCCGTGTCCACACATGGGTAGACACCCGGAGGTCTCTATGAATAAGATGGAAAGATCATTCTTTGGATCATGCGGCGGGAATAAAATACTGCCACTCATCATATCATGACCTCTGGGTTCGAACATCAATCCTTTTCTGATCCAATCGTATTCCTTCAAGAAGTGTTGCCGCTTTTCACTCATGCTTGCCCCCTTAAGATCGGGAGCTCCTTCTTTGATCAGCCGTACCGGATTTCCGCAGGTATGAGCATCAATACATACAAAGGTATTGCGAGCCATTCTATATTTTTTCTTTGGTCAGTTTATTGTTTACCAGTCTGGAAATTCCCAATGGATTATCGTTTTTCAATTCTTTCGGTAATAAATGATCGGGCCAACTCTGAAAACTGAAAGGCCGTACCCATCGCTTGATCGAATTGATCCCTACTGCAGTAAACCGACTGTCGGTCGATGCTGGATAAGGGCCTCCATGTACCATAGATGGACACACTTCAACTCCGGTTGGAACTCCGTTAAATATGATCCTACCTACCCGATTCTGTAAGGCCTCAATGACCCTTGAGTAGCGATCTGTTTCATCATCTTCAGCTATCACAGTTCCTGTCAACTGACCTTCTAGTTTGGAAATGATCAGTTCCAATTGTTCTACATTATCGCATTGAACCACCATAGAGAAAGGCCCAAAAACCTCCTGATGTAAGGTTGGATTCTTCAAGAATGTATCTCCGTCAACAGTAGTTATAGCTTGTCTTGCAAAATTTGGTGAGACCTTGGTCTCCAAATCTACTATTGCTTCCAATCCATCTTGTGAAAGTGCTTTCTGTTTGTTGTTCTCATAAGCCCCAATAATATTTGGATGGAGCATACAGGAGGGTTCTATTCCAATGATCTCATTAGCCAATGATGAAATGAACGTGTTCAATCGTCCACCTTTAAATCCCAATAATAAACCGGGATTGGTACAGAATTGTCCACTCCCGAGTGTAATTGATCCTGCATAGGTCTTTGCCAGTTCGTCTCCTCTATTCTCCAATGCCTTTGGAAATATTACAACCGGATTGATGCTTCCCATTTCGGCAAAAACCGGAATGGGTTCGTTTCGTTTTGCTGCCATATCGTAGAGTGCTCTACCCCCCCGAATACTACCGGTAAATCCAACACCTTTTACACGGGGATGTTCTACCAACTGTTTTCCGACCTCTATACCGCTGCTGTTCAAATTGGAGAAGACACCATTAGGCATACCCGTTGCTTCGGCAGCCTTTACGATAGCAGATGACACCAATTCTCCAGTTCCGGCATGCATGGGATGTGATTTTACGATGACTGGACATCCGGCAGCAAAAGCAGCAGCTGTGTCGCCTCCGGCCGTTGAATAGGCCAATGGGAAATTGCTCGCACCAAAAACGACTATGGGCCCCAGTGGAACCAACATTTTACGAATGTCGGGTTTGGGTATGGGTTTTCTATCCGGTAGCGCAGTATCTATCGATGCTTCTACCCAGGATCCTTCTTTTACCAATTCGGCAAAGGAGCGCAATTGTCCAATGGTCCTGCCCCGTTCCCCTTTAGCACGACCTTCTGGTAATCCGGTCTCAGAACAATAGGTTTGTATCAATTGATCATCCAATGCCAGGATCTCATCTGCTATTTGGTTTAAAAATTTGGCTCGTTGTTCGCCTGAGGTCTTTTTGAAGATTTTAAAGGCATCCGTTGCAAGAGATACCGCCTCATCGATCTCCTGTTGAGTGGCTTCATAAAAGATGGGCTCATTCTCTATGTTGAGTAAAGGGTTAAAGGTCTTATAGGTTTTTGTTCCTCTATTCGACCATGAATTCCCAATATAATTCTTTCCTGTTATCATGATAATTGTATGCTAAATTGATATTAATTCTTGGTTTAAAAATTCTGGTAGTCGGGTAAATTTGGACGGTTCTTGATCCCATTCTGAATGATCTTCAACACTTGCTCCCTTTCTTTCCCAATCAGTGGTAATCTCGGTGCTCTTACCTGTTCGGTACCAATACCCGTGGCTACTTCTGCCAATTTGATATTCTGTACTAATTTAGGGTTAATATCCAACTCTAACAAAGGTAAGAACCATCTGTATATCTCAAGAGCTTTCTGTATGTTTCCAACTCTCTGTAGCTCGTAGATGGCAACTGTTTCCTTTGGAAAGGCACAGACCAATCCGGCGATCCATCCATCTGCTCCCATCAACAAACTTTCCAACGCCAGGGTGTCGACCCCGGTCATGATCTTCAGTCGGTCTCCAAACCGATTCTTGATCCGGGTCACGTTTGAGATATCCCTGGTCGATTCTTTGACCGCCTGAATATTTGGACAATCCAATAGTTCTTCGAACATATCTAAAGTGACTTCGATCTTATAATCAACCGGGTTATTATACACCATGATGGGCAATGCAGTGCTTTTGGCCACCGCCTTGAAGTATTCCACCACCTCACGATCTCCAGCTTTATAACGCATGGGAGGTAACATCATTAATGCGCTGGCACCATCTTCCTCTGCTTTCAATGCGGCTTCAATGGCTCCTTTGGTGGTCTGTTCGGCAATATTTATCAGAACAGGAACTTGTCCGTTTACAAAAGTCACTGTTTCCCTAGTGAGTGTTCTTTTTTCTTCATCGGTCAAGGTACTGGCCTCACCCAATGTGCCCCCCAGAACAATACCATGAACTCCAGCATCCAATTGCGCCTTTAAATTGATCTTGAACATCTTCATGTCCAATGTATCTTCCGGTGTAAATTTGGTGGTCACGGCAGGCATAACCCCTTTCCAATCGATTTTCATAAAATTCTTGTTTAATTACAAAATTACTAAGCCTGTTTATGATGAATTAATGATCCTTTATCCTATATTGGTATTATATTATCCATAATAAACAATATATTTATATTTTTGAATAGTATAAACACATAATGAAGGTACTCCCATTTACCATTCCAAAGGCTAAAAGAGACTCTTTGATCTTTCAGGAAGATACTGGAAGTTCGTTCTATGCCCTGTTACATCAGCATGAGGAATTTCAGATAAGCTACATAAAAAAGGGAGAAGGAACTCTTATCGTGGGAGATACGGTCAACTATTTCTCAGAAGGGGATATTGTTGTTTTGGGAGAACAGGTTCCTCATGTTTTCAAGAGCAATAGTACTTCGAATGCACAATGCCAAATGCTCACCCTATTCTTCAATCGGTCGAGTTTTGGAGAAAGCTTCTTTGAAATTGAAGAGTTAAGATCTTTGAATTCCTTCTTCATACGATCAGAGAATGGGTTTAGGGTAACCACCAACCAAATTGAGATCCGAACGATGATCGAAGAATTGATCTCGGCCTCAAAGATCGATCGGTTCATTCTATTCTTTCAGTTATTGAAATTGATCAACTCTTCAGATCACATTTCCTTATCAACCTTTGTTTCTCCGAAGAAATACAACGATAATGAAGGAAAGAGAATGAGTGTTATTTTCGAGTACAGCATCAATAATTTTCAGCATGAGATCCGGTTAGATACCATAGCTGAAAAAGCGGCCATGACCAAAAATGCATTTTGTAAATACTTTAAAAAGAGAACCAACAAGACCTTCATCACATTTTTGAATGAGATGCGTGTCGAAGAGGCCAGTAAACGGTTACTCTCCTACGAAGACCTTTCCATTGCTGCAATAGCCGAATCTTGTGGATTTAAAAACATCTCTAACTTTAATAGAAAATTCAAGCAAATCAAAAGAATGACCCCCAGTGAATTTAAACGAGAAAATGGGAAATTGAACTATGAGGATCGAAGACACTATAGAAAATGAATTCAAGGATATTCAATACATCTTCAGGGAAGATTGCTGGGTACATGTTCGTTATATAAAATAAACAATTGCATTCTAATAATTTGTATTTCAACTTAAAACATAAAAATCTTTCGTACTTTCGGCAGGTATTAACAACAAATAATCACTTATATGAAAATTATTTATTCCATTATCTGTTTATCTATCCTGTTTGTAGGATGCAAAACAGAAACTGAGACAGCTCCAGATGCAGAAGCTGCAATTGATGTCGCTGCGGTATTCGCTCAAAACTCTCAAACCGTTTTGAACAACTTGAAGGGTTGGCAAAATGAGAATGTAGACTATTCGATGTATGCTGATGATTTTGTCATGGCTGAAACTTCGTTTGGAGCCAAAAAAGATTCCTTATCACTGGATGAAATGAAGGCTGGAGACAAAAGGACCTGGGAAGCATTCGATTTTAAAATGCTAACCAACCCACCGGTTTTACTCCCAGGAGTCAATGCCGACACAAAAGAAGTAGATGGTTCCGTTCGTCATTACAGTGAATGGGAAGTAACGCTACCCGCTACCGATTCAACAGAGGCCAAGTCAGGGACAATTAAATTATATGAGTCCTTCGATTTTAATGAAGAGGGTAAGATCATCTACCAACAGGTCTATGGTGATTTTACTGGATTGTTTATGCATCTTATGGGTGGAGAAAAATAGACTTTATCGAATCATATAATAAAAATAGCTCTCCTACAAGGAGAGCTTTTTTTTGTTCTTAAAATTCTATCATTCCTCAGCTTCAACAGGTTCATCAACCTGAACCACTTCTGCCGCTTGCTTGGTGTCGGTATATTGCTGAAATGATAATGCCAACGTATCCCTAAGTGTCCAAAAATGGGCAAATTGAGCATCCAATTCTTTTCCGGTAGCTTTGTTCTTTGCCCTATATCTTCCGGTAACCAGTACACGATCCTCACCTACATCATAGAATTCCTTATCCTCGAGATTCCAGTACTCCCACTCGGATCCTAGTTTTGCAAAGACCCCTTCAACAACTGCATCTGCTCCTACTAAAGGAGCACCATAATCATAGATAAAACCTTCAGCTTCACTCCACTGAATGTCTTCTGTAAAATTGGACAATACGGTTTCTACATCTCCCGCTGCAAATGCATCATACACTCCTTTTATACGTTCAGAATTCGCCATTGCTGTATCTTCTTCTACCTTAGCTTGATCATTACATGCAATAAAAAATATTGTCAGAACAATAAATAATAATTTTTTCATATTTAATTGGTTTTAAGTTATTCATAAATGTAATAAATAATCTCGAAGCCACTACCAAAATAACAATTGGTAAAGAATCCGATTTTAATCCCCTTCCCAGGTCTTGATGAATTCATTCCAGTCCTTGGACTTATATACATTCTCCCCTAAAAAGTTCAGAATGGGAAATAGCTCTTCGGTGGTTTGATATCCTCTTAATAGTTGAAGTATATTGAAATTCTCATTCAGAAATGCCAAGGTGGGATATCTCATCTGACCGTCCATGATCTCGGCGGCTATCTCATTATAGCCCCTCCTCCCGCTGTTAACGAATTTGTAGTCCCTTCCCTTAAATGTTACCGTTTGCTTCTGTTCAGCATTGAACTTAACGGCATAATAGTGGGTATTGATATAGGAGATCACTTTTGGATCCTTGAATACATTATTATCCATTTTTCTACACCACCCACACCAAACAGTATAAAAATCGATCATTACCGGTTTGGGTTCTTCCTTCATAGCCACTTCCAGTTCTGGGAATGTGATCCAGTCTATGGATTCCTGAGCATTGCTCTTGAACCCTATCAACAGAAGAAAAACAAGTAGCACATTTATTTTTTGGATCTTTATCATGGAATAAATATAGTATTAAAATATAATTTGAATGATCTCCTATTGTTCCAACATCTTTCCCAGTATCTCCTTCATCATCTTGGCGCCCAGATAGGCGGTCATTTTCTGGAAGTCTCGTTTAGGATTATACTCCACGATATCGGCCCCGATCACTTCGGTGTTGATATTCTGTATGATCTCGATGACCTGTCTTGTTGAAAGTCCCCCAGGCTCATGATGGGAAACTCCAGGAGCATAAGCCGGGTCAAATCCATCCATATCCAATGAGATGTAAACCGGGTTCTTGAATCTCGGTATCTTTTTTAGATCGAGATCCATCATTTGGTGGATCTCCACCTGGAACTTCTCAGCCTGATCCTTTTGATGGGTGTTCAAGGTCCGAATGCCTACCTGAACCAATCGATTGGCCAATCCTTTTTCCATGACCCGTGCAAACGGACAGGCATGTGAATGCCGATCTCCTTCAAAACTATCGTATAGGTCTGCATGAGCATCAATATGCAATACATCAATTGTGGGGTATACCCCATGATATGCCTTCAGTAATGGGTAAGTGATCGAGTGGTCCCCACCGAGAGTAAGGATCCTGTTCTCCGGTCTCAAATGTTTTAGCGTGATCGTTTCAATATCAAAATATTCCGAGATGGTAAAATCACCATAATCATCGATATGGTCATTCTCGATAGACAGACCATTCTCGGCGAAGAGATTCATGTATCCGCTGTGCAGTACTTTACGAATAATAGGAGGAGCTAAGGCAGCTCCTTTTTCCATAGATGACTTCTCATCAAAAAGGATTCCCTGGATAATGATATTTTTCATGAACTATCAATATTTAATAGTCCTAAATATAGTAAGAAAGCTTCTTGCTGTCCTTATCAATCTTTTTAAAGATCACAATGGCTTAGTCATTTGTTTTAAAGAACTCGCTCTTCACAAGAAATTCTTCAGGTTGTGTGATGCTAAGAATGTCTTTCAATGCCTGCCCCTTGTCATCCACAGACGTATAATAGGACTCACATATCTTGTACCCCAACGAGTATCCCAACAACTTTGGATATTCATTTTGATTGAGCGATCCCCAAAGCCAATAATCCGTATTCTGATCTTTCAGATCTTCCAGGAACTTAATTTTTAATTCATCCAAGTTCTCTACAAGGTAGACTAGTGATTTCTCTTGGGTGATCCTATTCAAAACTAATGAAGTGATAAATTCGGCTCCTCCTTCACGCAAACACAAACCCAGCATATTATTGGGAGTTGAATATAATGCAACATAGTTCTCCCCTCCAATACTCATCGCTTGCTGAAAATGGGATAGCTCATGGATGATCAGCATGATGAGTTTATCCTGATCATCAACAACTTTAGTTATTGTGACCAACTGTCCGTATTTTGATGCCTGAGCAATTCCCCGATTTGCTCCAACAATCAGATAGGTTGGTGGATACATTGCATTTGGTAATACATTACTGAATTTGCCCAATGACTTCAAAAACTCTTTTTTAGTTGATTCTTTATTTTCCACAAAGTCCTTTATTTTTTCATATTCCGAAGGATCTTTTCGTAGGGCATCTATCAATAATTTTGGAGTTAGACCATGTCTTGATATATATTCCTTCATACCAACAGAGGCTCTATTAAAATAATATTCATTTAAAACAGCAATGGAATCAACATCAGGTTGAAGTTGATCGTATGCTTCTAAAAAGTTTTCCAAATCGGTATAGACCAATTGTGCATCTTCAGAATTTCTTGGATAATTAGGTTGGGAAATGACGCGTTGAGTACTTCCGGTTATCAAGATTACCATCAGTACAAGTAGTAAACTATTTTTCATTTAATTAATTTTAGTTGGTTAATACATATTATAGATTCTTGAAATGGGGAAATGTTACACATCGAGTATCTATATCAATATTTATATTTATCATTTGATGGATCTATTTTCTATCAAATGATCATAAAGATGTTACAATTATTGATTGAATTCGTCATTGATTATAACAATCAACCAAAACAGTACAACTATGGAAACGAACAGTAAATCACATCAACAATTAATAAAAATTGGTGCT
>JAHEHC010000049.1 GCA_024644805.1 Flavobacterium sp. | reverse complement strand
ATGCAAAATACTGCACACGAATCACAACATATTAAATACCAGGCAACCATTATAACTTAAATTGCGTCTCTATAAATAGAAGCTTTAAAGGAACTTGAAATTGAAAGTTGTTTCCTTACATAAAAACTACCACAAACTCATTGGCAATGCCAGTAAAGGCCATAAAAGATCACAACATCAGTTGTTTGAATTATTCGCGCCTAAAATGTTAAGTGTTTGCCGTCAGTATTTTAAGAATAAGGATGCCGCTGAAGAGGTTATGCTAACAGGATTTTTAAAAGTTTTTACACATCTCGAAGCCTTTAAGTTTGAAGGAAGTTTTGAAGGCTGGATACGTAGGATTATGATTAATGAAGCAATTTCTCAACTAAGAAAAGACAAAAAATTTCAGTTCAGAGATGAAGGGGAAATGGAAAATTCTATAGATCATGTGACCTATATTGAAACTGTATTAGAAGTAGAAGAAATTCAAAAAACAATTGATGCTTTGCCACCGGGCTATAAAACAGTTTTTATACTGTACGCTGTGGAAGGTTACAAACATAGTGAGATATCAGAGTTGCTTAAAATTTCTGAAAGCACTTCAAAAAGCCAACTTTATAAAGCACGAAAAATGCTTCGAGCAAGTATTGAAAAACAAAATATTGTGAATTATGGAACCCATTAAATTTGAAGATAATATTAGGCAGAAGCTACAGGAAAGAGAGATTATTCCTTCTAAAGGAGCCTGGAAAAAGCTCCACTCTAAATTAGATTCTAGGCCTAAAAAAAATAATAACAAAATAATTTGGTTTGCTGTTGCAGCAAGTTTTATTGGAATTTTAATAATCACTTCATTGTTGTTCAAAAATGAAGCCCCCACGATTACTAATTCATCAGATTTTGTAGTTGAAAATCCAGAAGATCTTGAAAAAGTTAACAATATTGAAGAGCGTTTATTATTAGATAAAAAAACAGATAAGTTAGCTTCAAAAGAGACTATACCTGTTGAAAAAACAGAAGAAGCTTTTATTAATAAGCCTGATATCATTAATAAAAATGAATCTGAATTAGCTGTAATTTCAGCAAATGCTGGCGAAGAATCCTCTGTGAAAAGCGATGAAGAAAATACTGAAACGATCACGTCATTAAAATCAGAACATGAAAGGATAATAATTGATTTGAAAGGTGATGATGTAGTTGCTCAGACACAAGTCTTGGAAAAGGAAGGAAAATCTGTAAATAATGAAGAAATAAATAGCCTATTATTAAAAGCAAAGCAGAATATAAATTCAGAAAATATAATACCTGGTAAAACCAAAAAAGTTGATGCCACAGCTCTTCTTAATGCAGTAGAAGATGACTTAGAAACAAGTTTTAGAGACAAAGTGTTTGAAGCACTTAGGGGTGGATTTGAGAAAGTGAAAACTGCCGTCATAGAAAGGAATAATTAACATAGAATCAATCAATCAATTAAACAAACGAACAATTATGAATTTAACCAAACTCATTATCATTATTGCGTTTTGTGTTTTTCCGATGATTTACACTAGCGCTCAGGAGATTAATGTCTCAGTGACTATAGAATCTCTAGAAGCATCCAAAGAACGAGTAATTAATGAAGAAAAAGAGGCATTAAAAAAAGTAGTTGCTGCTATTAATGAACAATTGGAGAATGAAGAAATAACAATTGAACGGGCAAATGAATTAAAGGCCGAAGCAGCTGAAAAACATGCCCTAAATATTGAAAATAGAATTGCGATCATCGATAATAAAATTGCTTTATTGGAAAGGAATAAAAATGAAACAACGGTTAGTGTTAACGATAATAAAGTGGTTGTAGAAGTTTTTGATGATGGAGAATTTATTAGTATTTCAGTAGGCAAGAAAAAGAAATATGATCGACGAACGACTAGCAAAATGGTTGTTGCATTTGGACTTAATAACCTTATTACAGATGGGGAATCATTTAATGACACCGATTATGAGATAGGCGGAAGTCGATTTTTTGAGTTGGGATGGGCCTGGAAAACGCGTGTTTTTAAAGAAAGTAATTGGCTGCGAATTAAATATGGATTCTCTTTTCAATGGGATGGCTTAAAGCCTAACGATAATCTTTATTTTGTTGATACAGGAGAGGTGACTGAACTTCAACTTCATCCAGAAAGTCTTGATAAAGCAAAACTAAGAGTCGATAAATTAGTTTTTCCTGTTCATTTTGAATTTGGCCCTTCAAAGAAAATTGAAAGAGAAGATTATTTTCGCTATACTTCTAAAAATCAGTTAAAAGTGGGGTTAGGAGGATATGCTGGATTTAAAATGAGTTCACGTCAAAAACTTAAATATTCGGTAGATGGAAATAATACTAAAGAAAAAATTAAAGCTAGCTATAATACCAACAATGTAATTTATGGCCTTAGCGGATATATTGGGTGGGGATATACTGCTTTATATGTAAAGTATGATCTTAATCCTATTTTTAAAGACAACCCAGTCGATCAACATAATATTTCAATGGGATTGCGTTTTGATCTATAGAATTTTACTCTTTGTTTAATTTTGGATAGGCTTCAACTCTGAGTAATAGAATTACAGCATTATATCACTACTCCGTATTACTATATATTACTGTTCTTCAGGCACGTTCATGCAGGACCTCAAAAAAAACTCTTCTTTTTGAAGGGTTTTTTATTTCCCCTTCCAACTCCTTACATTGAAATAAAGACTGACCAACAAGGCCAGAAAAAACACCACAGCTGTTGTGGTATCTACAACCTCAAGTGGTAGATCTAAGTTTGTGAGTTTGAGGATCAGAAAATGTATATAGGACGACCCCATATCATTATACCCCAAAGCATCCCGTACCTGCCAGTGCCAGTCAGTACAAAAACAATAGCCCCAACCATACCAGATTCCAAGGATAAACCATGAAAATGCTGTGAGTGACAACACAATAAGATTTAGTAGACGCCATTTAGGGATAATCCACCCGAATACATTGAAGAGAATTATAACAGTATGAAATCCAAAAAAGAATACATCAAGAAATTTGAGAATGGACTCCTGCATTATAATTAAGGTTTATTCGCTTCCTTTAAAAATAATCTAAATAAGACAAAAATAGAAGGTTTTATTTATAAATGGGAGATCTTATTTTTTCTGAGGAATCCCTTTATCAAAGATCAATTCATAACAAGTGAATAAGATTTTTTCTATTTTAGTCGGGAAAGAACGAAATTTTAGAGATTAAGTAAATTAAATTTAACACCTATGGATGATAAAAAGATTATAGCAGTAATGGGCTCAACAGGGGCACAGGGAGGAGGATTGGTCAGGGCAATTTTAAATGATCAATCCGGAAAATTCAAAGTACGCGCAATCACTAGAGACGCAAATTCAGATAAAGCAAAGAAATTGTATGATCTCGGGGCAGAAGTTATAGAAGCAGATCTAGACGACAAAGAAAGCCTGAAAAAAGCCTTTGAAGGAGCCTATGGCGCATTTTGTGTCACTTTCTTTTGGGAGCATTTCTCTCCTGAAAAAGAAAAAACTCAAGCAAAGAATATGGCAGAAGCCACCAAAGAAACAGGAGTAAAACACGTTATTTGGTCGACACTGGAAGATACCCGAAAATGGATCCCATTGGATGATGACAGAATGCCAACATTAATGGGAAGCTATAAGGTTCCGCACTTTGATTGTAAAGGAGAATCAAATTCTTATTTTGAAAATAGTGGAGTGCCTTTCACTCTTTTACTTACATCATTTTACTGGGATAACTTTATTCATTTTGGAATGGGTCCACAAAAAGGACCTGATGGTAAATTAGCCATAACATTCCCTATGGGAGATAAAAAACTCCCTGGGATGGCTGCAGTTGACATAGGGAAATGTGCATTAGGAATCTTTAAGGCAGGAAACAGATATCAAGGAGAAACAGTTGGTATCACAGGAGAACATCTAACAGGTCAAGAAATGGCAGACATCTTCGCAAAAATTTATGGAAAAGAAATATTTTATAATGCAGTACCCGCATCCGTTTATAGAGGCTTTGGATTTCCAGGAGCTGAAGACCTGGGAAATATGTTTCAATTTAAAGATGAGTTTGAGAATTACTTTTGTGGAATCAGAAGCGTTAACCTATCCAAAGAATTGAATTCAGAGTTACAATCCTTCGAAGAGTGGCTCATGGAAAACAAGAAAAAAATAAAGATGTAAAACCGATGAATCTATAAGTGTATTAAACGATGCTCAAACCTATATAGGTCTTTATAGGTTTTATATTATTATTTTATAAGATGGATTCCCTATATAAATTCTCTAAAACATACATTTACAACTATTTATGCCTCTTCAGAATTATGACGGACTGAAATATGTTGACAACCCTCGATCTAGGTTATTAACATCTATAACCAAAAAATAGCATCTTGATTGGATTTACAACTGTTAATAACTCTTTGAATTATTGTTATTTTGATCGTTATATTGATTTTTTTATTACTTTAGTCCCCCATATGCGACCCCAAATCGTTATCATATTGACCATAGTATTGTCTTTGTTCAACAATACGACTATGCTTGCACAGCACAATAGCCGTGTCCCAAGCCCCCCCCCCCTGCCAATGGGCGACCTCCACAAGGAGATTTACCAATTGATCAAGGATTAATGATACTTCTTATATTGGGATTATTGCTAGGAGCGTATGTAATAATTAAGAGGATCAGAGCGAATAATGCTGTCCGATAAGCTTCTGAATATACTTGCCCACCACGTCAAATTCTAAATTAACCGTAGACCCTACTTTAATTTGCTTAAAATTGGTGTTTTCATGCGTATACGGTATGATCGCCACACTGAATTGACCCTCTTTTGAATTGACCACAGTCAGACTAACTCCATTAACCGTTATGGATCCTTTTTCAATGGTTATATTTCCGCCCTCATTGTTATAGCTAAACGTATAGACCCAACTACCATCCAATTCGTCAACCTTGATGCAGGTCGCTGTTTGGTCCACATGTCCCTGAACAATATGTCCATCCAATCGCTCTCCTAATTTCATGGCCCGCTCCAGATTGACCAGCCTTCCAGAACTCAACTCACTCATATTCGACTTGTCAAGAGTTTCCTTGATGGCGGTCACCATATAGCTCTTGTCTGATAAACTGACCACGGTTAAGCAAACTCCACTATGAGAGATGCTTTGATCGATCTTCAATTGAGGGGCTAAATCACTCTCAAATTCAAAATTTATATTGTCTCCATCCTTTTCGAGGGAAATAACTTTTCCCATCGCCTCTATAATTCCTGTAAACATGATTTCAATTAATTACATTTGTAGTACAAAAATAACAATATCTAAGGCATAGATTAGGAATGACAGAGCAAAAAAAGATAATAATAGGTGTTTCAATAGGAGATCTTAACGGCATAGGCAGTGAAGTGGTGTTAAAGACATTTCAGGATTCCAGAATGTTAGAGCTATGCACCCCGGTTCTTTATGCTTCATCCAAAACCATCAACCATTTGATCAAATCCTATGGACTTGATATCCGAATTCATGGAATCGATTCAATTGATAAGGCCCTTCAGAACCGGATAAATGTATTTAATCTTTGGAACGAACATGTACCAATCCAATTAGGGAAAGAAGATCCTAAAATTGGATCCTATGCTATTAAATCATTTAAAGAGGCGGTCAAACATCTCAAAGAAAAGAAAACAGATATCTTGGTCACGGCCCCGATCAACAAGTCAGCAATACAATCTGAGGAATTCTCATTTCCAGGACATACCGATTATTTGGATAAAGAATTGAACGGCGAGGCTCTTATGTTAATGATCAATAATGGATTGAGAGTTGGACTACTTACCGATCATGTGGCGGTAAAGGATGTCGTGGCCACTATAAATGAAGAGTTGATCGTCAAAAAAATTAACACCATGAACCGAAGTCTAATACAAGATTTTGGTATTCGTAGACCGAAAATTGCTGTTCTGGGAATCAATCCTCATACCGGTGACAACGGCGTTATTGGAATTGAAGACGATACGGTGTTAAGGCCGACCCTTGATAGATTAAGAAACAATGATATATTGGTATATGGACCCTATGCTGCTGATAGCTTCTTTGGGTCGGACAATTATAAGAATTTCGATGCGATCATGGCTTCCTACCACGATCAGGGACTCATCCCATTTAAAACCCTGTCCTTTGGTGAGGGCGTGAACTTTACAGCCGGGCTTGATCGGATCAGGACCTCACCCGATCATGGCACCGCGTTTGATGTGGCCGGAAAGAATATAGCAGAGCACACCTCTTTCAGGGAAGCCGTTTACCAAGCCATTAACATATACAGGAAAAGAAATGAGTTCATCGAATTGTCCCGCAATGCATTTAACGTGAAAAACAATCCCGAACGGAACAATAAAAAGCAATTTGCAGACCGATAATATCTTTTGATGATTAACAACCTACCATTATTCGCGGGCATAGTTGCCTCTATTTTACATGTAATTTCCGGTCCCGATCATTTAGCTGCGGTAACCCCATTGGTGATCAGAACGAATAAACGAGCCTGGAAAATAGGAGCATCCTGGGGCATTGGCCACATCACGGGCATGCTTCTGATAGGGATCTTATTCCTATCGTTTAAAGAGGTTATCCCGGTCGAGGCCATTTCAGACTATAGTGAACAATTGGTGGGTATTGTCTTAATTGTAGTCGGGATTTGGGCCTTCTACAGAATTTTCCGCGAAAAAAGTTCGCATCAACACCCCCACGTTCATACCGGAAGATCGACTTTTGTTCATATCCACAAGCACGATCACGATCTGCAACACGCCACTCACGAACATCACCATGACAAAGAAAACGATCAGAATATCTGGACCGCCCTCGGAATCGGTTTTATTCATGGTTTGGCCGGAGTAGCCCATTTTTTACTCTTAATGCCGGTGTTGGGATTTGAATCGACAGGTGAAAGCGCGCAGTATATCATTGGATTCGCAATTGGAACCCTCTTAGCTATGACGGCCTATGCGTTGATTTTAGCAAATCTGACCAAATACACCAAACAGCAACACCATAGTTTATTCTTCAAAGGAATACAATTTGCCGGCGGTCTATTCGCAATCATTATTGGGGTCTATTGGTTATTTAGAGGACACTAAAACGCTATCTTTAAACCACTCCAATGCTTTATCTAGATTTTCTTCAGCAAAGGGGGTCAATCCCATTTTTAGATTGAACTCCTTTCCATTGATTCCAAGAATATATGAACGAGGCATTTTGTTATAGATGTTTTCAGATAAATACACTATAGTTTCCGGATGCAATGCATGAGAACTAAAACCAAGGGACTCATTAGGAGTACACTCTTCAATCCGAACTCCTTCCGGATATAGTTCCTTACTGGCATCTACAAAGTACACCGTATCGTAATGTGAGATCAATTCGGCGTCTTCTATTTGCAACTGATATCGATATTCCAGATCAAAAACATGGTCCATAAGTGGGCCTATCTTATCCAGAAAGGCCCAGCCCAAACCATCATCTTGCCTTCCGCTATTCCCGATTCCAATGATCAATGATCTATTACCTTCTTCGTTCATCTATTAAAGCCCCGTTATGATTAAACAATTCAATTTCTAATGGCATCTGACCCAGCGCATGGGTAGCACAGCTCAAGCAAGGATCATAAGCCCTTATGGCCACTTCGACCTGATTCATCATGGCTTCGGTTATTACAGGTCGTTCATCGAGCACATTACTAGCGACCCAGCGAACCGCTCTATTCATGGCTTCGTTGTTATGGGTGGTGGAAACGATCAAATTACACCTAGTGATACGATCCTTATCATCTACTTCATAATGATGGATGAGTGTTCCTCTTGGGGCTTCAATAATACCGATTCCCTCATTTCTGCGCTCTCCTTTTCTTAAGAGGTCATTGCTCAAAATATCATCATCTTCCAAGAGGTTTTTCATCATTTCGGCACAATACAATATTTCGATCAGTCGGGCCCAATGAGTATGCATGGTCATATTGTTGATCTTCCCATGGCTTGCCATTTTAAATTCCAAACGCTCCTTCTCTGCTAGGGGAGTTTCGATTCCCTCGCAAATATTAACCCTGGCCAGAGGACCAACTCTGTTCCATCCGTTTTCCTTTCCTAAGTGTTTTAAGTAAGGGAATTTTAAATAACTCCATTTTTCGACACCTTCATAGAAATGCTGATTGTAATCGTTGTTTGGGATATCATCTAGGGTGATATTGCCATTGGTATCTGTTGCCCTAAGGTTTCCATCATACAGCTCTAAGAAGCCGTTCTTTTTATTGACCAAGCCAAGATGCCCAGATGGATAAGCAGCAAACGTGTTCAGGAAGTCCGTATTCTTCAGGTGATATTCCTTGATAAAATCAATGATCTCCACCGACCATTTGATCATCGTGTCAACAGAAGGAATGTCTTTTCCGTCAAGGAAATAATTTCGATCTCTTACATTGATCTTCTTATGAACTCCACCCGGAGTTGTCGAAATACCATGGATGCGTTTACCGGCAATCAATTTTATGATCTCCTGTCCAAATTTCCGCATCAGGATTCCTTTTTTGGCCAATTTGGGATATTCCATAGCTACACCCACCACATTTCGTTTCAATGGATCGGCATCATGACCAAAAAGAAGATCCGGTGATGCCAGATAAAAGAAATGCAAAGCATGAGACTGAAATATTTGTCCGAAGTGGAGCAATTTTCTGATCTTCTGTGCCGGGATAGATAGATCTTCGGGTTCGATGCCAACAATTTGATCGATCGCTTTCGCTGCTGCCAAATGGTGGCTTACCGGACAAATACCGCAAAGCCGTTGTACCATAACTGGCGCTTCCCAATAAGGGTGACCTTGTATGAAACGCTCAAAACCTCTGAATTCGATAATATGGAAGAATGCATCTTTAACCTTATTTTGATCGTCCATATGTACGGTTACTTTACCGTGTCCTTCAACTCTGGTAACGGGATCTATAACTAATTTCTGTGCCATATTAATAGGATTAACTTAACTGTTGTTTTATTTCATTAATGAGGTCAGTCATACTTGAACTCATCGTAAGCAATTGAAAACTCTTCATCTAATAAGATGTTCTTGACCACCTTCCAAATATGTTGTGCGTTTGGAGGGCATCCCGGAATGTAATAATCGATCTTAACGATCTCATTACAGGGATAAACATTGTTCAAAAGTTTTGGGATATCGTCATGCCCGGGGATTATATCAGCCCCCAACTCACTGGTAATTCCATTTATATAGGACTCCTCAAGACATTCCTTAAGCGGGACAAAATTTCTCATAGCCGGGATGCCGCCCATGATCGCACATTCACCAAAACCGATCAGTATGTCACATTTTTTTCTGAACTCTCTCAGCACATGTACGTTCTCTGCATTGGCACATCCTCCTTCAATAAGCCCTACATGACATCTTTTACTGAAATTCTTGATATCGGTCAAAGGCGATTTATTGAACTCGACAATATCAATTATATCTAATATCCCATCATCGATGTCCAATAAGGACATATGACAACCAAAACACCCGGCCAAAGAAGTTGTAGCCACAATAAATTTGTCCTGCTCATCCTTTTCAACTTTTTTGCTCTTTTTAATGGGCAGGATGTCTTTCCCCAACAGATCGTATTTTCGTTCTCCAAAAGGCTCTTCGTGGATCATTCCTTTCACCAGTATTGCCCCAACAGGACATAGATTCATGGCTCGTATGGCTTCCGATTCACTTAATTTTTCCTCTTCAGCATAGTCTATTTGCACCCTGGTCTTAACCCCTCTTTGAACAAATGAGAAAACATTGATTCCATCAAGGGTCTTTACTTCCTCAACACAGCGCTTACAAAGGATACACCTGTTGGACTCCATGATCATTCGCTTGGGTGTGAAATCCACCATCTTATCGGTGAACACATGCGGGTACCGGGTATAGGTTAGCCCCATATCATAAGCTAAATTCTGCATATCACAGTTTCCGCTCTTTTCACAGGTTGGACAGAAGTGATTTCCTTCTGCATAGAGCATTTCTATGATCGCTTTTCTGTTATCAAGAAGTTCAGGGGTGTTGATCTCAACATCCATGCCCTCTGTCACCTTAGTGGTACATCCTGTTGTGAACCTGCCATTCAACTTTACAGTACAGATCCTACAGGTTCCTAAAGATGGGCTGATCTCTCTAAAATAACACAGGGTGGGTATGTAGTAACCATTTTCTTTAGCTACATCGACAAGATTTTTACCTTCCTGGGCTTGAATCTCCCTCCCATCAATTTTAATGTTAACGAGCTTATTCATAATCGGCAGTGATTTCTTTTATTATTTTGTCATATTCTTCAACAGCTTTGTTGAGGTCGAAGGCCTTATTGAAATCGGTGTTTTCAGACAGGCTGTTTTTAAAAACTTCCGGAAATTTCAATATGGCTGAATTCAATGAATTGGATGACATCTTTCCCAAACCACATCTACTGGTTGTGGTAATGATCGTACTCCATTCTTTGATGTCCTGGAGGTCTTTCTCCTCAGCATGACCCAAGGTCAGCTTGTCAATTTTCTTATTCAAAAGAAAGTTTCCGGTTCGGCAAGGAACACAGATCCCACAGGATTCCGCCACAAAGAAATCGGCAATGTTCTTAAGAATGGTCAGGATATTTCGATCCTTTTTGAAGGTCATGAAAGAACCGCCACTTCTTAGTCCCACCGAGGTCATTTTTTTAGCATAGTCATTGGCATCTATGAATGAAAATTGGATGTTATTGGCCAGCAGATTCTCTCCCGAGATCTCCCTGTCGAAATCGGCCGGGGACAAACAATCACCCGCAAACCCATTGAATAATACCATGTGTGGGTCTTCAGCTTCAACAAGCTCAAGGAATTCCCGGAGCTTCATACCCCACTCGATTTCATAGAGGCCGGGCTTTTTACAATCGCCTGAAACACTTAATAATTTCGTTCCGGGTGTAACGGGTGTTCCCAAAGACAAATAGTGATCCAAACCCATTTCAATGATTCTTGGTACGGTTGCCAGGGTCTCCACATTGTTTACGACCGTGGGCTTATCATTAAATCCTTTTTCCACCGGAAAGAACTCTTTTGTAGTGGGCTCTCCTCTTTTACCTTCCATGGAATGGATCATAGCGGTCTCCTCTCCGCAGACATAGGAACCAGCTCCTAAATGGATATACATATCAAACGAAAAAGGAGATTTTGCATCGATATCTTTTCCCAGGAATCCCGCATCACGGTAAGTGTCTATTAACAATTGCAACTTTTTTTTGAGATACATGTATTCGGCTCGTAAATAGATCACTCCAATTGAAGCCCCGATCGCATAAGCAGCTAAGATCATTCCCTCGATAACCAATTCTGGATGTTCTTGAAGCAATACCCGGTCTTTAAAAGTGCCGGGCTCTCCCTCATCGGCATTACAGAGGAGGTATTTTATATCCCCTTTATTTTGTCTGCAGAATTGCCATTTCAGTCCAGTTGGGAAAAAAGCCCCTCCACGCCCCGTTAATTTAGATTGCTTAACGAGTTCTATCAACCATTCAGGGGCGTTTTTTCTAATATATTCCAGTGATGAGAATCGGGTGTAGGATTTAAAGAACACGGTTCGGTCTTCCGCAGGGGTATATTGAATGGTGCTATTTGGCGTATCACAGATATCAGTAAGCCTGACTCCTTCTCGTATCTGTTTGATAATAGAGATTACTTTGTCAGGGGTTAGCTTTGTAAAGGGTTTGAAATTGATCAAACAAGCAGGCTCCTGATCACTCAATCCGATACACGAGGTTTCAAATAACCCAAACAGTTTATCATTGGTCACTTGGCCAGGAGAGATACCCAACTCCTTTTCAAAAGTCTTTTTGATCTGTTCCATCCCCGAGTGTTTTCCCACGATGGCATCATTCAAATAGATGGTATATTTTCCGGCGAATTTTCGGTGATAGAAATGGTAGAATGTGATGACCCCTTCAACTTCCGTCCTTGACATGTTGAACTCATTTGCGATCTTGGTGATATCATCATGTTCGATGCAACTTTTTTTTACTTGAAGGTCCCAAAGGACATTCATTAAATTACTACGATCTATTTGCTTGGTTACTTCCATATTGAAGAAATTTAGAAGTTTTTACTATAATGAATAAGCACACTTTTTAGATCAGGTGCTATACACAAAATTAAAAGGTAAACACTTCTTAAAAAGTGACAGATATCATGAAATATCGCTGTTTTGAGGCTTTTTTCGCTCATGTTTTTGAAATAAAAAATGATATTTATCATGCTTTTTTAAGAAATTCTTCCATAACCTTTAGGCTATTAACAAATTCATTGAGAATACTGATAGAAAAAGCTTAAAAACATGGGAAATATTAAAAAACGGGACACCTATCTTGAAGCGATCATTAAGCAAGGATATTCAAGGCGGGACTTCATGAAATTCAGTGCATTTATGGCAGCGTATTTGGGTTTAGAGAATACCGCTATTGGGAAGATATCCAATGCACTTGAAACCACACCAAGACTTCCGGTAATCTGGGAACATTATCAGGAATGTACTTGCTGTAGTGAATCATTTATCAGATCGGATCACCCAATTGTTGCCGATATCATTTTAAATAAGATATCATTGGATTATACGGAAACCTTAATGGCAGCATCCGGAGAACAGGCAGAAGCGGCCAAACACGACACCATGAAAAAATACCATGGCGAATACATTCTTTGTGTTGAAGGATCCATTCCTACCGGGAACGATGGAAAATACTGCTGCATTGCTGGAAGAACAGCTCTGGACCAGTTCAAGGAGGCTGCAGAGGGAGCTAAAGCCATCATTGCTTGGGGTAGTTGTGCTTCAAACGGATGTGTGCAATCGGCCTATCCCAACCCAACAGAGGCCACCCCGATCCATAAAATCATCAAGAACAAACCAATTATAAAAGTTCCCGGATGTCCTCCGATAGGAGAAGTCATGGCTGGAGTCATCATACATGTAGTGGCATTTGGAAAACTTCCCGAACTGGACCGGATGGGGCGACCTAAAGCATTTTATGCAAAACGTGTTCATGACAGCTGTTATCGAAGGGCGTATTACGATGCGGGATTATTTGCTGAAACCTTTGACGATGCCAACTCTAAAAAAGGATATTGCCTCTACAAAGTAGGCTGCAAGGGGCCAATGACCTACAATTCCTGTGGAACCATTAAATGGAATAATGGCGTGAGCTTCCCCATCCAGTCAGGGCATGGCTGTATTGGTTGTAGCGAAGAGAATTTCTGGGACAACGGACCATTCTATGAAAGACTTACAAATCTACCCGGATTTGGGATAGAATCTACTGCTGACAATGTTGGTAAAGTTGCTGCAGGAGTGGTTGCCGCAGGTATTGGTATTCATGCAGTAGCCAGTACGGTGGCCAAACGAAAAGAACTTAAGAAGAGAATAAAGAGAGGAATCGCCAATCAAGAGAATTTAGCAGACTAATATTTAAAAATCATTAAAAAAAATCAACATGGCCGAAAGAATAGTAGTTGATCCGATCACAAGAATCGAAGGACATCTAAGGATAGAAGCCGAGATCAAAGACGGTAAGATTGTAGACGCCTGGAGTTCCAGCACCATGGTTCGAGGCATAGAAAATATAGTAAAAGGAAGAGATCCCAGAGATGTTTGGGCATTTGTTCAAAGAACCTGTGGGGTATGTACCACAGTACACGCTTTGGCTTCGGTTAGAGCAGTCGAAGATTCACTGGATATAGTTATTCCACCCAATGCTGAGTTGGTGAGAAACCTGATGGTTTCCGCATTGTATCAACACGATCATGTAGTTCATTTTTACCATTTACACGCTTTGGACTGGGTAGATATAGTTAGTGCTTTAAACGCAGATCCCAATGAGACCTCAAAGATCGCCCAGAGTATTTCCAATTGGCCAAAGAGTTCGCCCGGATACTTTTCCGATCTGCAAAAGAAGTTGACCAAATTCGTAGAAAGTGGTCAATTGGGGATCTTTGCCAATGGATATTGGGGACATTCAGCAATGAAGCTACCTGCCGAAGTAAACTTACTGGCAGTAGCTCATTATCTGGAAGCTTTGGAATGGCAAAAGGAAATAGTAAAGGTCCATACCATTTTTGGAGGAAAGAATCCACACCCTAACTATTTGGTAGGAGGAATGGCCTGTGCTATAAATACAGAAGACCCCGGAGGCTTGAATGCCGAAAGACTGGCTTATGTTAGAAGATTGCTGGAAGAGGCCAAGACATTCATTGAGCAGGTCTATATCCCCGATTTGTTAGCGATTGCCTCATTCTATAAGGATTGGGGAGCTATTGGAAAAGGTTTTGGTAATTATATGAGCTATGGCGAATATCCCACCAATGGATATAATGATCCTACTGGATACAAATTCAAACAAGGGGTCATTCTCGATAGAGACCTAAGCAAGGTTCATG
>JAHEHC010000048.1 GCA_024644805.1 Flavobacterium sp. | reverse complement strand
CATGCCGATTATCACAAACCAACTGATACTCCCGATAAGATCGAGTATGAATTGATGGCAAAACGGGCACAGCTGATCTTTCAAACTGCCTGGGAGGTCGCAAACCGTGATGAGCGAATCAAGGTCAAGATATAAAGAAGTAAAAATTCTTAATCAGGTTATTGTTTCCCCTTGTTAAATATTTTATATTTGCCCCCAATTATGTGATCAGTAGATTGCTAAGAAGCTGTGAAAAGATAAATGGTGGTTGTAGCTCAGCTGGTTAGAGCGCCGGATTGTGGTTCCGGAGGTCGCCGGTTCGAACCCGGTCTTCCACCCATAAAAGCCTTCAATGAAAATTGAAGGTTTTTTTATTTTACTTGAATTTTCAATTTTTATATCAGATCCGAAAGTGAATTCACTGCCACATAACGCTCTACGGTAAACCCTTCTCCATGATCGACTCCGATCAACCTTCCCATATCCTGTGCCCGATAGCTGATGCTATCTTTAAAATTGGTTGTCGATATCGGAGTGACTGGCTCTTCTGAATTGCTTTTGTGAAACTGACTCTCATAGGCGAAGACGGCTTCCAGTTTTTTATCGAGATATCCGGAAACATCCACCACAAAATCGGGTTCGATGTTCTTCCACTGTATGTAATGGTAAACATGATCTGGTCGCCATGGTTCCTGCCATCCATCATCGTCTGGGCATTTGGTGTCGATCTTCATCAATCCGCTTAAAAAACAAGCATCACTGACCAATTGACTTCCTTTTGGATGATCGATATGCCGATCGTCTACTGCATTGCAAAGTACGATATCAGGTTGGTATTTTCTGATCATCTTAACCAGTTCGATCTGATGGAACTTATCGTTCATGAAAAACCCATCTTCAAATTCCATATTGGTTCTCATGGATATGCCTAAGATGGCTTTAGCCTTTTCAGCTTCAATGTCCCTGGTATCGGCATCCCCTCTGGTACCTAACTCTCCTCTGGTAAGATCGATAATCCCGACTTTCTTACCTAGAGCGATCTCTTTCGCCAATGTGGCTCCACATCCCAATTCAACATCGTCAGGATGAGCACCAACCGCAAGTATATCTAATTTCATCTGACAAATATAATTTATTTGATCTTTCCTTTTATAAGAGCTTGTAATATATCCGTCTTGATATCATCGACCTCTTCGATACCCACCGATAATCTCAATAAGTTTTCGCCGATCCCCTGCTTCTTCCTTTCCGCTTCTCCCAATAACGCATGAGATGTCTTTGAAGGGGCTATGATGGTCGATTCCACTCCAGCAAGACTCATCGATGGCTTTATCATCTCCAGGGATTCTAAAAAAATATTCGGGTCTATATCGTTTCCCAATTCAAAGGATAGCATCCCGGTATATCGCTTCATTTGCTTTTTAGCCAATTTAAACTCAGGATTGGATCTTAATCCAGGGTAATACACTTTTTTAATATTGGAATTCTTTTCCAACCACTTGGCGATCTTTCTGGCATTCCTGCTATGCGCTTTCACCCTTAAAGCCAACGTTTTCATACTCCTCTCCAGTAACCAAACGGTGTAATCACTCAAGCTTCCTCCCAGGTTTTTCGCCGTATTCCATATTCTGTCTATATGTTCCTGACTCCCGGCAACCGCTCCCGCACAGAGATCACTATGTCCACCAAAATATTTGGTCGCACTATGGATCATGATATCGATCCCAAAATCTGCTGGTCTCTGATTGACTGGTGTCGCAAAGGTGTTGTCGATCATACTTACCAATTTGAATTCTTTAGCGATTCGGGCGATCATTTCCATATCCGTGATCTTCATCAATGGATTGGATGGTGTTTCAATATAGATGACCTTGGTGCTCTCTTTTATTTTTTTTCTGAAATCATCTTCTGAAAAGCCCTCCGTGAAATCAAATTCAATTCCATATTTCGGTAATTCTTCCACCATGAAATTAAAGGCCCCACCATAAATGCTCTGCTGGATCACCACATGATCTCCTTTACTAAGGAAAGATAGCAAGGCAGTACTGATAGCTGCCATTCCACTTCCGAAGATCAAAGCGGCATCACAATGCTCCAGTCTGGCCACTTTTTTTGATAAACCCTCTTGATTCGGAGTGTTGAAATACCGTGGATAACGCTTCACATCTACATTCTCATAAGCATAGGAACTCGACATATACAGTGGAGATATTGCACCTTTGAATTGTTGATCTTTGATCTCTCCAACATGTGTACAAATGGTATTGATACCTGGAGCTTTGGGTTTCATATCGTTTTTTTTTAGAATCTCTAAATTACCATTTCATAATTGAAAATCCCACATTTTAATAGAGAATTGTGACAGACAACAATCTCTTTTATATCTTTGGCTCAATGAAGATCTTGATCAAAAATATCCAGCAGTTATTACAGGTGAGGGACACTGCTCCAACACGAGTAGTAGGTTCTGAAATGAAGTCATTGCCAAGAATAGATAATGCATGGTTATTGTTGGAGGATGGATTCATAGCCGATTATGGCACCATGGAATCGATGCCTCATATTCAAGCTGAAAAAGTGATCGATGCCTCAGGAAAACTGGTTTTACCAACTTGGTGTGATTCCCATACCCATCTGGTCTATTCCGGGAATAGAGAACAGGAATTCGTTGATCGGATCAATGGACTCAGCTATCAGGAGATAGCCGAACGAGGTGGTGGGATCATCAATTCAGCAAAAAAACTACAACAGACATCTGAGGAGGATCTATACGATCAATCGGTTATTAGATTGAAAGAGGTCATGCAATTGGGTACCGGAGCCATTGAGATCAAGAGTGGATATGGTCTGACCACTGAAGCCGAGCTAAAAATGCTTCGTGTTGCACAAAAACTGGGCAATGATCACCCCATAGAAGTGAAAACCACATTTTTAGGAGCCCATGCCCTTCCTTTGGAATATAAGAACGATAAGGATGCCTATCTGGATCTGATCATCAATGAAATGATGCCCAAGGTCCATGAAGTTCAATTGGCCTCATTTGTAGATATCTTTTGTGAAGACGGTTATTTTTCGGTGGAAGATACCAACAGACTCTTAAATGCAGCTAAGAGCTATGGATTGAAACCGAAGATCCATGTGAATCAATTCAATGCCATTGGTGGTGTTCAGATAGGGGTTGAACATAAAGCTCTCAGTGTGGATCATTTGGAAGTTATGAGGCCTGAAGACATAGAGGCATTACAACATTCCAATACCATGCCCGTGGCTCTTCCCTCCTGCTCATATTTTTTGAGCATACCCTATACCCCCGGTAGGGAGATCATTGATGCCGGACTTCCATTAGCATTGGCTACCGATTACAATCCGGGTTCCTCTCCCAGTGGAAATATGAATTTTGTGGTATCAACCGCCTGTATAAAAATGAAACTCTCTCCCGAAGAAGCGATCAATGCAGCTACCATCAATGGAGCCTATGCCATGGATATAAGCGATACTCATGGTAGTATAACCAAAGGAAAGGTAGCAAGTGTAATTATTACCAAAGAGGTTCCTTCCTATGGATATTTACCTTATGCATTTGGAAGTCAACTGATAGATCAGGTGATCATCCAGGGAGAACTGATCAAATAAAAAAACTAATTGAATCCTTTCTTTTTCAACAAAGATTCAATTTCAGGTGTTCTACCCAAAAGGTCCTTGTACAGGTCCATTCCCGATTTTGAACCACCATCACTGAGCATCTTTCGATATTTCTTAGCCAAATCAGCATCAAATATATCTCCGGTCTTCTTAAATTCATTATACGTGTCTGCATCCAATACCTCGCTCCATTGATAACTATAATACCCCGAGGAGTATCCTCCCGAGAAGATATGTGCAAAATAAGTGCTACGATATCTGGGTAGGATCTCATCAATAAGTCCGATCTTCTCCATGGCTTCTTTTTCAAAGGTCCTAACATCTTTTTCGACTGGTTCCGTAATCGAATGCCAATCCAAATCAAGGTAAACGGCAGCCAAATACTCTACTGTTCTAAAACCTTCATTGAAACTATTGGCTTCGTTCATCTTATCGATCATTTCCAATGGGATCACTTCGCCGGTGATGTAATGCTTGGCATATAGGGCTAGTACTTCCGGCTCACTCATCCAGTTTTCCATGACCTGCGAAGGAAATTCTACAAAATCTCTTGGCACATTGGTTCCCGATAAAGAACCGTATTTCACATTGGATAAGAGTCCGTGTAATGCATGTCCAAACTCATGGAACAAGGTCTGTGCCTCAGTAAAAGACAACAATGACGGAGTGTCCTTGGTAGGAGGTGGAAAGTTGAAATTGTTGGTGACTATGGGTGTGATGAACTCATCAATATTAGACTGCTCTCTAAGTTCATTCATCCATGCTCCTCCTCTTTTACTCTCCCGGGTAAAGAAATCCATGTAAAGAACCCCAATATGGGTTCCATCTGTTTCAAGGACCTCATATACCTGTTGATCCTCATGCCATTTTGGTGCTTCATCAAGCAACTTGAACTGCAATCCGAATAATTTATCTGCCAACATAAAAGCCCCTTCTCTTACCGAGTTGAACTCAAAATAAGGCCGTGTTTCATCTTCGTTGAAATTATAGCGTTTTGTTCTGATCTTATCCACATAGTAACGCCAATCACTCCCTCTGAAATCTCCTTCGATACCTTCATTCTTCATCATTTCTGAAAGAGCATCTCTATCTTTCTTGGCCATTTCCAAGGCTGAAGGCCAAAGTTGATCCATCAATTCATAGACTGCATCTGCGGTTTCTGACATATTATTGGATAAGACCAGGTCTGCGTGAGATCTAAATCCCAACAAGTTTGCTCTTTCCAAACGGAGATTGGCCATTTCAATAATGATATCCTTATTGTCGTTCTTATTATCATTATCTCCCCTGAGTGCATATCCTTGAAATAACTTCTCTCTGAATTCTCTGTTGGGTGAGGTCTGAAGAAAAGGATTGATACTTGGCCGTTGAAGCGTGAATACCCAACCGGATTCCTTACCTCTCTTAACTGCTTCTTCAGCAGCAGAGGCCTTTAGACTTTCAGAGACATTACCAAGATCCTTTTTGTCGGTCACATGCAACTCGAAACCATTGGTTTCATTCAACAGGTTCTCTCCAAAAATGGTAGATAGCTCAGATAGCCGTTTATTTATTTCTTTCAGCCGTTCTTTTTGTGCCCCTTCCAAATTCACTCCTGATCTGATATAGCGTTTATGCATCTCTTCAAGTAGGAACAACTCTTCGGCGGTCAAGTTCAACTCTTCCCGTTGGTTGAAAACAACATCCACTCTTTTAAAGAGTTCCTCATTCAATGCGATCTCATCACGGTGGGCGGTTAATTCAGGTGAAAGAACCTTCCTCGCCTCTTTCAAAACATCATTGGTATTGGCACCACTCACCGCATAGAAGGCACTTGTAATTCGGCTCAACATCTTACCACTGGTCTCTAGTGCCTCGATCGTATTCTTAAAGGTGGGAGCCTCTTCATTGTTGACGATCTTATCGATCTCCTCTTTATGCATTTTGATGGCCTCCCTGCAAGCAGGCACATAATCTTCGCTTTGTATCAGATCAAATGGCGGAACTCCGAAAGGAGTGTTCCATTCAGCTAATAATGGGTTATCATTCATTTTTGTATCTGACTCATTTACCGTTTCGTTCTTACAGGACAGAAATAAAAAGATTCCGAGAACTATGACAATCACTTTGTTCATAATAAAAGATTTAGAGGCCTGAAATTATATCCAATCAAGGAAATAATTAGTACTGACCGTTGTTATAATTAATTTATTTGGATGTATAATTTTCAATTATTGATCTCAGTTCATTCATATCAAATCCATATTCATTCTTCAAGGATCCCAATCTTTCATCAAGCGGAATCGATGCCGGCAAGTTCAAGGTTTCGATAATATATTCTACCGGCACATTGGTTTTCTTTTCTATATCATTCAAGGTCATAGATCCTCTGATCTCATGTTCATCAGTAGAACCATGTTTCTCAGTTTTATCATTATTCCCTGAGCTGCTTTCGATCGGAGTCAATAAGGGTGCTATTGAGAGTAGAACAATTGCCAATATACCAACAATTCCCAATCCAACACGATAACCGGATTGATCCTTGGGCCTCCCTTTTACCAAACTGACGATCCATTTCCAATGGGTGAACAAATGCAATGCTAATATTGAAAAGAACAGTATGGATATCCAAAAATGGATCGTACCCCATTCATGACGGTCCATGCCCCAAATCAAAGTGTGTTTACCACTTCCAGGAGGAAGGATATACCTCATGAGAATACCGGTTGTAGTGAGTAGCACAAAAGCCATGAACGCAATAATATCAATAATGAAATTGAGTTTGGGACGTTTCATAATCAGCAATTTTTTTATTCACAAAACAAACTCTTAAATTACGAAAAATTCCAATCTTAATCAAGAATTTCAAGTCATATACAAGCAAACAATTTTTGATAAAACAGGGGATATATTAAAAAACAAACTTTAATTTTGAAGCTCAATACCATATCATGCAAAGACAACTTATAGAATGTGTTCCCAATATCAGTGAAGGGAGAAATTCAAAGATAATTGAGACCATAGCCCAAACCGTTGAAACAGTTGAAGGAGTAACGCTTTTGGATATCGATCCTGGCAAAGCTACGAACCGTACAGTGATCACCTTTGTAGGTGAACCTGAACCGGTCATCGAGGCCGCATTTCGGTTGATCGAGAAAGCTGCTCAGCTTATCGATATGAGCAAACATCATGGAGAACATCCTAGATTTGGTGCCACAGATGTTTGTCCGCTGGTCCCAATTTCAAATATCTCTATGGAAGAGACTGTGAAATATGCACATAAACTGGGTGAGAGAGTCGGGAAAGAACTGGGCATCCCAGGATATTTCTATGAGAATGCGGCTAAGGAAGATAAAAGAAAGAATTTGGCAAATTGCCGCTCAGGAGAATACGAAGGCCTTACAAAGAAATTGGAAGACCCCAGTTGGAAACCTGATTTTGGAAATAATAAATTCAATGACCGTGTTGCCCGTACTGGTGCCATAGCCATCTCAGCAAGGGATTTTCTAATTGCCTATAATGTTAATCTAAACACCACCTCTACCCGTAGAGCCAATGCAATAGCCTTTGATATTCGTGAGGCCGGAAGGGTTAAACGGGAAGGCAATCCGATCACCGGAAAAAAGGTGTTGGATAAGAATGGTGAACCCGTGAGGATTCCCGGAAAACTAAAAGCGGTAAAAGGTATTGGCTGGTTTATTGAAGAATATGGTATTGCCCAGATCTCCTATAATCTGACCAATATATCCATCACATCCATGCATGAGGCCTTCGATGAAAGTTGCAAGGCCGCATTAGATAGGGGCATACGTGTAACAGGCTCGGAATTGGTAGGTTTGGTGCCTTTACAAGCCATGTTGGATGCCGCCGATTATTTTTTAAAGAAACAGAACAGGTCCTTAGGAATCTCTGAAAGTGAGAAG
Organism: Flavobacterium sp.; assembly: GCA_024644805.1. Classification (GTDB taxonomy): domain Bacteria; phylum Bacteroidota; class Bacteroidia; order Flavobacteriales; family Flavobacteriaceae; genus Marifrigoribacter. The sequence continues at coordinate 7,026 of JAHEHC010000048.1, read as the reverse complement.
ATCAAGATAGCAGTGAAGTCTTTAGGATTGGACGACCTGAAGCCTTTCAATCCATCAGAAAAGATCATAGAATATATGCTCGATCAGGATACGAATTCTTTAGTTGATCTTAAACTGAATGAATTTGCCGACGAAACTGCTGCTGAATCCATGGCCCCAGGCGGTGGTTCCATCGCTGCTTATGTTGGGGCATTGGGAGTGTCTCTCGGCACCATGGTAGCCAATCTATCATCGCATAAGGCCGGCTGGGACGATCGCTGGGAATACTTCTCCGAGTGGGCAGAAAAAGGTCAGAAGTATAAGAAAAGACTCATGTTCTTAGTAGATGAGGACACCAATGCATTCAATAGGATCATCGATGGATTCCGAATGCCAAAATCCACAGATGCGGAAAAAGAGATCCGCTTAAAAGCGATCGAAGAGGCCACTAAATATGCCACTGAGATCCCTTTTCAGGTGATGGAAACCGCCTATCAATCGATGGAGGTCATGCAAGCCATGATCAAGGATGGATTACAAAGTTCATTATCCGATGCTGGAGTGGGTATTTTATGTGCGAGAGCGGCAGTGGTAGGTGCCTATTTTAATGTGAGGATCAATGCAAAGGAGATCAAGGATCGGGATTTTGCCGATTCTATATTGAAAAAGGCTTCCAATGTATATGATTCAACCTTAAGGATCGAAAGAGAGACCATAGAATATATTGATGGTCAAATGTAATATGCCGTTGGAGATCATTCCATTTAAATCAGAGCTATCCAACTACTTCTATGAAATGAACATCGAATGGCTGGAGAAATTCTTCTATGTGGAACCATTTGACCGAGAAGTACTTCAATATCCTGAGAAACACATCATATCACCAGGAGGGCATATTTTCTTTGCTATTGAAAACAACGAAGTTATTGGTACAGTAGCTCTGCTGAAACACGATAAGAATATCTTTGAGCTTACCAAGATGGCTGTGCCTCCAAAGCATCAGGGTAAACATGTTGGTCAGCAGTTATTGGTCCATTGTATCGATTTTGGAAAGAAGAACAGGTTCAAGAAGATCATTCTATATTCACACACCAAACTTGAAAATGCGATCTATATCTATAGAAAATTCGGTTTTCAAGAAATAGAACTGGAGGCTGATAATCCTTACGATCGAAGTGATATAAAGATGCAACTAATACTCGATTGACCGAATATCCCGATCAGTCTTTGTTGTATTTATCAAACCAGGCCAAAATATGTGCCACCTTGGAAATGAGATTACTCGGTCTTGATGCTATTCCATGAGACACGTCAGGCATTTCAACCAGCACGGTCTCGATCTTTCTCAATTTCAATGCGTGATAGAGTTGTTTGGCTTCACTTGGAGGTGTTCTAAGATCATTCAGTCCCACCATTACCATGGTTGGTGTTTCAACATTCCCAACTAAAGAGATGGGTGAGAATTTCCAATAGTCTTCAAAGTTTTCCCAAGGGTGTCCTGGATACCTAGAATTGGCATAGCCATAATAATTATCTGCAGTTAGGGTCTTACTGATCCAGTTCATTACTGGTTTTGCCACGACAGCTGCCTTGAAACGATTGGTCTTCCCAATGATCCAGGCGGTCATGATGCCTCCTGCACTACCCCCGGTAACGAACAATTTGTCCTTATCTACCTTTCCTTTTTCGATCACCGCATTTACACCATCCATGATGTCGTTATAATCTTCTCCGGGGTAATTATGGTATAGCAGGTTGCCAAACTCCTCACCATATCCGGTACTCCCTCTTGGATTGGGGTAAAATACCATATAACCCGCTGCGGCATACAATTGTACTTCGGTCGAGAAATAAGCCCCATAGCACATTATGGGACCTCCATGATTCTCTACGATCAAGGGGTATTTATTTTTCTTTGTGAAAGTTGGGGGGTAAATAAGCCATCCTTGAATATCGCGCCCATCAACAGACGATTTATACCAGATCTCCTCCATTCTTCCCAAAAGGCGATAAGCTAAAAGTTCCTCATTGACACCTGTGATAACGCGTGGTTCGGCATTACGATTTTGAAGAATAGCAATATCAGCTGGACGATTTGGATAAGATATCGTATAGGCAATCTTACCATTATCAGATAAGGTAAAACTTCCACTGGAATACGGTCTTCCTAAAATGGTTCCTCCCACATTATCGACCAATTCTTCCAGGTTGCCATTTAAGTCCATATAAGCGATCTTGGTCCTTCCTTTATCGTCATAAAGAATATAGAGACCCTGACTATCGCTAGCCCAAATGGCATTCTTGATAGATCGATCAAGTTTACCTGAGAGCGCTCTTTTATTATTGCCATCGATATCCATCAATTGCAATTGACTTAACTGATAGGCTTGTACTTTATCTTCATATCCCAAAAAGGCTACGGTCTTTCCGTCGGGTGACACTAGTGGACTATGATCGGGGCCATTCCGGGTGGTGTGGGTACTTACGATCTCCGTATTTACATTCACCGAATACACCTCACTATTCCTGAAATCATATTCCCAGTTTTCATTTCTATTTGCTGAGAAATAAATATGCCTCCCATTTGGAGTCCAGGATAAGGGTCCTCCATGATTGAAATCACCATGGGTCAACTGTCTGGGAGTTCCCCCTTCAGAGGGTATCATAAAGATATGATTGAATCCAGGATTGATATATCCTGAACCATCTCTCTCATGTTTCAACCTATCGGTGATCCTTGCAGGTTTTGACCATTCTGCACCTTTTGGTTTTTCAGGTAAGTTGACCAATACAGGAGCTTTTGCTTCAATTTTCATCGAAAATGCAATAGATCTGCCATCCGGTGACCATGCTAAAGAAGAAGGAGTTTGTTCTAACTGTGTCAATTTAAAGACAGATCCGGAATTCATCCAATAGACAAATATCTCAGATCCTTCTTCTGTTGTACTGGCATATACGATACGATCACCAGAAGGGGACCATTGCGCCTGACTTTCATTTCCTTCTCTATTGGTTAGTTTTCTATGGGAAGAACCATCAGCTGATACCAGCCATAGGTCTCCTTTCGCACGATCGTTCATGATGTCGAATCCCATACGTCTGTAAACCACCATAGTACCATCAGGCGAAATTTGCGGATTGGAAGTGTACTCCAATTGAAATACATCCTCATAACTTAATTCCTTCTGAATTTGTGCCTGGGCATTTTCAGCTATGAATACGAGAATAATGATTAATAGTATTCTTATAAATAATCGTTGCATGTTTTTTCGGTTAAAATTTAATTATAAATAATCCAGCAGTTCTGAAGCCTCTTTCAATTCTATATATCTATCGTGTTGGGTATCCTCATTGACTATTTCATGAGCCCAGGTAGTATGATAGGGAATGTGAAAAGCGTAGGCCCCCACATCCAATACAGGCAGAATATCCGATTTCATGGAGTTGCCTATCATCAGAAATTCATCCGGATGAATATCCAATTGTTTGATCAATTTTCGATAATGATCGGGGGTCTTGTCTGATACGATCTCAATATGATGGAAATAGTCTTCTAAACCCGATTTGATCAGTTTTCTTTCCTGATCAAGTAGATCTCCTTTAGTGGCCATGACCAATCGATACTTCTTTGAAAGTTCTTTCAATGTCTCTTCAATACCATCTAATAGTTCAATAGGATGGTGAAGCATCTTCTTAGCTCTTTCAATTAATGTAGTTACTACAGATATGGGGATCTTGTGATCTGATATGGTGATCGCTGCTTCGATCAATGATAGAGCAAATGGTTTTATCCCATACCCATATACCTCCAGATTCTTCATTTCAATATCGAAGAGGATCCTATTGCAGGTCTCCTTTGGCATATAGTCTTTTAGCAAATCACAGAATTCCTCTTCCGCCTTTCTGTAATAAGGTTCATTCACCCACAATGTGTCATCGGCATCAAAAGCGATGACCTTAATTCCGTTAAGCTCCATTATCTGATCAATTTTTTGTATTTGATTCTCTTTGGAAGCAGATCTCCTCCCAATCGTTTCTTCTTGTTCTCTTCATAATCACTGAAACTTCCCTCAAAGAAATAAACTTGACTATTCCCCTCAAATGACAATATGTGAGTACATATTCTGTCTAGGAACCACCTGTCGTGCGATATGACCACCGCACAACCGGCAAAATTATCCAGTCCATCCTCTAAGGCTCTCAAGGTGTTCACATCCAAATCGTTAGTAGGTTCATCCAGCAGCAGAACATTCCCTTCTTCCTTTAAGGTCATGGCCAAATGCAATCGGTTCCGTTCACCCCCAGATAACATGGATACTTTTTTATTTTGTTCACTTCCTCCGAAATTAAACCGACTCAAATAGGCCCTGGAATTGACTTGTTTTCCCCCCATCATGACCAATTCCTGTCCATCGCTGAAATTTTCCCAGATGGTCTTATTCTGATCGATATTGGTGTGGGCCTGATCGACATAGGCGATCTTAGCGGTATCTCCAACTTCAAATGTTCCTTTATCAGGATTATCTTCCCCCATGATCATTTTGAATATGGTGGTCTTACCTGCTCCATTGGGCCCAATGATACCAACGATACCGGCCTGAGGTAGTTTAAAGTTCAAGTCCTCGTAAAGAAGTTTATCACCATAGGCCTTAGATACACCTTTTGCCTCGATGACATTGGTTCCCAATCTGGGACCATTCGGTATATAGATCTCCAACTTCTCATCCAGTTTCTTCTGATCCTGGCTCATCAACTTATCATAATTGCTCAAACGTGCCTTTTGTTTGGCCTGACGGCCTTTGGGTGCCATTCTAACCCATTCTAATTCTCGCTCCAGGGTCTTTTGACGTTTGCTAGCTTGTTTTTGTTCCTGTGCCAATCGTTTCGATTTCTGGTCCAGCCAAGAGGAATAATTTCCTTTCCAGGGAATACCTTCTCCCCGATCCAATTCAAGTATCCAACCGGCAACATTATCCAAGAAATATCGGTCGTGGGTCACTGCAATAACGGTTCCTTTATATTGTGACAAATGATGTTCCAGCCAATGAACACTCTCTGCATCCAAATGGTTGGTGGGTTCGTCCAACAATAATACATCGGGTTCCTGCAACAACAATCTACACAGGGCCACTCTTCGTCTTTCTCCACCTGAAAGAATATTGATCGGAGTGTCCCCAACCGGAGTTCGGAGGGCGTCCATGGCGATCTCCAGTTTGGTATCCAATTCCCAGGCATTGGTTGCATCGATTTTATCCTGCAATTTAGCCTGCTTGTCCATGAGCTCCTGCATCTTGTCTGGATTCTCATATACCTCAGGCAAGGAAAACAGATCATTGATCTTATTGTACTCATCAAGCACTTCAACCACTTCTTTTACACCTTCCTTAACTATCTCGATCACCGTTTTGGACTCATCCAATTGGGGTTCTTGCTCCAGTAGCCCAACTGTATACCCCGGAGAGAATACAACATCGCCTTGATGATTGGTGTCCTTCCCTGCAATAATATTCAATAAAGTCGATTTTCCACTACCATTAAGTCCCAGTATCCCGATCTTAGCTCCATAGAAGAAACTTAAATAGATATTCTTAAGTACAGGTGTTTGTGAATTCTGAAAGGTCTTCGTGACCCCAGACATAGAAAAGATCACTTTCTTATCGTCACTCATCGCAAATCTGAAAAATTATTTATTATAAAGATCAATTAATCTAAACTCTACCTTTTAAGGCATTGAACACCCATGCATTTGCCAAAAAACCAATTCCAACTGCTGCAAATCCCCATCCGGCAACCTCATCGTATCTGAAAGCCCCAAGGGCGATTAATCCTATTCCAACCAGGATCATTATAAATGTAGCCCAGGCCAATACCGTATTTTTATTCATTCCCATATTAAATATTTGACTCACTCTTTTTAGATAAAGAGTAGAACAAGCAAATATCGTAATAATATTGTAATCGAATCATGATCTGAATTTCTTTCTTACACCGATCAGGCCAAAGTCCTTAAATTTCATTCGGTTATATTTTATCCTGAAACATAAATTGATTTAAAGTCATTTCGTATTTTAGCCCAAACTATATGAACTAATGGATCTATCCTTCAACATCAATGAAGATCATAATAAACTCCTGATTTCCGAATTGAGGAAGAAATTCAATAAGGTAAAATTAGGGGGGGGAAAACATCGTATTGAAAAGCATCATGCAAAGGGTAAATTAACTGCCCGTGAGCGGATCGATTATTTGTTGGACCAAAAAAAACCGTGTTTGGAGATTGCAACATTTGCAGGTGATGGTATGTATGAAGAGCATGGGGGTTGTCCAAGTGGTGGTGTGGTAGTGAAAATGGGATACATCTCAGGAAAAATGTGTGTCGTCGTAGCCAATGATGCCACCGTAAAAGCGGGAGCCTGGTTCCCGATAACTGCCAAAAAGAACTTACGAGCACAGGAGATATCCATTGAGAATAATTTACCGATCATCTATCTTGTAGATAGTGCCGGGGTATATCTGCCCATGCAGGATGAGATCTTCCCAGATAAGGAGCATTTTGGCAGGATCTTTAGGAACAATGCGGTTATGAGCAGTAAAGGGATCACTCAGATCTCTGCGATCATGGGGTCTTGTGTAGCAGGTGGAGCCTATCTTCCGATAATGAGCGATGAAGCACTTATCGTAGATAAAACAGGCAGCATCTTTTTGGCTGGATCATATCTGGTGAAAGCTGCGATCGGAGAGAACATCGATAATGAGTCCTTAGGTGGTGCAACGACCCATTGTGAGATTAGTGGGGTAACCGATTATAAATCGAAGGATGATCAGGACGCATTGGATACCATAAAGAATATAATGTCCAAGATCGGTGAATTCGAAAAGGCAGGATTCAATCGGGTGACCCCAGCAAAAAAACCGAAGGATAACCCCATGGATATCTATGGGATCATTCCCAAAAAGAGAACGGAACAATATGATATGCGTGAGGTCATTAAGCGTTTGGTCGATGATAGTGAGTTTGAGGAGTATAAAAAAGAATATGGAAAGACC
>JAHEHC010000047.1:9512-14672 GCA_024644805.1 Flavobacterium sp. | reverse complement strand
AAACACGGTGTGTTTACAGATAAAACAGGGGTCTTAAGCAATGACTTTTTTGTTAATCTTACCGATATGCGTTATAAATGGAAACCTGTAGGTGAGAATCTTTATAATATTGTTGACAGAAACTCAGGTGTAACTAAGTGGACAGCTACAAGGGTTGACCTCCTGTTCGGATCCAACTCCGTTCTTAGAGCATATTCGGAAGTGTATGCACAGGATGATAATAAAGAAAAATTTGTCAAAGATTTTGTGAAAGCATGGGTAAAAGTGATGAATGCAGATCGTTTTGATTTGAAATAGGATGAATTTGGGCTATTAATTGGTCCCAAACTTGTTACTACTATAATATCTATATTATTTAAAAATCAAAAGTCAGGACATTCTTGATAAGTTCATCATAATTTGAATAAAGAGAATGTTCAGAATTTACCAATAAGCCTTATTTTTGAATCAAGATCGCTAATTTTAAATATGGTATTACTTTTTACCTATCTGTTTCTGGTTCTTTTTGTATCGTTCCTATGTTCTATCATGGAGTCGGTATTGTTATCCACACCCCAATCCTTTCTTATCGTCAAGGATGAAGAGGGGCATGTCTGGGCACATTCATTCATGAACCTAAAGAACAATATTGACAAGCCTCTGGCGGCCATTCTATCGTTGAATACCGTTGCTCACACTATTGGTGCAGCAGGTGTTGGTGTTCAGGCTGTAAAAGTATTCGGAGATGCGTCCTTTGGGATCGTCTCTGTGATATTGACCATCCTGATCCTGGTGATAACAGAGATCATTCCCAAGACCATCGGTGCTCGATACTGGCGAAATCTATCTCGATTTTCGGCCTATACCATCAACAGTATTATAATTATCACTTATCCATTGGTTCTACTATCCTCTTTTGTTACCAACCTTTTCAAAGGAGGAAATGAACAATCCACCAGCCGTGAGGAGATCGCAGCTGCAGCTACCATTGGAGCCGATGAAGGGATCGTTTCTGAGAAGGAACACAAGATCATTCATAACATTCTCAAATTGAAGAATGTCAAGGTCACCGAGATCATGACCCCAAGAGTAGTTGCTGCCACTGCCGATGAGAATATGCCACTTAGTGATTTTCTGAAGAACAAGAACTATTTGAAGTTCTCCAGAATACCGGTCTACTCCGATAATGAAGAAAACATTAGTGGCTATGTGTTCCGACAGATGGTCTTTGAAAAGCTTGCTGAGGACAAACATCATTTAAAACTCAAAGATGTAAAGAGAAATATTCTGATGGCTCCCAATACCACAGTCCTGTTCTCTCTTTGGGAAGAGCTTCTGGATCAGAAAGAACATATTGCGCTTATTGTCGATGAGTATGGAGGACTGGATGGTATTGTGACCATGGAAGATATAATCGAGACCCTGTTGGGCTTGGAGATACTGGATGAGAAGGACACCATTTCCGACATGCAGATGTTCGCCCGGGAGCGCTGGAAGACCCGTCAGGTCAAGTACAACTTGCTGGATAGCCTGGATGAGGAGGATGATGTTTCGGGTGATTGAAATGAAGGAACTGGCCATTTAATTAGCCTTTATCTCCAAATCTTAACCGATAATAATTAATAATGGGGTCCTAAAAACTTAAAACAATTTAAAAACATAATTATTAAATCCTCAATGAATGGAAGATATTTGGCTGATAACAATAGCGTTAGTAATTTTTTTGTTAATAAATCTTCTTTCTTACAGAATCCTTAAAGGGTATGTCAGAGAGGCATACGGCAAGAAGTGGTTGAATATCTGGGGGAACAAAGTTTATTTTTGGCAAAGTTTGATATTCCTCAGCACAGCAGGAACATTTTTAATTATGTATATATTAAAATGGTCTAACATTTTGACTTTTTAGAAATATAAAACCGTCGTACGTCATAAGTCTTATTTTAGTTTTAAAAAAGGTGATATGATATTAACCTATTTAGTATTCTCGGCTATCTTTCTCCTATTCTCTTATTTCGTTTATCATAAAATTGTTAGGCGGGATTACAAGAAGCATATGAAACTCTCACCTATTTCTTATCTGCTTGAGATCCTTGTGTTTGGTATTCATGCAAATTCTATTTATTTGATCCTGCCCACACAATGGCCCAATTTTCCGCAGCTGCCTGATATTCTATCTATAAGAATCATATCAGCAATTGTATTCGCGATTGGGGTTGTTATTCTTTTAATTGCTTGGTTTGGTCTTGGCACCAAACCCAGTTTGGGAATGGACGAAAACAAACTTAGAACAGGAGGATTGTATCATTATTCGAGAAACCCGCAACTTTTGGGTTATGGAATAATATTGATTGCCTTTTTAATACTGTTTTTTTCGTCGTTGTCATTATTATGGTTCTTGCTTTATATAATAATTTCGTATTTCATGGTTACAACCGAAGAAGAGTTCTTGGAGCAAAAATATGGACAGGAATATAAAGCGTATTGTAATTCTGTACCCAGAATATTCTGATTGATGAAAAAGATTCTATTGATGGTGTGGAGATAATTGCCCTACAATGAGAAAACTCTAAACATCCAATATCAACTTGTAACCGACACCCCTTGTATTAACTATCTTCACTTTGGAATCGAACTCCAGTTTCTTTCGCAGTTTCGAAATGAATACATCCAGGGTTCTGCCAATATAGTCCCCCTCATCACCCCATACCATATTCAGGATTACCTCACGTTCGACCGTGGTATTGGCTGAGTTATAAAGCAACAGCAACAGATCGGCTTCTTTACCGGTTAGTTCAATTCGCTGCTCCTCGATAATGAGTTCCGTATTCCTTTTATCAAAATAATACTGGCCTAAGGGGATCCAATTGGGATCGATCGAAGCACTTTTTCTTTTTCTCTTAAGAAGAATTAAGCCTACAACTAACAGCAGTAATGCACTAAACAGCACATAATATAGGATATAGGACCTGCCTTCAGATTCTACCGAAATACCAGTTGAATTATTTTGAGAGGTTTTGGTAGTTCCTTTGGGAGGTACTATTGTAAATAAAACACTATAGCAAGATCTGGGTTGGATTCTCCCCTGACATGGAATGATATCCGATTGCTCAACATGATCCGTTTTAAAACTATAGACGATCTCACCGGTATCACAGTTTTCCACTTCCACGATATAGCTATTCGCCATCATGGTTTTATTTACGACCCGATCGACAGTAGACACCAATTCAGTCGGATCGAACTCAAATGCAGATTCGAATTGTATCCTATACCGACCTTCTTCTTTCTTGATCGGTAATACACGGGATATGCTATCACCCGAAATAAGCAGGACCTCGTGCCCAATCATCCTAAGTGAAACCATAATCTCTTTTTCGTCAATTGGAAATTGAGCATGGCCAATAGAAGACGTCAATAAGATGCCTGCGAAAAGGAGTGTCGTTTTTTTGAACAGTCTGGTACCCATATTTCACAAAACTATTTTAATTCTAAGAGAATTTAATATGATTTACATAAATTTTACATCATTTTACATTTGATTTAAACTTTGAGGTGACCATCTTCTCTATATTTGAATTCAATTAATCATAAAATGAACAGATATGAGATTCCGTATACTATATTTTAACATTGCTCTATCATGCCTGAGTCTTTTGACCATTGGGTGTATAAACAAGAATGATTCTGTTGGTGAACAGGTTGAAACAATTAGCAAGGAGGATGTTGCTATGAATGAGCCAGTAGAAGAGATCGTTAATAAACCTGATTTTCCGGAATTTATCTATGAGATAGGTCCCAGATTCCATCCAATCAAAAAAGCTGATCTGGATAATGCTACTGCATTCAGTGATATTATCGGTGAAGAACAGGCTCAGAGAATTGTATCCTATAAACATCTGAGCGTTACCTTACTGGATGGTGACAAACGTACAGATTTAAAGGAAACAGGTGTCGGTGGTGAATTTACTGCTGAACAGATCAAACTATTGCAGTCCTTCGATCACTCGACCAATTTATTGATCTGGGCCGATTATTTAGAGACTAGTGTCGAGACTGGTGAAATTACAGATGCTTATTGGTCGCCTTACTTAACTGTAGTACCTGAAAAGCAGGCTGAATATGAAGGTGGTATGGAAGCTCTTAAGTATTTTCTCGATAAGAACAGCGTAGAAAAAACCTCTGGTATCCCGGCAGATAAGCTACAACCTGCGAAGCTTTTTTTTACGGTAACCAAAAATGGCACCATCGAAAATGTGTATTTGGATAGAACTTCGGGGTATACCGATATCGATCTAATGATGTTCGTTCTGATCAAAGAGGCACCAGGAAAATGGACCCCTGCAGAAAATAGTAAGGGTGAACAAGTAGATCAGGAGTTGGTGGTATCCTTTGGTTTGAAGGGTTGTTAACAATAGAAACAAAAGTATGAGAACACATTTAATATTTGCTTGCCTAATGATATCTTCACTGATTTCAGGTTGCAAGGATGCTCCTATTCAGAAAGAAAATGAGGTATTGGATATGAGCTTAATTGATCCTGAATCAGTAGGATTAGAGATCAGGAGCGATTCCATTCGTTTGACATCCGATCCGAACAGTTGTGTTAACACTGACATCTATTGGTATAAGAACGGAACTCTGAGTCAGTCTGACGGAAATAATTGGGTAGAAGCCGATGAATTGAATAGGTTATCGACCTGTGGTGGATTTTTGTTTGAGACCTCTCAAAAAAAAGGATTAGATGTTAAGGTCTTGTCAGACGATTTTATCCTGTCATCAAGATCCTTAATGAATAACATAGATGAATTCTACAAAAGTTCAGAGAACAGGGATATCCCTTTCAGTAAAGCAGCAATGATCTGTATTCTGAGATAATTCAAAATTCTTCATTTAAAAATAGTAACTATAATCACATAGGTAGATGATTTTCTATAACTTTCGTAAATTGAGAGTGAATTAGAAAATTTCCTAATATGTTTATTGGACATTTTGCAATAGGACTTTTAGCCAAAAAAAATAATACACTTCCTTCATTGGCCATGATGTTCATCGCAGTGCAACTTTTGGATCTTATATGGCCCATATTGGTTTTACTCGGCATAGAATCTCTTTCCATCAACCCGGGAGATACTAAACTGACCCACCTCAATTTTGAATACTACCCCTACTCCCACAGTTTAT
>JAHEHC010000047.1:0-9502 GCA_024644805.1 Flavobacterium sp. | reverse complement strand
TATTCATGGCTTTAATATGGGGGGTGTTGTTAGGACTTATCTATTACCTGTTCACAAAGAATAGAAAAGGATCATGGATCCTTGGAGCGTTGGTGTTAAGTCATTGGGTTTTGGATTTCATCACCCATCGACCAGATCTTCCCATTTCACCGTTTACTGATTTGAAGGTCGGATTGGGATTATGGAATTACCCAATAGCCGAGGTCATTCTGGAGCTGTTGTTGTTTGGAGCCGGTGCTTTGCTCTATTTCAAATACGCAAGACCCAGACGCAAGATCTCCTATTGGATTTTGATCGGATTCCTCCTGATCGTCCATATAATGAATTTGCTAGGACCTCCACCTCCTGATGTCATGGCAGTAGCTTGGTCGGCCAATTTGATGTGGATCATTATCGTGTGGGCATGGTGGATAGAAAGAAATAATTTTAAAGAAAAAACCGAATGAAAAAATTCAAAACTTGTATAATTTTCTTACTATTAATTTTTGCAATTACATTAAATGGACACTCACAGAATGTTACCGCCCATCGACAACCAGTAAGTGTGAAGACTGTCCCGAAACCAATTACAACCAATTTCAACAAGCAATATCCACACGTTTTGTTATTAGGTTGGTATTCAACTCACCTAACCTATTGGCAAAATGATCATAGTTCAGATTGGTACAAAGGATGGTATGGTCAGCGCAAAATAGTTGCGTATACCTATTTGAACCCAAATTATTATGAAGTTGAATTTATGGATCATCCGGGAGAAACAAGCCGGGCAATATATAATTTGTATGGACAGTGGTTTGAAACCAGAACTAAAATCAATGGATTGAATACGAGTATTCGTGAATCTCTTAAAGCTTCTAAATACTATGGTTGGAAAATCTCTTCTACCATGGAAAAAATCGAATCTCCAATGTGGCCAATTGAGATCTATAGATTTCATGTTTCAAAAGGACTTAAATCCCATACCATCCGTATGGATGAAGAGGGTAATTTCATTCAAATAAAAGTATTAAATAATTGAATTTAAATGTAGTCAACCTCAAAATGGAAACATGAAAAGAACACTATTCACAATAATTGCAATGCTAGCACTAATAGTTAGCGGGAATTGTCAGAATCAGAAGCCTAATTTCTCATCAAACCCCACATTATCATTTGATAAATATATCTCAGGGGTAAAGTATGCTGAAATAGGATTAAACGCTCTTAATCAAGAACAAGTCGATAATCAGACTGGAATAGCGGGTTTTTACTACTTGGCAAAAGACTATTTACAACAAATGGGATTTGAATATGTTGCTCTAACTTCATCAGAGAAAACAAAACTAAATATTGAAATTAAGTCCTATTGTGAATACACCCAAGTTTTGATTGGTGGTGATATCGATAAAAACTCCATTTCAAACATGACCATATCTTTTGTATCATGTAAGGGAGATATATTTTCTTTTACCTCAGACAAAAAATACAATTATGGTAAATTTACAAACGTAGAAAACAAACTTATTAAAGACTGGCAAGGCATCGTTAAATCAAAAGGCACCTATAATCCTTCCAATCAAATCCGTTTACCCTCAAATCCAACATTCTGGACAATAGAAAAACTTGAAAATTATTTCATTGAGAATAAAGGAAGGCTTGCTCCGGTTGAAGGATTCTATGAAAGGGTCCGATTGTCATTTGAAGATATTGCGGGAGGTAAATATACTATCGGAGTAGTAAAGAACCCTGAAGATGACAATTATTTGGTTATTTATCTTTCTGGTGCTAAAAATTCAACTGATTGGAAAAGTGGAGAAATAAAAGCCATTTTAAAGAACACAGCAACAAAGGGATTCTATTCGGTTTATTGGATCTCAAGAGATAAATCCTTATATGAGGATGTGTATTGTAATTTAGACGCTTTTGGATTCAATATTTATTCAAGTGGTGTATTCCCAATTTCGTATAAATTCATTAAAATCTCACCCTGAAACGAATGGATCGATCTAAATCGAAAGAGTTAAAAAGAATGTTTTATCTAATTTTATAAAAAAATTAATTGATGGATATTGAACTAAGCAAAATATTCAAGGATATTTATTTGAATGTTAGCACATTGTTACCGAATATAATTACTGGAATAATCGTAATTATTATTTTTATAATCCTTGGAAAATTATTCTATAATATCATTGGGAAAAGAATACAGAAAAAATGGAAGGACAGTATCATTTCAAACTTCGTTTCTGTTGCGACAAAATGGTCGTTATATCTATTAGGGGTAATTATTGCATTGAATATAATTGGATTTGGTGGAATTGCTAATAGCCTGATCGCTGGAGCAGGAATTAGTGCTATCATATTTGGATTTGCATTTAAGGATATAGGAGAAAACTTTTTAGCAGGAATCATCTTAGCTCTAAAAAGACCATTTAAAATAGGAGACATCATTGAGGTAGAAGGATATAAAGGCAATGTAATTGACATCGATCTAAGAATTACCCATTTAAGGAATGTTGAAGGAAAAGACATCTATATACCCAACTCGTCAATAATAAAGAATACACTTGTAAACTATACAAAAGACGGGAACTTAAGAGTAAACTTTCTCATAGGGATTGCACCCGAATGCGATATTAATCATACACGAAATTTGATCATTGATTATTTAAATCAAAATAAGCAAATATTAAAATCCCCGCAACCGAATGTAATAGTTCAAGAATTGGGAGAATTCACTGTCGATTTACAAGTCCTTTTTTGGGTAGATATATTGGCAAATAAAAAATTACCTGACAGTTACCTTGGTCATAATATTCGTAGTAAAGCCATTACAGAGATCAAAAAAATACTTGATGAGAACAAGATTGAAATGCCTTCTCAGGTATTGGAGCATAAGATGTATAGAGAACATGAAATAGTAATAAATAAAAAGAATTAATGATCCAGTTTTTTCGTCGTATTCGACAAAAATTATTGAATGAAAAATCGCCTGAAAAGTCAAGTCGGACAGGAAAGTTCAGCAAGTATCTGCTATATGCGATCGGTGAGATCTTCTTAGTGGTAATTGGGATCTTGCTCGCATTACAGATAAATACCTGGAATAACAATCGGATCGAAGATCGAAAAGAGACCAAAATTCTCATGCAACTTAATGATGGCTTACGTTACGATAAAGAGGTCATAGAGATTGAACTTAAAAACCTGGAGAGCGTTCAAAGATCTATAAAGATGTTAGAAGTTCTTCTTAAGGATCCGGAACAGAAGTATGACATGAGTATGGACACTCTGTTCGGAAAAATATACGGGATTAGGAATATTAGTGTCAATAGGGTATTTTATGAGGATCTGAAGTCGGCAGGAATTCAATTGATTAAGAACGAGGACATCAGGACCAAGGTAGTTAACCTCTATGAGAATAATTATGGTCAGATTCTTTCATTGACCAATATGGAATACCATATCAACGAAGTAACTCGCCCCTATTATCTAAATAATTTTCTACAGATCAATTTCGGAAAATCAGCACATCCCATTGACTATTCGAGTATTTGGAATGACCCATTTTATAAGAACATTGTCAATTACAGGTACAAGACACTAGAAACCAATCATATTGCAATTTTCAATAGCACCATCAACGATATTCAATCTTTGGTCAATGATATTGACACCTATTTGAATTCCAAATAAAAAAATCACATTGAATTAATTTGAAAATTAAATAAAATATACTTACTTTGTATTTCAAAGTACTTTATATTAATATTATGAAGAACAAACGAATCATTATTATTGCATCTGTCATAGTAGTTCTATTACTGACCCCCCTGATCGCAATGCAATTCACAGAGGAGGTCCATTGGACAATCGGTGATTTTGTAATTATGGGAATCCTATTACTTATCACAGGGTTTTTTATTGAGGTGGCACTGCGAATTGTTTCAAAGACCAAACATAGGGCGATCTTATTAATAAGCATCATTCTGGTGTTCCTGATGGTCTGGGCTGAATTGGCTGTAGGAATTTTTGGTACTCCATTTGCCGGAAGTTGATTCCTTATTCTAATATTTTTTTGATTGTTTAAACAAGACCAAACTGATCAGCTGCCATTTCACAAATTTCATCTGCGATAGCAAGGCAGGCTGTTGCTGCTGGTGATGGTGCATTAAGGACGTGGATGCTCCTATCTGTGCATTCGATCCTAAAATCATCCCGTGTATTCCCATCCTTGGCTAACAACAATGCCCTAACTCCAGCCCTTGTCGGTTCTATATCTTCCATACTCAAAGTAGGGATCATACGTTGTAAAGTCTTTAAGAAACGCCTCTTAGAAAATGCTCTTTGATATTCCCTGAATCCGGCACCCAAATTGTGCCTGAATAATTTCCAGGTTCCTGAATAGGTCAAAGCACTCCATGAATCCCTTAAATTGAAATCGGTCTTATTATAGCCTTCCCGTTTAAATGTGAATACCGCATTGGGTCCGCATTCCACTTCTCCATTTACCATACGGGTAAAATGCACGCCTAAAAATGGAAATGCAGGATCTGGAACTGGATAAATCAGATTCTTAACCTTACTTTTTGCTTTATCAGTTAAAGAATAATAATCACCCCTAAATCCCACAATACGTTCTTTAAGCTTGATCCCATTCTTTTTTGCCAATCGGTCAGCCTGTAATCCGGCGCAGAAAACCATGTATCTTGTTCTGAATGTATTCCTTTGAGTGATTACTCTTGTTTCATTATCGGAATGGATGCAATTCCTCAATTCCTCTCCCAGAACAATACAACTTTGAGAATTCATTGATTTGATCAATTCACAAAGTTTTTCAGTTGTTTGCCGATAATTGATGATTCCTGTGCAAGGAATACGGATTCCAGCGAGACATTCAACATAAGGTTCTATTTCTTTGACCTGTTCCCGGGTGAGTTTTTCAATTCCTTCGATCTTGTTAGCCAGTCCGTTTTGATACAGTTTTTCTAGATTTAAAAGTTCAGTCTGTGATACGGCTATGACCACTTTTCCACAAATATCATACTCGATGTCATGGGTCTTTGCAAATTCAACCAATTGATGCCGTCCGTCAATACAGGTTCTGGCTTTGGCTGATCCAGGTTTGTAATATAAGCCGGAATGGATCACTCCAGAGTTGTTCCCTGTTTGATGAGATGCCAGTTGGGGTTCCTTTTCGATCAATACTATTTTAAGACGCGGATTCATCGACTGAATCTTAAATGCGGTTGCAGCTCCTACAATTCCTCCACCTACAATGGCTATATCAAATAGTTCTTTGTTTTCCAAAACCAATTTTCTTCATCATTAATTTAAAACGAATACTACAAAGTTAATTGAACTTCTGGTGTTTTATCATCCCATGATCAATTTAAAGACAATGAAATGGAATAATTAAAGGTTAAAAAATAACCGCGAGCCATATTCCCCCTACTGCCAAGGAATTCTTATCTTTGCATCTTTAATTGCCTAACCTAGAAAAATGCATTCATTAAAAGCGATCTCACCCATCGATGGCCGATATGCCTCAAAGACCCATTCACTTGGAGCCTTTTTTTCTGAAGAGGCCCTGATCAAGTATCGGGTACAGATCGAGATCGAATATTTCATTGCTTTGGTGGAATTGGACATTCCACAACTGAGTGGTTTTGATCGGTCATTATTCTCGGAACTTCAGAATATCTATTTGAATTTCTCGACCGAGGATGCCATCAGGATCAAGGAAATTGAGAAGACCACCAATCACGATGTGAAAGCGGTAGAATATTTCATCAAGGAGCGGTTTGATGATCTTAGCTTAAAGAAATACAAGGAATTTATCCATTTTGGGCTCACATCTCAAGACATCAACAATACGGCAACTCCTCTGCTACTTAAGGATGCCATGAACGAGGTCTATGTACCATTATTCTTTGAACTAAAAGACCGACTAAAATCATTAGCACAAGATTGGGCCGATATTCCCATGCTGGCTCGTACCCATGGACAACCGGCCTCTCCTACCCGATTGGGAAAAGAGATCGAAGTATTCGTAGTTCGATTGGAAGAACAATTCAACTTGTTGAATGATATCAAAAGTGCCGCTAAATTCGGAGGGGCCACAGGAAATTTCAATGCCCATGCAGTAGCCTATCCCAATGTCGACTGGAAAGGTTTTGCTCAGCAATTTGTGTCTGAAAAATTGGGACTGCATCATTCTTTCCCAACTACTCAGATCGAGCATTACGATCATATGGCTGCCTTGTTCGATTGCCTGAAGCGGATCAATACCATAATACTCGATCTGGATCGAGATATCTGGACCTATGTCTCTATGGATTACTTTAAACAAAAAATAAAGAAAGGTGAGATCGGATCCAGTGCCATGCCCCATAAGGTGAATCCAATCGATTTTGAGAACAGTGAAGGGAATTTGGGCATTGCCAATGCACTCTTTGAGCATCTATCTGCAAAACTACCGATTAGTCGGCTACAGCGAGATCTGACCGACAGCACCGTGTTGAGGAATATTGGTGTTCCAATGGCCCATACCGTGATCGCAATTCAATCAACTCTTAAAGGTTTAGATAAACTTTTACTGAATGAAGACAGGATCAGGAAGGATCTGGAAGATAATTGGGCAGTGGTTGCTGAAGCCATTCAAACCATACTTCGTCGTGAGGCCTACCCGAATGCCTATGAGGCTTTGAAGAGCCTAACCCGAACCAACAAAGCGATCGATAAGCAGTCCATTTCTAAGTTTATAGATACATTGGACGTTTCCGATGAGATTAAAAATGAGTTACGTGCTATCAATCCATCCAATTATACAGGTATATAAAAAACACCTACTAGGTCTATAAACCTAGTAGGTGTTTTTTAATTAAACTTTAATTTTTCTTTTTACATATCCTCAAACAATTCACCAATCGATTTCAAAGCAGATACATCTACATCGCCTTTGTCTATTGAGTTCATCAGTTTGATCATTTGATCGGGTTTCATATCATCTCCCAAGAGTCTGAATAATGCAAATCCTCTTTCATCATCCGAGGCGAATACGATCAATTCGTCTATGGCATCTTCTTCGCCAAGATATTTCAATGTTGCCCCTTTCTTATTTGATCCGTATTTCATCAGAGTCTTATATTTCTCCTGTCCAATGATCTCCTTCAATTGTTTTCTCTCAACATCATAGTCTTCGTTGTTATTATCCTTTATTGGATAGGCTACGACATTGATCTTCTTCACAGTGGCCAAGATATCTTTCTCTTCCTGGGTCAATGAGTTGCTGTCGGTTTGCAAAAGACTTGCTGCAACATCGATCTTCAGAAAGCTGTCATCATCCTGCTTGTCGACCAGGTATCTTTGCAATGATTTCCCATCACTACAACTGAATAGTGCTATTGCTGCCAGGGAAATTCCTACTATATATCGTGTTAGGGTCATCATAATTATGATTTTTTCTTGTCAATATTCTTTAATTCTTCACTACCGGGAACATTCAGGTCTCTGGTAAGTTTTGAAATCTTCTTCAGATCAATATTTCCGGTAATACTCATGATCACGGTACGATCTTTTCCATCGATATCTCCGGTTAGATGCATCAACAGTTCTTTAACATAATTTTCATCACTTCCTTCTTTTGAATAGAACTTGATGTTCTTTCCTTCGTCCTTAACCCGCATCAGTTCTGAAAGTCCTTTAGACTTTGAGATATAACTGGCTACTGCCTGATCCATTCTGCCTGAAATAGCAGGATTCTCAGTTGTGAAGATCTTGATATTATCCAGACTGTTGATCAGCTCAAGGTATTCCTGAGCTTCAGGATCTTCTGAGTTCAGATCCATTTTGCTCAATAATTTGAACATATTCTTCGTAACGATAACCGAGGTTACGTCATCTTCGTTCTCAAAAGAGTCGAAGGCATTCTGAGCAGCTACCAGGAAGGGAGCTATCATAAACGTAATTACTATTGCTAACTTTTTCATTATTAAATTGTTTTTTGATTAATGTTTATTTTAAAATTTTGTTTTTGGCATTGGTGAACTGATCGAGAACTGCCAACTCCTCGGTTCCTTTATTAAAACTCTCGGAAAGCATCATCATTGCTTCCTTCGATTTGTTTAGTGCTGCTAAGGCCTCTTGCTCTTCTTGTGAGAGACCCGGATCGGAGAACAACGTTCCGGCTACTACGAACATGACTGCAACTGTGGCAGCTATTCCATACCACCAATTCGTTGTGATCCCTTTCTGCTGAGGCAATTGAAGTTCTTTTTCCAGAACCTCATTCTTTGCATTTCCCAGACCTATAAATAAACTTTGATAGACTCTTAGGTGATCTTCAACATCACCACTTTTAAAATAGTCTCTTAAAACCTTCTCTTCATCCAACGTTGTTTTAGCTTCAAAATAAGCGTCTAAAAGTTGTTCTATTCTAGTTGATTCCATAATTAATTTGTTTGATCAATTGTTCTCGTATTGTTTTACGGGCTCTCGATAAGGAGACCCGAATTGCTGTTTCGTTGATATCCAGTATCTGTGATATCTCAGAGAATTCATACTGCTCTACATCTCGCATCTGCATGATGATCTTCTGCTTCTCCGGAAGGTCCTTCATCAATTCGAATACCATCTCAACCTCTTCATTCACCTCTACCTTTCTTTGGAGATTCTCTGAATTCTGGTAGTTATTATGAACTATAGTCAAATTGGAAGCCTGCTTTGATTTCAAACGATCAAGACAATAATTCTTGGTCATGGTCATTGCAAATGCTTCAGGATTCTTATAGTTCTTCATCTTCTCCCTACCATTCCATAATTTCAAAAAAACTTCTTGAACAGCATCTTCAGCTTCATCATTTGATACCAATATCCTCTTGGCCAGTCTATATAATTTATCCTTTATAGGAAGAATGATATCTAAGAATTTCTGTTGTTGCATGCTGGTTAGTATTCCTGCTTTTACTGCTATTCATTCTTACGACGAACAACTTTAATTTTTGTTACAATTTATTTTTAATTTACAATAATGTACCTATTTTAGGGTTTTAATATTGTTTGCTCCTTAAATATATAAAACGAATGAAAAAGAAAATACTTTTATTCCTTTTGATCCTATCTATATCGTTGACCTCCTGTTTTAAAGATAATGATGATGAGATCCAAATAGCCTCTGTACTGGATGTTCAAAACTTTATCTACCGCGGACTGAATTTCTTCTATCTCTACAAAGCGGACACCCCTGAATTGGCTGATGACGCCTTCGCCACAGAAAGTGATCTGAATAATTTCCTCGAGACCTTTGCATCTCCTGAGGCATTGTTCGAATTCCTACGCTCAGATCAGGATCGTTTTAGCGTATTGGTCGATGACTATATTGCCCTTGAAAATGCACTGAATGGAATAACCTTGAATCATGGAATGGAATTCGGCCTGGTACTCTACCCCAACGGAAATGGCAATGTCTTTGGATATGCACGATATATCCTACCGGGCAGCGATGCCGCTAACAAAGGATTGCAAC
>JAHEHC010000145.1 GCA_024644805.1 Flavobacterium sp. | reverse complement strand
GCATCCTCGTCACTGGTATTGAGCCAATATTGATAGAACTTATAAGGCGAGGTCTTTTTCGCATCGAGCCAAATGTTACCTCCTTCGCTTTTCCCAAACTTGGATCCATCACTTTTTGTGATCAAGGGACAAGTAAGAGCAAAGCCTTTTCCACCGGAGATCCTTCGGATCAATTCGGTTCCAGTGGTAATATTACCCCATTGATCGCTTCCTCCCATTTGAAGGGTACAGCCCATCTCTTTAAATAGATGTAAGAAATCATATCCTTGAACGATCTGATAAGTGAACTCAGTGAATGACATGCCTTCAACACCTTCACCGGTCACACGACTTTTCACCGAATCTTTGGCCATCATATAATTGACCGTAATATGCTTACCTACATCGCGAATGAAATCCAGAAATGAAAACCCTTTCATCCAGTCATAATTGTTTACCATGACTGCATTGTTTCCCTTACTGGAATCAAAATCCAGAAACTGTGACAATTGCTTACGAACACATTCCTGATTGTGATTCAGGGTAGCCTCATCCAACAGATTTCGTTCACTGGATTTCCCGGAAGGATCCCCTATCATACCGGTTGCTCCTCCTACTAAGGCTATCGGTTTATGTCCACATCGTTGGAAGTGTGCCAACAACATGATAGGAACCAAATTCCCGATGTGCAACGAATCGGATGTAGGGTCGAAACCCACGTATGCCAATCGCATCTGTTCCAGCAGATGGGTTTCGGTTTCAGGCATCATATCATGGATCATTCCACGCCAGGTCAATTCTTCTATAAAGTTATTAAGCATTCCAAAAAGATTTCAGCAAAGATATATCTCTATATTAAAAAACCCTATTTTAGTGATATGATTTTAGTAACAGGAGGTACGGGTTTGGTCGGATCGCATCTATTGTATCATTTAGTGCAAAATGAGGGGAAAATAAGGGCCATTCATCGAAAGAGCAGTGATCTTAACGAAGTTAAGAAGGTGTTCTCCTATTATTCCACCGAAGTCGAATCTAAATTTCAAAGGATAGAATGGTTCGAATCAGACATTTTGGATCTTCCAAGTCTTAATGAAGCCTTTTCAGGAGTGACTCAGGTCTATCATGCCGCCGCCTATATCAGTTTCTATCCTAAAAAATATTCGCTTCTAGAAAGGGTAAATGTTGAAGGAACCGCCAATGTAGTCAATCTATCATTGGCTCATGGTGTAAAAAAAATGTGTTATGTCAGTTCGATCGCTACTTTGGGAAAGCCACGCGATTCGAACAGGATCGATGAAGAGACCGAATTCGATCCCGAAGAACAGAATAGTGTCTATTCCATAACGAAACGAAATGCCGAATTGGAGGTTTGGAGAGGAGCTCAGGAGGGATTGGATACTGTGATCGTAAATCCGGGTGTGGTCTTCGGATCAGGACATTGGAACTCGGCCAGTGGGAAGATCATGAAAATGATCGGCCGGGGGGTCTCCCATTATACTTCAGGACGCATCGGCATGGTCGATGTACAGGATGTTGCAAAATGCATGATAGCATTGATGAGCAGTGATATTGTCAATCAAAACTACATATTGGTCTCTGAAAACATCAGCATCAAGGAATTGCTGACACAAGTATCAATTCTCCTGTATAAAGATCCACCAAAAAAAGAGATCTCAAAAAGGAAGATGATCTTATTGAGTGATCTGGATTGGATGTACAGCAAACTATTCAGAACAAAAAGAAAATTACTGAAGGTCTTTGTGAATTCATTATTCAGGAACTACCATTATGACACATCGAAGATCAGCAGGGACCTCAAATTTGATTTCACCCCCTATCAAGAAACATTGGAGCGGGTGTCCAAAGACTATTCGATCGAATCCTGAACCGTTTCGGAATCTACAGATTCTATCAAGCCATTGAATTCCGGTTCTGTGGCAATGGTATCCTTCTTCTTCTTTATTTTTACAATGCTATCGGTACGAACTTTAATTTTTTCAAGCCGTTTCTCGACCTGAGTCAAAATATCGACATAGGTATTGAATTGCAATGAATAATATTCATTGCTTTGGGTGAATTGAACACTATCGATCTGATACTTGACATAGATCATCGAATCCAGTTTTATTTTGGAATCCTTCAACTTCACATAGCTGATGCTCCTTGCAGCATTATTGATATAACAATCGGTCAGGATATCAACCATCATCTCTTTGGAGATCAAATTAGCAGGTCGTTCAAGCTCCTTTACATTCTGACAGGCAACAATGACTATAACCGATATAGCCAACACACCGTAAAACAGAATACGATTAATCCTCTCTATATGCATTCCATTACTTTTCATCATCTGCTGAATGTTAACCTTTCGGCTTTACTTCTGTTTGGAAAATTAAAATTTTGATAGGTCAGTATTCCATTCACAAAGGTATGGGTCACTCGAGATCGGAATTTCTTTCCTTCAAAAGGAGACCAGCCACAATGATATAGGATATTTTCTTTGTTCACCGTCCATGGTGCATTGAGATCGACCAGAACCAGATCGGCTTTAAATCCTTTTTCAATGAATCCCCGATCCTCGATTTGAAATAAGCGAGCTGGATTATGAGCTGTTTTTTCAACGATCTTCTCCAGGGAGATCCTGCCCATATGATGCATTTCCAGTAAGGCAACCAAGGCGTGTTGGACCAATGGTCCTCCTGAAGGAGCCTTAGTATAAACCTGATTTTTCTCATCGATGGTATGCGGTGCGTGATCTGTGGCAATTACATCGATCCGGTCATCCAATAAAGCCTTCCACAATCCTTCCCGATCTTTTTTGGTCTTTACCGCAGGATTCCATTTTATCAATGTCCCTTTAGTGGCATAATCCTCATCACTGAACCACAGATGGTGTATACATACTTCGGCAGTGATCTTCTTTGATTTCTTCACATTATCAAGATCCAGGATCGATCTCTTTTTGCTGAAAAGATGGGTTTCCTTTTCTGTGGAAAGATGAAATACGTGTAAGCGCGCCCCTGTTTTCCTGGCCAGTTCCACCGCTTTTGATGAGGAGATATAACAGGCTTCTTCACTTCTGATGGTTGGATGCAGATGAACAGGGATGTCATCGCCATATTCAGCTTTGTATTGCTCCAAATTCCTTTGGATCGTCGATTCATCTTCACAGTGTACCGAGATGAGCAGATCGGTGTTCTTAAATATCTCTTCCAAAACCTTAGGATCGTCCACCAGCATATTCCCGGTCGAGGATCCCAGAAACAATTTAAGTCCAGCTACCGTATTCTTATCCACCTTTAGGATCTCATCAAGGTTATCGTTGGTGCCCCCGAACATGAAAGAATAGTTGGCCCATGAAGATTCTTTTGCGATCTCGAATTTTTCTTCAAGGCGCTCAATCGTGGTGGTCTGGGGTACTGTATTCGGCATTTCAATAAAAGAGGTGATCCCTCCGGCAACAGCCGCTTTAGACTCAGAAGCAATGGTGGCTTTGTGGGTAAGTCCCGGCTCTCTAAAATGTACCTGATCATCGATCATTCCCGGAAGTAAATACAGATCATCTGCATGAATTACCTGAGTCTCGGCAGATTTCACACTAATATTGGTCCCAATATCAACAATGCGATCATCTTCTATGAACACATCTGCCCTTCGAATAGTCCCCTTATTTACCAATTGTGCATTCTTGATCAGTACTGTATTCATTAGATCTCGTATTTCGTAAATAGACTTCTTAGTTTCATGGTAAGAACGCCAAATATTGCTTCGGAAATAATTCCGCCACTCATTTTTGATTCTCCCTTGGTTCGATCGGTGAAGATCACAGGAACCTCAACGATCTTGAACTTGCTTAGATAGGTTTTAAATTTCATTTCAATTTGAAATGCATATCCCACAAATTGCACTTTATCCAAGTGGATTCGTTCCAATACAGCCCTTCTGTAACAAACAAATCCAGCAGTTGTATCGTAGATATCCATCCCGGTGATCAATCGAACATATTTAGATGCCAGCCAGGATAATAGAACCCGACTCATTGGCCAATTCACCACATTGACCCCGGTCTTATAGCGCGACCCTATGGCCATATCATATTCTTGACGGGAGCATGCATTGTAAAGCCGGATCAAATCGTTGGGATTATGCGAGAAATCGGCATCCATCTCGAAAATATATTCATAATCTCTTTCCAAAGCCCATTTGAATCCATGGATATAGGCCGTTCCCAGTCCCAACTTCCCTTTGCGTTGTTCCAGAAATAGTCGTTCGGGAAATTGCTCAGAAAGGGATTTGACCACTAATGCTGTATGGTCCGGTGAGTTGTCATCGATCACCAATACATCGAATTCCCGTTGCAATGAGAATATATTGCGAATTAACCGCTCAATATTCTCGATCTCGTTATAAGTAGGAATTATCACCAATGCATCAGACATATCCTCAATTTTAAGCAAATGTACTTTTTTTCATTCAAATGTAGGCTTAGGATTTGAACTTGTATTTCGTATTATTTATTGCATCGTCAGAAGCTAAAACATTCATTTTATATTACATTGGTTTTAACAGGTTGAAGTATATTTAACCTCAAATTGCTAAACGGTGCAT
>JAHEHC010000046.1 GCA_024644805.1 Flavobacterium sp. | reverse complement strand
CAGGAATTGTATACGTTATCCAACTTGAATAGCGTTTGGGCCGAATTTGATGCCTATGAAAAACAACTATCGGCGGTACAGGTTGGAGATGAGATCAGTATCACGATGAATGCTGACCCTTCCATGAATTTAAAAGCAAAGGTATCTTTTATCGACCCAATAATGAACTCCAAGACCCGTACTGTGATCGTCCGAACTGAACTGAATAACAATGGTGGAAAATTAAAACCCGGAATGTTTGTTAAAGGAGTTTTTTCATCCAGGGAGACAAATAATACTGAGGATATGGTGTTAACTATTCCTAAGACAGCTGTATTGTGGACTGGAAAGAGGTCGGTGGTCTATGTTAAGATCAATTCTGATGAGCCAGTATTTGAAATGCGAGAAGTTGAGTTGGGTTCTGAATCAAATCAACAGGTTGCCATTTTATCCGGTCTGCAAAACGGTGAGGAGATCGTTGTGAATGGAACGTTTACAGTTGATGCTGCTGCACAGCTTGCAGGAAAAAAAAGTATGATGAATAAAAAATAATAGATTAGTTTAACCCTTTAAATAAATAAAAATGAGAAAGCTAGTAATTGTAATGGCACTATTAGTTGCCATAGGAACCATGTTCACATCGTGTAAGTCCGATCATAAAGAAGGACAAGATG
Organism: Flavobacterium sp.; assembly: GCA_024644805.1. Taxonomy (GTDB): domain Bacteria; phylum Bacteroidota; class Bacteroidia; order Flavobacteriales; family Flavobacteriaceae; genus Marifrigoribacter. The sequence continues at coordinate 14,210 of JAHEHC010000046.1, read as the reverse complement.
TTGAAAAGGAGATGGTAATAGGAAATGATTCAGAAGTTAAGGAGGAGATGAACAATAAGCTCATCGCCGGGCTGTATCAATGTCCGATGGACTGTGAGAATGGTAAGACCTATGAGGAGCCGGGAAAATGTCCGGTCTGTAAGATGGATCTGAAACTGAAAGAAACTGAAGATGGTCATGAGGGCCATGATCACGACTGATATACAGTATGATCAATATAAAAAAGCTTGTATTTCATTACAGGTTTTTTTATACCAATGATTTGAGAAATTCGGTATTTACCTCATGGATTCCTTCAAATTCCAATATTTCCATTCGTTCTCCAAATAGATTTTTTCCTTTCAAGGTCTCTTCCGTCATTTTGGCCACATTGATATATTGGTCTTGGTTCCCATATAGATAACTTACTTTAACGTTGGCGTCAAAATAGGAAAAGTCGTCTGGTTTCAGTTCATTGGGAATCCCTCCGGAATGCATGATTAAATGATCGCAGGTAATTTTGTTTTTAGCCATCCAGCGTGTAGCGATGGAAACACCTTGAGAGTAACCCAAAATGATGAATTTATGATGGGGTAATGGTTTCTCTATCTCGAAAAGAGCATCAATGTAATTCAATGCGTTCTTGGTTTCCTCGATGGTATTCTCCTTGGTAAGCCAGGAAGCGCCAACATGTTTGAAATCTTTTCCAAGATAATACTTTGAAGGTGCCTGAGGAGCAATAAAATAATTCTCCTCTGGATCCAAATGTGAGAAATACTTGGTGAAATAGCGACTTAAATAGCCCATACCGTGAAAGACCAACCAAACATTCCTGGTCTTATCGGTCAATGTATTCAAGGTCGTATAGGTGTTTGAAGCAGTATATGATACTTTCTTTTCCTTTGCCATTGTAGGAATTTATCCATTTTGTACTTTTACAAATGTAAATCTTTAAAATGAACCTAACCAAAGAAAAGCTCCTTAGTAAGCTCAGATCATTTTGCAAGAACACCTTATTGGAAACATTAGAGATTGAATTCATCGATATTTCTGATAAAACCATAGTTGCCAGAATGCCGGTAACTCCTAAAGTACATCAGCCCGATGGGGTATTGCACGGAGGTGCAACGGTAGCTTTAGCGGAAAGTATTGGTAGTGCGGCAGCTATTGTATTTATGGGTGCAGATAATGTAAGTGTCCGCGGTATTGAGATCTCAGCCAACCATGTGAAAAGCGTAAGGGACGGATATGTATATGCAAAGACCGAAGTGATCCATAAAGGGCGAACCACTCAGGTTTGGCTCATTCGGATCACCAATGAAAATGATGAATTGATCTCATTGGTTAAACTAACGACCATAGCTATTTATAATTGACATATGGAATATTTTAAACTACTTGATAAGGTATCAATGCAATATGAAAGGAAACTTCCTTTTGTCATGTTCGCCTTGCCTGATAGTGAGGAACTATCCGTTATGGTTCAAAATGACGATACGCTTCATACAACTGTTGATTATCAGGATCAGTGTTTTGTTTTTGCACCTTTTGATTATCATGAAAAGGCCATTTGCATACCAGCAGATCACTCGGAAGTATATGAGACTACATTGATTAAGGAATCAATTGATCAAAAACAGGTCATCATTGAGGAAGATCCTGGTGTTAGAGATAATTATATTGAATTGGTTGAAAAGACCATAAAAGTAATCCTGTTAGGAAAGGCTAAAAAGATCGTGAACTCCAGAAGTAAATTGTTTTCATTGAAGTCGTTTGATCTTTTGGGTATGATACATCGATTGATGAACCTATATCCAACAGCATTCCGATATATATGGTATCACCCTATGACTGGATTATGGTGTGGAGCCAGCCCGGAAGTGTTGGTAAAGACCGAAGGACAATCGTTTTCAACTATGGCACTTGCGGGAACACAGAATTATGTTGAGAATAAAAATCCTAAATGGTCTGATAAGGAAGTTGAAGAACATCAGATCGTGATCGATGCTATTTCAGACCGACTTCAGAAAGTAACCTCGGTGTTAAGGATATCGAAGACCTATAATAGACAGGCTGCTTCAGTGGTCCATCTATGTGCCGACATTACCGGTATTTTAAAGAGGGGGAAAGCCAATTTGCCTAATATAACCTCGTCATTACACCCAACGCCAGCTGTTTGTGGAAGGCCTCAAAGTATAGCCAAGGAGTTTATCTTAGCAAATGAAGATTATGATCGAGAATATTACACCGGTTTTTTGGGACCCGTTTGTGAGAAGAAAACCTGTTCCAATTTATTTGTGAATCTTCGATGTATGAAAATTGATGAAAAAAAAGTGACTCTTTTTGTTGGTGGTGGGATCACTTTGGCTTCCAAACCCTTGGATGAATGGCTGGAAACACAAAACAAACTCGTTACCATGTTACAGGTGATGCAACCTATGCTTTAATTGTATTGGTATTAGTACCTTTGTCCCCATGAAATTCTCCAATAAGCCGCTATCACAAACCATCATGCAACTCTGCATTGAAAAGGGGATAAAGCATATTGTCATTTCTCCCGGTTCTCGAAACGCCCCATTGATCATATCATTTACCAATCATTCCTATTTTTCGTGTTATAGTATTGTAGATGAACGATCGGCTGCATTCTTTGCCTTGGGAATAGCCCAGCAGAACAAAAAACCAGTTGCATTGGTTTGCACTTCAGGATCAGCCCTACTTAATTATTACCCTGCGATCGCTGAGGCATTCTATAGCGATATTCCATTGGTCGTGATCTCTGCCGACCGACCACAAGAACTTTTAGAGATCGGCGATGGACAAACCATTATACAGGAGAATGTCTATAAGAACCATATTCTTTATTATGCACAATGTACTGAGAGCACCGATTTCCAATCTGAAAATGAAGTTGAAATTAATAAAGCATTGAATATTTCCATCGAAAAGAATGGGCCAACCCATATCAATGCTCCATTTTCTGAGCCATTGTATGGTACCAGTGATATTTTTGATTCTATGCCTAAAGTCATTGACCCGGAGATCAATTTAGATAATTGCACAATCGATCTGGATGACCTGATACCTCAATGGAATCGATCAAAAAGAAAAATGGTATTGGTAGGCGTTTTGCCTCCGGACTCAATAGATAGGAAATGGTTGGATGAGTTGGCACATGACCCCAGTGTACTTGTTTTTACTGAAACGACGTCAAATCTTAATCATACATCATTTGTCCCATCAATAGACCAATTGATCGCTCCTCTGGATGAGAAGGGATTTAAGGAGTTGCAACCAGATATATTACTAACTCTGGGTGGTATGATCGTATCCAAGAAGATCAAAGCCTTTTTGAGGAATTATGCGCCAGAGTCTCATTTTCATATTGACGCTAAAAAGGCCTATGATACTTTTTTTGTATTGAAGGATCATTTTAAGACCAGTCCAAATCGTTTTTTTAATGCCTTCATGCCCAAAGTGAAACCTTTGGAAAGTGATTATTTTGAGAAATGGAATGCAGTTCGTTTCCATAGGCTGGAACGACATGAATCATACGTTAATTCGATTCCGTTTTCCGATTTTTTGGTTTTTTCTGCGATCTTTAAAACCATTCCAAACAACTATCAGGTTCAACTTGCCAACAGCACGACCGTTAGGTATTCACAATTATTCAAATTGAATGATTCACTTCGGGTTTTTTGTAACCGCGGGACCAGTGGTATAGACGGAAGCCTAAGTACAGCGATCGGAGCGGCTTATGCCGCTGACGAATCTACAGTGTTCGTAAGCGGTGATCTTAGTTTTTTCTATGACAGCAATGGACTCTGGAATCAATATATTCCCAAGAATTTCAAGATCATTATTGTAAACAATGGAGGAGGGGGGATCTTCAGGATCTTACCCGCTGCAAAGGAATCTTCTCACTTTGCCACCTATTTTGAGACAAAGCATCAACTCAACGCAGAGAATCTTTGTCGTATGTATGATCTGAACTATTTTTCAGCAGATGATGAGCATAGTTTACAAGGCGGTTTAAGATCCCTGTTCGATTCAAATGAAAAGCCAGCGATCCTTGAGGTATTTACGCCATCAGATCTGAACGACCAAGTTCTTCTGGATTATTTCGAATTTATCAAATAAAGAATCCTTTCTGGGGATTTTTCTTATAGTATCTTTGCAGTATGATCGAAATAGGAAAATTCAATACACTTGTCATATTAAGGGAAACCGAACCGGGTCTCTACCTGGCTGAAGAGGAACAATCGGAAGATGTGATCTTACTTCCCCATAAATACAAACCAGAACAATTTGAGATCGGTGATCCAATTCGTGTATTTGTCTATCTTGATAATGAAGAGCGACCTATAGCTACTACCTTAGAGCCCTATGTCCTGCTAAATCAGTTTGCGTATTTGCATTGTGCCGATGTCAATAAATTTGGTGCATTTATGGATTGGGGTCTGGAAAAGCAACTTTTCGTTCCGTTCAAGGAGCAAGCCCGCCCTATGAAAGTGGGCAATTGGTATATTATTCATCTTTATCTGGACGATAAGACCAATCGTTTGGTAGGATCAAGTAAGACCAATCAATTCTTACAAAATGAGGAGCTCACTATAAAGAGATTTGATGAAGTCGATATTCTGGTCACTCACTTAACCGAAAAAGGAGCCAATGTGATCATCAATGGAATACATAAGGGACTGATCTATATTGACGATATTTTTGAGGATATCCGTACCGGAGACATACTTAAAGCTTATATAAAGAAGATCAGGGATGACCATAAGATCGATGTGGTACTTCAGACCCCCGGATATAAAAGTATAGAACCCAATGCTCAGTATATTCTGGATGAGATAAGATCCGCCGGTGGTTTCTTGCCACTACATGATAAATCAAGCCCTGATGAGATCAAGAATGAACTGGGCATCAGCAAGAAAAGTTTCAAAAAAGCAATAGGGAGTCTGTTCAAGGATAAACAGATCGTATTAAAGGATGATGGTATAGAATTGCTCTGACAGGATAGCCTAACACACTTCCTCTTTAACATCATATGGCCTTACTGAATCCATTCCCTTCATTATGGCATCCTTATTCAATGGCAATAGATGGTGATATCGGTCGGGTAGGCTTTTTTTCAATCCTTTCACAACATTATCCAACTCAACGATGGGCTTAACCTTCAGAAAAGCTCCCAGCACCACCATATTGAAGATCTTCTTATTACCCATATCCGTAGCAATCTTATTTCCTTCTATGCTAAAGATCTTGATATCGGTACGGGTTGGATGATGGGTAATTCCATTTGGATCATAGATAAGAACACCACCCGGTTTTACTGTTTGTTCAAATTTATCCATTGACTGCTGATTCAGGATGATAGCAGTATCATATAATTTCAGATAAGGTGAACTGATCCTGTCGTCACTTAAAATGACCGTTACGTTTGCAGTTCCACCTCTCATTTCCGGTCCGTAGGACGGCATCCAACTAACTTCCTTGTCTTCCATAATCCCGGAATAGGCCATAATCTTACCCATGGAAAGTACACCTTGTCCACCGAATCCTGCTATAATGATTTCCTCGTTCATGATCTGATTTATTTTAATTTTCCTTTTACTTTGATATCTCCTAATGGATAATAAGGGAACATGTTCTCTTCCATCCATTCGTTCGATTCGTTAGGTGTCATTTTCCACCCCGAATTGCAATTGGATACGATCTCTACAAAGGAAACACCTTGTTTCAATCTGGTATTTTGAAATGCGGTTTTGATCGCTTTTTTAGCTTTTCGTACATTCTTATGAGTGTGTACAGATTGCCGGGTGGCATAATAAACTCCTGGAAGATTTGATATCAATTCGGTCATTTTGATAGGTGCCCCCATTGAATTGACCTCTCTTCCGTAAGGTGAGGTTGAGGTCTTCATATTGGGCAAGGTTGTCGGTGCCATTTGTCCACCGGTCATTCCATAGATCCCATTATTCACAAAGACGATCACAATATTCTCACCTCGATTACAGGTATGTATGGTCTCGGCCGTACCAATGGCAGCAAGATCACCATCACCCTGATAGGTAAATACATATTTGTTCGGCCAGGTCCTTGAGATCGCAGTTGCCACTGCAGGAGCCCTACCATGGGCTGCCTGGGTCATATCAACATTCATGAAGTCATAGGCGAGTACTGAGCATCCTACTGGAGCTACACCAATGGTATCGCTTGTGATCCCCATTTCTTCGACCACCTCCATAACGAGATTATGTGCAGTACCATGTCCACAACCCGGACAATACGACAAGGTTGTGTCGGTCATTAGTTTGGTTTTACAGAATACTTGATTCTCGGGTTGGATGATGTCTAGTACGTCCATTGTTTATTATTTTTTGTTCTAATGCTTCTAATATTTCTTCAGGAGTATGTATAATTCCTCCAGTTCTTCCAAAATGCTCTACTGGCACTTTATGTTCGACGGCCAATTTTACGTCTTCCACCATTTGACCGGTACTGAGTTCGACACTAAGGATTCCTTTTACCCGATCGGCCAGATCAAATAATTGTTGCTTGGGAAATGGGAATAAGGTAATGGGCCTTAGTAGCCCTAATTTCAATCCTTTCTCTCTACCCAATACCACTGCTTTTTGAGCTATACGCGCACTGGAACCATAGGCGACCAAGAGGTATTCTGCATCATCACAATCGATCATCTCATATCGAAGGTCCTCTTTTTCCATTTGCTTGTATTTTTTCATCAGGTTTCTGACCTTGGCCTCCATTTTATCTGGTTGCAGATCGAGGGAGGTGATTATATTTCGTTTTCGATCGGTTTTCCCTGTGGTAGCCCAGCTATCATTTCTTTTGATGACCTCTTCATCCGATAAGCGTTCTTGTTGATCTTTAAGAGTGACCTTTTCCATCATTTGTCCGATCAGACCGTCAGAAAGAATCATCACCGGGGCTCTGTATTTGAAAGCTATATCGAAGGCATCTTCAACGAAATCGGCCATTTCCTGTACGGATGCCGGAGCCAATACATAGAGTTTGTAATCTCCGTGTCCACCACCTTTAACGGCTTGAAAATAATCGGCCTGAGAAGGTTGTATGGTACCAAGACCCGGTCCTCCTCGTGCTACATTGACTATAACTGCAGGCAACTCTGCACCTGCTAGATAGGAGATTCCCTCCATTTTCAATGAGACTCCGGGACTGGATGATGAGGTCATCACTTTTTTACCAGTGCTTGCTGCTCCGTATACCATATTAATGGCAGCTATTTCACTTTCGGCTTGCAGAACGACCATACCGGTACGTTCCTCTGGTTTTTCCAACATCAGATGCTCTATCACTTCCGATTGAGGCGTGATGGGATATCCAAAATAGGCATCAACACCAGCACGTATCGCTGCTTCTGCAAGAGCCTCATTTCCTTTCATTAATTTTAACTCAGACATTATATCATATTTAAATCAAACTACACTTTAATTCTATATACTGTAATAGCCCTATCCGGACAAACTAAGGCACAATTGGTGCATCCGGTGCAGGCTTCTGGCTGACTCATATAGGCATAATGATACCCTTTTCTGTTGACTTCTGCTGACATACTGATCACATTATCCTGACAGACTGGAATACAAACCTCACAGCCTTTGCAAACCTCGGTATCTACTACTATTGCTCCTTTTACCTTTGCCATTTTCTTAAATTTTTAAATAAAGCCCAATTTTCTAAATTCACTCAAAATTAGGTGATATATTTTGTAAAAATCATGATAAATATCAGCATGAAAAGATGCCCTTATAAATACTATTATTAGATATCTAACAAGACTTAAGGATAACTAACAATTTGATAGTGATTCACTTATTTTATTTAAAAATTGATGCCTTTTTGCCTAAAAGATTGCGAGATATCTAAATAAAAAAATATGCTGTTCAGGAAAAAATAGTTCTTTTTATTGATTTAGCTAATCTACCTGATACACTAATTTCATAGTGATGGAGGCTGTTTTTTCTCTGGAGGCAGTATTGAAAGTTCCTCCCCAGGAATAATCTTCTTTTGAATTCTGACCCGTGATCTGAAAAACGCCCATTTTAGCCGAGGTCAGATCTCCAATCCTTCCACCGGAGTTTTCTGCGATATTCTCAGCCCTAATTCTGGCATCCTCTGTAGCCTTTGAAATCATTTCGATCTTCAGATCGGCTAATTTGGTGTAATAATATCTGGGTGCTTCTGAATAAAGCTGCACACCTTCATTTAGCAACTCTGTGATCTCTCTGGAAACCCTCTCGATCTTATCCACATCTTTGGACTCGATCTGAATGGATTGATTGAGCTCATAACCCACAAACTCCTCACCGATGTAATTTCCGTTGGAAGCATACAGGGATCGGTTCTTGCGATTGGTATTGACTGCAGAGAATACCATTTCATCCTGAGATATTCCTTTATCGGTCAGATAGTTACTGATGACGCTTTTATTGTGTTTCAGGGTTTCATATGCCAATTTGAGATCCTTGTTTTGCGCTCCAAATCGGCCTTCCCAGACCACCAGATCTGATGAGAAATCGGCTTTTCCCAATCCGGTTACTCTGATCTCACCTTCGGTCTTGGTCCTGTCGGTATAGGCCTTTCCTAAAAAAATTGAAGAGATTACGATGGCTAATCCGAAAATGATGGCATTGGCATATTGTTTCATCTTGAAGGGTTTTACGATTAATGGTCAACAATGATATAACGCAGAAGATCGAGTAATGTTTAATAAAGATATGTTAAATGATATTAGAAATTTAATTATTCTACATTGGAATTATCATTCTCCAAATGAAACTTTGGATCAACAGGCTTAATATACAAGTTGCAAAGTAGTCCGATGAACAATAATCCGGCCATCAAATACATGGTCAGATTATATACCTGTGCGGGTTGCATTTCCAACACTTCGATCTGATATTCTCGCAAGTAGTTTATGGTAACCGGTCCGATTATAGCCGCCATACTCCAGGCCAACAATAATCTACCGTGAATGGCACCAATTTGTCTGTTTCCGAACATATCCTTAAGATAGGCTGGGATGGTTGCAAATCCTCCACCATACATGCTTATTATTACCGAGAATGCAATGGTGAATAGTAGAACACTTCCCAATTTTCCGGTGAACGGAATAAAGACATACAACAAAATACCCAGAATAAAGAAAATAGAGTAGGTGGTCTTTCTTCCCAGATAGTCGCTTGATGATGACCAAACGAAGCGTCCGATCATATTGAACAAGCTCAGCAGACCCACAAATATAGCAGCATCTCTTGCTGTTACTGCTGCAGATTCACCCACACTATCAACACTGAACATTTCCTGGATCATGACACTGGCCTGTCCCAATACTCCAATACCAGCACTTACGTTCAATCCCAAAACCATAAAAAGCAACCAGAACTGAGGAGTCTTAACTGCTGAGTCGACCAAGACATTGTTGCTGGTGATCAATTTACTTTTCTTCTTAGCCTCAGGATTATATCCCTTAGGCTTCCAGTCGTCACTTGGTATTCGAACGATGATCGATCCGAAAAGCATCACCACCAAATAGATCAATCCCATAGTGATGAAGGTTTCTTTAACTCCTACAGAACTCTCATTGGAAAAGAACTCCATGAGATGCACACTCAATGGAGAAGCGATCATGGCTCCACCACCAAATCCCATTATGGCCATACCGGTAGCCATTCCAGGACGATCCGGGAACCATTTGATCAATGTACTGACCGGTGAGATATATCCCAATCCAAGCCCGATACCCCCCAATACACCCGATCCCAAATACAGCAACCACAGCTGATGTAGATGGATACCCAATCCGGAGAGCAGGAATCCACTGCTGAAACAGATGGCCGCGATCGACATGGTTTGTCTGGGGCCTACCCGTTCTACCCATTTTCCCAATACAGCTGCCGAGGCACCCAGGAAGAATATGGCAATGGTGAATATCCATCCCAGTTCGGTCAGTTTCCAATCATCTGGAGTCTGCTCTGTGATCCCAATGATCTTGGTCAATGGTTTATTGAATACACTGAAAGCGTAGATCTGGCCGATACAAAGATGAATGCTTAATGCTGCTATAGGTACGAACCAACGATTGTATTTGCTTTTTGCGATACTGTTCTCTTTGCTGAAAAACATAGTCTTGGTGTTTTTTTTAAGACTACAAAGTTAGAAATAGGAACTTGTATACTTTCTGATAATAGTCAGTTATTGATCTTTTTTTTGAAGTAATTTTTTGATCAGTACTATTTGTCCAAAATGGTAATAGCTATGCTCTAAGATGGCATCGATATTCCTGATTAAATTTCCGTATTTCTCATCAACAAAAGGTTGAAACAGGTCTTTATCATTCATTTTCTCTATCAGATCCACAAACCGTTCTGAATCGGCACAGAATTTTTCCACTCGTTTTTTCCATTCCTGTTCAGAATTGATTTGAGGAGCATCAAAACTGAATTTATCCTTGATATCTAATTTTCCGCCATCAAGTACATCCGCAACTCCTGAAATATAGTAATTGATGTGAAATACCAGATTGGCAATGGTGTTCAGGGAATCTACCTTGGTAGTTGCCTGTTTCCAGTCCAAGTCGATTATCTGACTTTTGATATTCGTTCCGGCGATCCATTTCCCCTCGAGCAATACCTCATTTGCTCTTTCGGCTAATTGACTGGTTAATTCCATAGTTTGTGATTTTATTTTGGTTCAAGGCTCATTACATGATTATAACTTTCGTTTAAATCTGGAGCATTTTGCCACCAATTTGTCGTAGAACTTAAGTTTTTCTTCCCACATCGATTTTAATTTAAAAGGCTTCCATCACTCCGAAATAAAGTCCTTGATTGCCATCAACTCCAATAGCATAATCCAGTCTTAAATTTATTTTTTTGGCTTTGGATACCATATATCGCAATCCTAAACCACCACTGGGAAGCCATTGCCGTTCAAATTCTTCTTCACCATTTGATTCGTTACCCCAGACACTTCCGGTACCCGCAAAGAGTACAGCACCCCATTTCTTATGAAATTTCCAACGGTACTCCGATTGTAGTGCAACCATGTTCTTGCCTTTATATTTCCCTGTTTCATATCCTCTGAGACTATTCCGTATACCATAATTTTGGTAACCATCAAAAGGAACATCACCAACAGCAAAACCACCTGATAGATTAAAGGCTAGTATTTTATTTTCATTTAAAGTATGAAAAGATGAAAATGCATAATCGATATCTACATAATCATTATCGCTACCTAACCAACCTGCGTTTAACTTTGGTCTTACGCTGAACGTCAACCCTTTGGTTGGATAATAGACATAGTCTCTGTTATCGTAAGAAAGGTTTAATCCAATACTGGACACAAAATTATCGGTGATCCCATTCTGTTCGAAGAAATCTTTGGTAAAATCATTTTCTTCATCAGTGCCTTTGTCAAATTTGTAGTTTGTTTTTGTTCCAAGATATAAGGCTCCTAAATAAAAATCACTGAAGATTTTCCTACTGTATTCCACCGTAATAAAATTGCGTAATTCAGAAAAGACCAGTCTCAGGTCATTACCTTGTTCATCATAGTTGAAGTCATTATTTATTCTTAGTCCTCCTAATCCAATCGTAGCTCTATTTCTATCCTCATTCCAAAAGAATCTTCCAAATGGTGCAGCGATATAACTGTTGTTGGTTGAGTAGATCGTATATAATGATACGACTGAAGGTGGAGATATGGTGTCATTCTTTTGGGCTTTAAAGAAATACATGCCAAGAGCACCAAAACCCGTGTCCATTGCAGGATTATTGGTGATCAATGGAATTACCAGAAACGTCTTTGAGGACGTATCGAACAAGCTGTCATTTTCTTTGGTTTCCTGAGAGAATGCAGAAGAATTGCAAAAAATAATAATAAAAGCGTATAAAAAATGTGATCTAAAGATTTTCACAAGTATTTCTGTATATTTTCTCATTTTAATTTTTAAAATAATTATTTGTGGACGAAAAACACGAAAATGGTTTCATAATATAAAGTAAGTAAATCACGTATATAATCAGTTTACTGAGGTAAATTGATCCTATGCTATGTTAGAAGTATTAGAGATTCTTTATGACATTTAGAAGTTTTTGTTGCACCTCAGTTGCAAGCCCCCCTAAAGCTTCATTTTCAACAGTACTCATAGATGCAATAGGATCGACTGCAGAAACTTCAACCACTCCATTTTCATGTTCTTCGACAATTACATTGCAAGGTAGAAAAACTCCTATCTTATCTTCACTCATAAGTGCTTTATGGGCAAAATGAGGATTACAGGCACCTAAGATCTTGTATTTTTTGAAGTCAACATCAATTTTCTTTTTCAGAGTTTCTTTCACATCTATTTCTGTTAATACCCCAAAACCTTCCTTTTTTAGTGCTTCAGTTACACGTTCGATAGCCTCTTCGAAATGGGTTCCTTCCAAGACTTTGTTAAAATAATAGCTCATAGATTTTTTTATTTTTAAAGTAGTATTATAAAGTTAGCAAATTAGTTTGGAGTAGAGAAGTAGAATGGATTTTACAGGGTGTTGTGCTTTCGTAATTCTAATTTTTTAGAAATTAATAAAATCATTATTTAGCTATAACTTCAATCTCCCTAAGATTGCATCAGGCACTCCAACTTTATGTAAGGTGATGCTTATGGTCTTCAAGCGCATATAGGCCTCACTGAAATACACATAACCATCAAAGGTGGTTCGTGTTGGATCGGTTCCCCAACTGTTCTTGACCATATAATATTTTGCTCCATTCTGATCCTTCACCATTCCGGTGATGTGCATCAGATGGTCGTCGGTGGTGTTATAGTTCTCAAATTCCTGCTGGCGATATTGCTGGGTGATCTTCATTTCAGGATAGACCCCCTGTAAAGCTTTTAGGTTGTTCAACGGGTTCGATGGAATAATAGCTACACCATCTTTTGAAGAGAAGGTCTTCTCACTAACATCGCAATCCAATTCGACGGTATACCCGTTTTCCAGGGCATGATCGATGATTTGTACCAGTTCATCAAGTGGAACATTATAAAAACTACCATTGCTGAAATTATCGGGTATATTTAAAATGAATGGATCGTAAAATGGATGATGTGTGAATGAAGTGATATTCACATAATCGTCCGGATTGATCCTGGTCATTTCCATAAACGACTTCGGGGTATATTCTTTACCCTCATAGGTGAACGAGTTCACATTCTTTCCTAAATATTCATCCAGTACGGCATCGATGGCCGATCTCCAGTTAGCGCTCAATGTCTTTCCCGGTTTCCCGACATAGGTCTTGAGCATGGAAGTGAGTACTGCCACCATTTCAGCATGATTGTGCCTGGTGTTATTGTTCATGAGTCCGCTATAGACATCATTGGGCACCAATCCGTGATTGCGGATCGAATTGAAAACATCATGGGCCAGACCACCTTCACTGAACTGGGCCTTTCCTTGTCGCATGATATAATTCTCTGCCTTCACCGGATAGGTGTTCCTCACATTGTACATCTCTGAGATATCGATCTGTTTCCCGGTAAGACGAATGATCTCCGATTCTAAAAATGAGGTGGCAGAAAAGCTCCAGCAGGTTCCGGTGTTACCCTGACTGATGACCGGTGTGGCATCAAGGTCTATCACTTTGCTAAATTTATAGGCTTCTTGGGCATGAATTGTCGAGATCGAAAAAAGAATTCCGATGAAAAATAGAAGTATTCTCATGATTTGATTAAAATGGAATTATGATGTGAATTATAAGTTCTAAACTCGATCAAAAATCGGTCGAAGAACAGGGTTATTATTATATTTACGCTAAAATAAGAAATAATGAGTACACCCAATTGGAAAACAGCGAAAGAATATAGCGATATCACCTACAAGAAAGACAATGGAGTGGCACGTATTGCCTTTAACAGACCAGAGGTGCGAAATGCTTTCAGACCCAAAACCACCAGTGAGCTATTGGATGCTTTCCATGATGCTCAGGAAGATACCTCCATCGGAGTGGTATTGCTTTCTGCCGAAGGGCCCTCTCCCAAGGATGGGGTCTATAGTTTTTGTAGCGGTGGTGACCAAAGGTCCAGAGGCCATCAAGGATATGTCGGTGAGGATGGATATCATCGGTTGAATATTCTGGATGTACAGCGATTGATTCGATTCATACCAAAGGCGGTTATCGCTGTGGTGCCC
>JAHEHC010000144.1 GCA_024644805.1 Flavobacterium sp. | reverse complement strand
CAGCATCATTACCATATTGGGATCCTCGGTAGCCCTGATGAACATCATGCTGGTCTCCGTTACCGAACGTACCCGAGAGATCGGTGTACGCAAAGCCATGGGTGCTAAAAATTCAACCATTGCTACACAATTCTTCATTGAGACCATAGTGATCGGTCAGTTTGGAAGCGTCCTGGGAATCATCTTGGGTGTATTGACCGGGTTGTTGATCGCTAATTTATTTGATTTCAATTTCTCTATCCCCTGGTTTGCCATGCTTGCTGCTACCATAATCACTTTCATCGTGGCCGTTATCGCCGGTTCCTATCCTGCTACAAAAGCTGCGAAACTGGATCCCATTGAAAGTCTTCGCTATGAATGATCTTAAGGATCATCATACTTTTCCAGAACTTGTTACCAAACGACTGGTATTAAGAAAACTAACTGTCGATGATGCCGAACAGATATTATTCTTAAGAACAGATCCTATTGTAAATAAACATATTCAGAGAAAATCAATGAATGGTATTGAAGGTGCTAAGAAGTTCATTTCAGAATGCAATCGTAATTTCATAAAAGGGGAATTAATTCAATGGGGAATCACACTAAAAGGGAATGACTCATTGGTTGGATCGATCTGTCTCTGGAATATCTCAAAGGACAAACAAAAAGCTGAGATCGGGTATAATTTAATTCCCGATCAATACAGGAAAGGATATATGAATGAAGCAATGAAAAAAGTTATTGATTTCGGATTCAATGTTCTTGGTTTCGATCGTATTGAAGCCTATACCGAAAAAGAGAATTCGGGTTCAAAAAGGCTATTATTGAAGAATGGTTTTATCCACGATCCGAACAGGACCGATGAGGATAATCCCAAAAATGATATTTACCTGCTATCCAATCAGCTTTGAAAAGGATCTGAAAAAGTCTCCCTCAGAGATAACAGCGCCTTGTTTTATCAGGTTGAACTTATCCAGATTCCTATCCGCCGAATAATTCTTGTTGGCCGTGAAGATCTCAACATGATCTGAAAGAATATGCTCCTTCAACCAGTTCAACCCGGATTCTTGGGTCACATCGACAGATGGATCCAAAATTTTTATCACGATCAGGGACATGAATTCATCTCCGGTCTTAAACAAATTAAGATGATCTCGGGAAATGTTCTCCAGATATTCCGTTTTATTCAAAACTCCTTCCCAGATCAGGTCGCTGAACACATCAAGCTCCTGTTCGGCCACCTCGGGTTGTTCTTCCTTCAACTGGTTCCACTCGTTTGATGTTATGGTTTGAGTTGCCAGAAAATGTATGAACTCTTCCTGCAGTTCTTCAAATTGTTCCTTGGTAAGTCTCGAATATTTAGTCATAAAAAAACGCCCCTGATACAGGGGCGTAAAAATAGAAATATAAATCAGTTTTTAAAAAATATAACGCAATCCGAATTGGATCTGCCATCTTGATAACAGACTGGAGTCATACCCAAAGGTCTCAGACAAGTTGCCATCAAATGTATAAGTAGGTATTCCTGATTCAGGATCTACAGATACTCCAATGGGTTGAATGCTGTTAGGTTGCTGGATCAAACCCCATTCAGAACTGATCAGGTTTCCTACATTGAGCATATCCATACTAAATTGAATGGTGTGGGTTTTATCCTCACTCACTTTGAAATTATAATCCTGTAAGAATTTAAGATCCCAACGTCCTCTCCAAGGTGCCAATGCTCCATAACGTTCGGCATATTCCCCTCTTCTTCCACTCAGATAATCATCTTGTGCTATGTAGGCTTCAAATGCTTCTGCCTGACCCGGTCCTGAAAATTCCATCTGACCGATCTCACTGGAAGTAGGGATATAGATAAGGTCATTCAGATTCGATCCATCACCATTGATGTCACCACCATAAGTATAACTGAATCGTCCTCCTTGAGCATATTCAAAGAAGGTCGATATAGTTGAAGACCAATTTCCATTTCCATAATCCCATTTCTTGCTGGCCACACCAATAAAACGATGCGTATCTCCATATTTTGAGAAGCCTAAGACATCGTCGTTAGCATCTCCAACAATTGGGTTTCCTGCAAAAGCATCACCGGTTATCTCCGCCTCTATCGAGTTAACATCTTTTGAATTCAGATAGCTATAGGCTGCCATAGCATAAATACCATTGGTAAATGTCTTTTGTGCTTTGACCGCTGCATTCCAAATTCTTCCTTTGTCTGAATTGGTGAATACATAGGCATTGTTGATGATATCCCCTTCCTGGTATACAGGTCTGTTATCTACTCCCATCAAGGTTCCTGATGGAGGCAGTAATCCCCAATTCTGAACATGGGCACCATTGATATCCTTGGTATAGGATACATCTCCGGTTAAGATCAGGCCATTATCAAACTTATAATCGGCTCCGACATTGGTTCTCCAAACTTGTGGAAATTGGAAATCAGGATCTACATATTGTAGAAAGAACACATTCGGATTACCGACCTGGTTACCTATCCATACAAATGGCAGTCTACCAGTGAAAAGTCCGGATCCTCCTCTCAATTGGAAGGTGTTGTCTCCATTTACATCGTAATTGAATCCCAATCGAGGTGAAAAGATCACCTTATTGGTTGGCATGTTAGTGTTATCTATGAAAACGGTCTCCCCAGTGTTGGGATTCACATAAGGAATGTCAGGAACTACAGCAGATGAAACATCAATAACATTCTGTGCTTTAGATGCAGTATTGAAGTATAGGGGTTTGTCCAAACGCAATCCGTAGGTTAGTTTTAATTTATTATTGACATCCCATTCATCCTGAGCATATAATGACATTTGTCCAACATTGGTTTCAGCCCAAGCCCATCCGCCTGCATTTCCTTCACCATTATTGTTTAAGGCATTATCTGCATTTATAGCATCATTGAATAATCCTTGAAGACCACCTGAATCAACCAGATCCTGGAAGTCTTCCATCGATGTGGTTGGAAAAAATACACCTTGTGCACCATATACACCTAAGTTGAACGAATTGTCGAATTCGAACTTTTCAAAGGAGAATCCAACTGTAATGGTATGATCACCCTTAAAGAAACTTAAGTTATCTGAGATCTGAAATACCTTTTGATCGAGTTTATTATGAATTGAAAAAACCTCATGACCGGCTATAATGTAGTTTGAACCATCTTTTGTTATCGTGATTGATGGTGCCGGTGATGACATTGGATTCCTGAAATCGTCAAAGTGGGTATATCCAATCTGGAATTTATTGGAGGCTGATGATCCAAGTGTTGTATTCAATTCCATTTGCACAGATTGCAATTTGTTATTGATCTCATAACCTGCGTTCTCAAACTGTAAGGTGGATGCGCTAGGGCCCCTGAATCCCAAAGCGGTTGGATGTCCAGGTTTTTCTTTTGATGCATCTAAGAAATTATAGATGATAGCCAATCGACTGTTATCAGTGATATTCCAATCCAATTTAAAGATTCCCTTAGTGGATTCGGTTTTATGTGTAAATCCTTCATAGCTTCCCGGATCGTAATAAATAGGTCCGCCACCTTCATCTTGTCCAATGACAATATTTCGAAGTGCATTCTGAACGATCAAAAGGTCTTCTTCCAGTACCCTGGATTCATTGATCAAACCTGTACCTCTGTCGGGTAACCAAGTCTGCCCCAGATCCTCTCTATCGTCTCGTTCATAATTTGCGAAGAAGAACAATTTATTTTTGATTATAGGACCTCCAATACTAATTCCGTATTGGGTCTGATCCAATTTAGGAACAAAAATATCGTCTCCTTTTATCTTACTTCCTGTTAGGTCATCATTTCTGAAAAATCCGTAGGCAGTTCCATGGAAGTCGTTGGTCCCACTTTTGGTCACCGCATTGACAGTTGCTCCGGTAAAGCCTGACTGACGCACATCATAAGGTGCTGTAGAAACCTGGATCTGATCGATCGCATCCAGAGATATGGGTTGCGCATCGGTTTGTCCACCTGGCGTCGCAGCATCCAATCCAAACGGATTGTTGAAAATGGCACCATCTAAGGAGAAGTTATTATACTGATCGTTTCGTCCTCCAAATGAACCATTGCTGGCTGTTGGTTCCAGTCTTGTGAAATCGGCTGCAGATCTGGTGATGGATGGCAATCGGGTCAATTCCCTTCTGCCCACGTTGGTCTCTGCACCGGTACGATCGCTTCCAAAAGTCCCTGTCCCTCCAGTTCCTTCAATTACTACTGCCTCCAGTTCTTCGCTTTCCTCAACCATGGTAGCGTCAATCGTGTTGGTCTTACCCAAAGAGAGATAGACATCATCAAAGGTCTGAGACTTGTAGCCCAGGTAACTAATCGTAACCGAATAGGGTCCACCAACTCGCATGTTCAAGATGTTATACCTACCATCAAAATTGGTGATTGCACCAGATTTAGTCCCTGAAGGAGTATGTATAGCTACTACATTGGCTCCTGAGAAAGGTTGGTTACTCTCATCTACCACAACACCTTTAATGCTCGAAGTTGTGACCTGTGCCACTGAGGTCATCGTACCTAATAGGATGAGTGGAATAATTAAAAGAAGTTTTAATTGTTTCATAATAAAGAAGTTTGATTGTTAATTCCCATAAAAATAGATATAAAAAAAGCCACTCAATGATATGAAT
>JAHEHC010000143.1 GCA_024644805.1 Flavobacterium sp. | reverse complement strand
CTCGAACATAGTTTTGTAACCCAACTGGAAGAGAACCAAAACATTGTACACAAGATCTGTCGATTGTATACGAACGATACTGATTCGCATAATGATCTGTTTCAGGAAATAACCATACAGTTGTGGAAAGCATATCCTAAGTTTCGGGGAGATTCAAAGTTCAGTACATGGATGTATCGGGTAGCATTAAATACAGCCATCACATTATATAGGAAATCAAAGCGAAAAATAGTCACTCAGGATTTTGAATCGGTAAGTTTTAAAATATCGACTGAGGTTTATGACGATACCACCGAAAGGCATTTAAAAATGATGTATAGTGCAGTAAAAGATCTGAATGATATCGAGAAGGCTTTGGTGTTTCTATATCTGGAGGACAAATCATATAGAGAGATCTCAGAAACACTTGGGATCAGTGAGGTTAATGCCCGAGTTAAGATGAATAGGACAAAAGACAAATTACGTAAAATATTAAATCCGTAACAGAATATGGATAATCTTGAAATATTAAAGGAACAATGGAAATCCGGCGATCGGGAACTCCCGAAACTATCGTATAAGGAGATCTATAAAATGCTATTGAAGAAATCCTCATCAATAGTCAAATGGATCTTCATCATCAGTATAGCCGAACTATTGTTTTGGCTAAGTCTGTATTTTATCATCCCGGACTCCAATTTGGAGATCATGAGCAAAATGGAAATTGGAGACTTTATCCTCTACAGTAACATCATCCATTTTACCATTTTTGGAGTATTCATTTACTATTTCTATATCAATTTCAAGTCTATCAAGGTAACAGACAATACCAAGAATTTGATGAACAGAATACTGAGGACTCGTAGGACTGTCAAATACTTTGTCTATTATAATATCGGTATGTTCATCATATCCAGTATTATTTTGGATATATTCTTCTACAACAGGAGTGAACAACTTTATAATGTCATGGACTTTGCAAGCCAGGGTGTACCCCTGGAGAATTTTGCAACGGTCTTTATCATCTCACAAATAGTCGTTGGGATTTTAGTCGTTGGATTATTAATGCTATTTTACTGGTTGGTTTATGGTCTTCTTTTAAGAAGACTGCGATCCAATTACAAAGAACTTAAAAAGATCGATCAGGAATGAAAGAAAAACAAAATTCAAATTATATTGGTATAGGTATCGCTTTGGGTGCCGGTATAGGCGCTGCCATTGGAACAGCAATCGATAATATTGGAATGGGTGTTGGTGTTGGTGTTGCAATTGGAGTTGCTATTGGTGCCGGATTTCAAAAGAAAAAAAAGAAGGATCCTTCAGATAAAGAATAACGATCACCATCCATTCTATTCATCTTGTCTCCATTGACGGGTTTTGTTGAACTCCTCTTCTTTTTTAAATTCTTCCTTGGGTATCACTTTTAATAGAGAGGGATGCTGTTCAATCGCAAATTGAAGTTTCTCTACGATCTCATCTACGGTATCATTCTCATAATCGATATCCATGGGTTCCTTGATGACCATCGATTGTAATATTCCCCTCTTTTTGATCCGTATCCCTTTCTTGTCGAAAGACCTTCTGAATCCATCAATCACTATAGGAACCACAATAGGCTTGTTCTTTTTGATGATATGAGCGGTTCCCCTCCTGATCGGTCTCCAGGGTTTTGTCGTGCCCTGCGGAAAAGTGATCAACCAACCATCTTTCAATGCTTTTGAAATATTGCTTACATCACTCATCTTGACCTGCCTGTTCACATCCTTACCCTTATCTCTCCAGGTGCGTTCTATACTCACTGACCCTGCGTAGGCCAGGATCTTGGGAAGTAGTCCCGAACGCATGGTCTCTCTTGCAGCTACAAAATAAATATTCAGTTTGGGTTTCCACAAGTAGCCAATATTCTTAATACTATCTACCCTACCACTCAAACTGGCGTTGAACACATGAAACATGGCCACAACATCGGCAAAATAGGTCTGATGATTGGATACAAATAAGACATTGGTTTCGGGTAGTTCCTTAATGATCTCACTTCCATCGATCTCCAATTGATTGAATCCCTTAAACCTGCTATGGGTCAAAGCTCCCAATACCCTTATGAGTAATCGTTTCAGAAAAAGAATATGTCCGAATGGATTCTTCTTAAAAAGCCCCATATATCATTAATTATTGTACCGTCCAAAGAATTGACGGACTGCGAATATACAAAATAAAGGACTTTAATAGAGTTGCTTTAACATTTCCCTCACTTCACTTAGCATCATGGCAGTAGCACCCCATACCACATGGCCATTCAATTTGAAGATGGGCACTTCTATATTTCTGGCATAAGATGTTGATAAGGTCTTGATACCTATGGTCGAATCGTCCATGAAGTGATCAAGTCTCACCTCGATCAGTTCTTCGACCTCATCTTGCTGTAATATGAACTGAGGTGTTTTTCGGGTAATGCCCAGAAAAGGTTTAACGTAGAAATTACTGGGAGGTATATAGATGTCGGTGAGTTCCGTCAATACTTCGATCTGTTCCTTAGCTACACCCACTTCTTCTTCAGTCTCTCTTAAAGCGGTGAATTTTAAGGAATGATCTCCTTTTTCAAATCTCCCACCGGGAAATCCAACCTGTGCCGAATGTACTCCGTTATAAGATTTCCGAAGGATCAGTGTAAAATTGGTGGTCGTATCATGGGCCGGGTAGAACAACATAAGCACACCGGCCTTTTGAGCTGAATCCTGTTCCTTTGCCATCTTTTTCAATTCAAGCAATCGTTCGATTGGGGCCATTTTAAATTGAACAGATTCTCCAGGAAGATCCATTTTTTTTATTTTTACAATCCGTTTCTCAAATTCATTAAATGTCATTGATCCGAAACTCGTTTTTTTTATTGTCTGTGCTACTCATTTTTTTGAGTTGTGAAGATACTAAAAAGAGCCCATCTTATAAAGAAGCACCTGTTTCAAAGGAGAAACTTCCTGATTCAACAACAACCGACAGTATTGTTGAGAAGACAGAAGAAAAACCAAAAACCGACCAAGTTAAAACTGATCAAACTTTTCCAAAGATCACCAAGAAGAATGTGGTTTCCTTCCTCACCGAATATGGAAAGGAAAATCCTGAAAGCAAGGTGAAGATCATCACCCACCTTGGTGAAATACATATTGAACTCTATCGGGACACTCCACTACATAGGGCCAATTTCATCTATCTCATCAAACAAGGGTATTTCGATAATACCTTCTTTCATCGGGTGGTCCCCGATTTTATCATTCAAGGGGGGAATAGCGACAATAGAGACACCCCTAAAAAGAGGTCGGTCATAGGCAGTGACTATCTATTGCCTTCGGAAGTGGTGCCCGGAAGAATTCATCAATATGGGACGGTTTCGGGAGCTAAGGAATATAGAAAGAATCCCGATAAGCAAACATTTCCATTCGAGTTCTTCATTTTTCTGGGACCCATCAAACATACCAAACATCTCAATGGCGATTATACCATCTTTGGAAAGGTATATAAAGGAATGGATGTTGTTGAAAGAATTGCCAATTTGCCAGCAGATAAAGGAGAATGGCCCATTGACAATGTGTATATCAAAGCAGAGATTATTGATTGAACTACAATTGAGTAGGACCATTTGACAGTTCGGTTACATTTTTTATAGCAAAATCCTTTTTTGCAGCACTTTTGAATAGATTTAATCATTTAAAAATATCTATTATGAAAGCATTACTCCTATCGATCACCTTATCGATCACTTCATTTCTCTTGACGGCACAATCAGATAACCAAGTCGAATCCGAAGGGATCACCATCAAAGTGACAGTTCCGGTAAATAGTACAGAAGGAACTGTCCTAATTGGCTTACACAATGAAACAACCTTTATGAAAACTCCCCTTGTTGGTCTGGAAAGCGGAATCGCAGACGGAAAGGCTGAAGTGACTTTTGAGAATATCCATCCCGGCATCTATGGAATCATGGTACTTCATGACAAAAACGATAACAAGCAAATGGACTTCGATCCTAGCGGTATGCCTTTGGAGGCCTATGGCACCTCAAACAATGTGATGTCTTTTGGTCCTCCACAGTGGCATGAAGCAAAATTTGAAGTACTGGATGAGCCTATTGAAATGGAGATCAGAATTTAATCCATTTAAAAAAAACACGAAATATCAAAGCCTGTCGGAATGGACAGGCTTTTTTTAATGAACTCAATTTCGATAGATATTTATTAACTTCTATTTGTGTTCTATAGATTTTGTCAATGGCAATTTGTACCTTTGTATCAACAAAATATTTCAAATTATGACCATCACACAATTAAAGTATGTCCTTGCTGTTGCAGAGTATAAGAATTTCACCAAAGCTGCTGAAAAGACCTTCGTTACTCAACCCACCTTGAGTATGCAAATTCAGAAACTGGAAGAGGAACTGGATATCATGATCTTTGATCGTGGAAGGAAGCCTATCGAATTGACATCGGTGGGAAAGAAGATCGTAGAACAAGCCAGAAATATCGTAAATGAATCGGAAAGGATGCAGGATGTGGTCGATCAGGAGAAGGGGTTTATCGGTGGAGAATTCAAGTTAGGGATCATACCAACGATCATGCCGACCCTACTTCCAATGTTCTTAAAGAACTTCACCAACAAATATCCCAAGGTACATTTAAAGATCGAGGAACTCACTACATCAGACATTATAACCAAGATCAACG
>JAHEHC010000045.1 GCA_024644805.1 Flavobacterium sp. | reverse complement strand
TACAGTACCGATTTTACGATTAATGATTACACCTATGTGGATACCAATAACAACGTTTCACAACCTCATGGTATAGGATTCGTTTGGGCGACGATGCTTTGGGATATGACTTGGTTGTTCATTGATGAATACGGATTTGATCCGGACATCTATAACGGTACCGGCGGGAATAACATGGCATTGCAATTGGTCATGGACGGAATGAAACTCCAAAATTGCAGTCCCGGATTTATCGATGGACGTGATGCCATTATCGAAGCCGATGAATTAGCAAACGGTGGAGCCAATTTCTGTCTGATATGGAACGCATTTGCCAACCGCGGACTTGGATTAAGCGCGAGCCAGGGAAGTCCTTTCTCCAGAAACGACCAAGTAGAAGCTTATGATCTTCCTAACGAATGTGATCTAGGTTATGGTGACAATGAACTTGATAAGAAGATCATCATCTATCCAAATCCATCTAACGGAGAAATAAATATTAAGGTGTTTAAGGATCTTGGAGAAGATGTTTCGATCTCGATCTATGACATCAATGGCAGAATGGTTCAATCTCAAAATGTGGCCTTACACGACAGAGCACAAATAAATGCCGATAGTTTAAGAGCAGGAATCTATATCATCGAGATCGCATCCGATGAATATACCCATACTGCAAAACTGATCATCCGATAAGTGAATCATTTAAGAATTGAAAAGAGGCTTTTTTAAGCCTCTTTTTTTTATGGAAGATGTTTTTCGATCTCCTCTTTGATCTTTTTGTGTGAGATACCTGAAAGATCATGAAGTTCTTCGACCGTTCCATGATCGGGAAAGTGATCGTCAATCCCCATCATGACCAATCTATTCGAATAGTGGTTTTTTGAAATGAATTCTGCAATTGCACTTCCGAAACCACCTTGAATGATCCCATCTTCAACTGTTATGATCGTAGGGTATCGTTCGCAGATCTGATGCAATAATTGTTCATCCAGAGGTTTGATGAATCTTAGGTCATAGCAGCCAATATCATCATTATCTTCAATATTCTGTATTGCTTTCATAACCTTTTCAACCATGCTTCCTATTGGTAATACTGCTATCGATCTTCCTTTTATAATTGTGACGCCTTCACCAATGGTTATTTTAGAGAAGGGCTGCTTCCAATCCATCCTGGTTCCTCTTCCTCTAGGATATCGAATGGCTATAGGCATGGACAGACCCAGCTGTGCGGTATACATGATATTACGCAATTCTGTTTCGTTTCGTGGAGCGAACAGAATCAGATTGGGAATACACCTTAAGAAGGAAATATCAAATATGCCATGGTGGGTTGCACCATCTTCTCCAACGATTCCCGATCGATCCAGACAAAATATCACCGGGAGCTTTTGCAAACACACATCATGGATCACTTGATCGTAGGCCCGTTGCAGGAATGTGGAATAAATATTACAGAACACGATCATGTTTTGTGATGCCAATCCGGCCGAGAATGTAACCGCATGCTGTTCGGCGATTCCCACATCGAATGCCCTTTCCGGAAACGTTTCCATCATATACTTTAAAGAACTACCCGATGGCATGGCCGGGGTGATCCCGATGATCCTCTTATTTTTTGATGCCAGTTCAACGATGGTCTCTCCAAAAACATCCTGGTATTTTGGAGGTTTATTTGAATTATCAGTGGGTATCAGATGACCGGTCTTTGCATTGAACTTCCCGGGAGCATGGTAGGTGACCTGATCTTTCTCGGCCTGAACCAACCCTTTACCTTTCTTGGTGATGATATGCAATAACTTGGGCCCTGATATCTTTTTCAGATGATTGAACTCGGAGATCAACACATTGATGTCATGACCATCGACAGGACCTGAATAATTGAAATTAAGGGCTTCAAAGATATTGTCTGTGTCGGGTCTTTCGTTCAAGGAGACATTGGTAAGATACTTTTTCAATGCTCCAACGCTGGGGTCTATCCCTATAGCATTATCATTCAATATTATTAGGATATTGGTGTCGGTTATCCCAGCATGATTGAGCGCCTCAAAAGCCATTCCACTGGCAATGGAGGCATCTCCAACAACTGCAATATGTTGTCTGACCCCTTGTCCTTTGATCTGATCGGCCATGGCCATTCCCAAAGTGGCTGAAATTGCCGTACTGCTATGCCCTGTTCCGAATACATCATATTCACTTTCAGTGATTTTAGGAAACCCGCTGATCCCATTTAGTTGCCTGTTGGTGTCGAACAGTTCTCTTCTTCCGGTAAGAATCTTATGCCCGTATGCCTGATGCCCAACATCCCAGACCAGAAGATCGATAGGGGTGTTAAACACATAGTGCAATGCAATGGTTAGTTCAATAACTCCTAAACTGGCTCCCAAATGACCTTCTTTTGTGGCCACTATATTGATGATGAAATCCCTGAGTTCCTCAGCAACCTTTGGAAGTTGATCCTGAGGGAATGATCTAAGATCATCAGGGGTGTTAATTTGATTGAGTATGGGATGCTGCATGCAGCAAAGATACAGTTTCAAAATAGTATATTTGTTACTTGGCAATCCGGATAACAAAAAGAACCAAATCAATATTTGATCTATGATGGATCCCTATGATGACACGTATTTTATGAGCAAAGCTTTGGAAGAGGCCAATTTGGCCTATGAAAAGGGCGAGGTGCCTATTGGAGCAGTAATCGTTATTGATAATAGGATCATCGCAAGAGCCCATAATCTTACTGAGACCTTGAACGATGTCACTGCACATGCTGAGATGCAGGCCATAACGGCGGCAGCAAACTATCTTGGAGGTAAATATCTGAAAGGATGTACACTTTATGTTACTATAGAACCCTGTCAAATGTGTGCGGGAGCTTTGTATTGGAGTCAGATTTCCAAGATCATCTTTGGATCTCGAGATGAGCAGAGAGGGTGCATCAACCTAAATACAAAATTACATCCCAAGACAAAAATCATGGGCGGAATATTGGAAGAACAGTCTTCTGAGATCCTAAAAAGATTCTTTGTTGAGAAAAGGAATTTAAATTGAAAAAGAAAACCCCTCCAAAATTGGAAGGGTTTAATTAAATCTGGTAATCTTTATCTCTTAGTCGTGGACAACGCGTACTTGTGCTGCTACCATTCCTTTTCTTCCTTCCTCCTCAACATATTCGACTTTGTCTCCTTCGTTTAAGGCTTCGCCATTAAGACCGGTTACATGAACAAAGATGTCTTTGCCTGTTTCATCATTCGTGATAAATCCGTAACCTTTAGATTCGTTAAAAAACTTTACTGTTCCTTCCATTGTAATAAAAAAAATAATTAATAAGCCCCAAAGGTAGTGGATTTATTACTTATTCCTTAAAAAAAATGCATTTTAATGATAAGATGAGGCATTAGATCTTTTTATCTTTTTGATAATCCCTCATTTTTTCAATATTCTCTTTGGTAAGCATATAGTCTTTTACTTTCCTATTCTTCCATCGGTGATAGATAAACAAAGGCATCAGCACAAAAGTTCCGGTCAATATGGATAATCCAATGATAATATCTCCCTGACCCTGATCGGAAGATCGTATGATAAAACCGATACTCATTCCCAATACAACCACTACGAATAAAACGATTATTACGATTCTCATTGTTTTCCTGACATTTGAATTAATTTTCTTCTGTAGGCGGTAAGCAATTTCGATTTTGAGACAAATCCATAGTATTTTCCATCTTTTAATACCGGCAGATTCCACGCTCCGGTATCTTGAAATTTTTTCATGACCACCGTCATTTTGTCCTTGTTCAGGTCGATGATCTCAGGAGGTTTATGCATGAGATCATGAGCCTTTATTTTTTTATACAATGATTTATTGAACATAACAGGACGTAAATCATCCAGTAAAATGATCCCTTCAAGTGACTGACTTTCTTTATCCAAGACTGGAAAGATATTTCGTTTGGATACAACAATCGCTTGGTTCACTATTTGTTTCAATGTCATATGAGGATAGACCTCAATGAAATTGGTCTCTACCACTTTATTCAGATCCATCATGGTTAATACCGCATGATCTTTATTATGGGTGATAAGCTCACCTCTCTTACCCAATTCCATGGCATAGACCGAATGGGGGATGTAGTATTTGGTGATCGTATAGGATATGGCAGCTGCGATCATCAAAGGGATGAATAGCTCATAGCCTCCGGTTACTTCAGCAATTAAGAAGATAGCAGTAAGCGGGGCATGAAGTACTCCTGCCATGAGACCAGTCATTCCGATTAAGGTGAAATTACTCTCAGAAATGGTATCAAATCCCAAAAGATGCAAAATTCTCGCCAGGCAGTTACCCATAATACTACCCATAAACAGGGTAGGTGCAAAGATGCCCCCAACACCTCCAGAACCAAAGGTAAAGCAGGTGGCAACTATTTTGAAGATCACCATGCCAGATAACAAGGCAATTATGATCCATCCATTTGAAGTGTCCAGGTTAAAGAAATTATTCCCCAATGCCTGATCCAAATTTCCTTGGACCAAGTTGTTGATCACATCAAAACCCTCACCATATAGCGGAGGAATAAAATATACCAGAACACCAATTCCCAATCCTCCAATGATCAATCGTTTAACCGGAGAAGATATCCTGTCGAAAAAATTCTGAAGTATTTCGTAGGTCTTGGTAAAATAAATAGATACCATGCCAGCGACAACACCTAAGAGAATGTAATACGGAATATCCTTCAGAATAAATTCATCCTGAATGTTAAACGGTAATAAGATATCGTTACCCTGAAAAAAATAGGTGGTGATGACTGCCGATATTGATGCTAATAGCAGGGGAATCAACGAAACCAATGTCAAATCCAGGCTAAATACTTCAATAGCAAAGACAATTGCTGCAATGGGAGCTTTGAAAAGAGAGGACATGGCACCAGCGGCCGCACATCCAATTAGCAGGGTTCTGGTGGCTTGATTTAAATGAAGCATCCTGGACAGGTTGGAGCTGATTGCGGCTCCCGTTGCGACTGTTGGGCCTTCCAGTCCTACTGAGCCACCAAATCCAACGGTAACCGGAGCAGTGATCAGACTGGCGACCATCTTATGCCTGCGTATGATGCCTTTTTGCTTTGAGATCGAAAAAAGGGTTGCAGGAATTCCTTGGGTGATCTTATTTCGAATGATGAATTTAATTAATAAATAGGTAATCAATAATCCGATAATTGGGAAGATGAAATAAAATGCCGTGTGATATTCCTGAATTAATTTACCCTCTAAGAGAAGTTGGATATAATGGGTTAGATTCTTGATGAATACCGCAACCAATCCTGATGTGAGCCCAACGATAACACTCAGTACATAAACGAATTGTTTGTGCGATACATGCTTTAATCGCCAAATGAAGAATTTTGTAAGCAATGATTTTTTTTGCTCATGCATGCCTCAATGTATAAAAAAATCCCGCTTATTAGCAGGACTTTCAGAATTTATGATTTCAATTTTATATGAAGCTCATCCAATTGGTCTTCATCAATAGGTGAAGGGGCATCAATCATGATATCCCTTCCCGAATTGTTCTTTGGAAATGCGATGAAGTCCCTAATGGTCTCCTGTCCTCCAAGTATGGCAACCAGTCTATCCAGACCAAATGCAATACCCCCATGTGGTGGTGCTCCATATTTAAATGCATTCATCAGAAACCCAAATTGGGATTCGGCTTCTTCCGGAGTAAATCCAAGATAATCGAACATCATGGATTGAGTCTCGGAATCGTGAATTCGTATAGAACCTCCACCAATCTCATTTCCATTCAACACCAGATCATAGGCATTGGCCTTTACTGATGCAGGATCTGTTGCCAATAGATCAATCTGATCATGTTTTGGAGAGGTAAATGGATGATGCATAGCATGGTATCTCTGGGTCTCTTCATCCCATTCCAACAATGGAAAGTCAACGACCCATAATGGAGCAAATTCATTGGGTTTCCTCATACCATTACGCTCTGCAAGTTCCATTCTCAGGGCACTTAATTGAGCTCTCACTTTGTCTTTTTCACCAGATAGAACACAGATCAGATCACCAGGTTCAGCACCGGTCTTAGTCGCCCATTGTGCCAGATCCTGCTGGTCAAAGAATTTATCTACAGATGATTTGAAACTTCCATCATCATTACATCTAACATATACCATTCCCAGAGCTCCAACCTGAGGTCTCTTTACCCAATCGATCAATTGATCTATCTCCTTTCTTGAATAGCTGTTTCCACCTGGAACAGCAATACCGATTACCAGTTCCGAATTGTTGAAAACGTTGAAATCTCTATGCTGGGACACCTCGTTTAACTCACCGAATTCCATTCCAAATCGAATATCCGGTTTATCATTACCATATCTTCTCATGGCATCATCATAATTCATCACAGGAAATTTTCCCACAGAAACTCCGTGAAATTCTTCGAGCAGATGATGTATCATGCCTTCGAAGGTATTCAGGACATCTTCCTGATCTACAAAAGCCATCTCACAATCGATTTGTGTGAACTCCGGTTGTCGGTCGGCACGCAGATCTTCATCCCTGAAACATTTTACGATCTGAAAGTATTTATCCATTCCGCCAACCATCAATAATTGTTTGAAAGTTTGAGGCGATTGAGGTAATGCGTAGAACTCCCCTTCGTTCATTCTGGAAGGTACCACAAAATCCCTTGCTCCTTCAGGAGTCGATTTTATTAGATAGGGGGTCTCAATTTCAACGAAGCTCTTTTCGGAAAGATAATTTCGAACAGACATGGTTACTTTGTGACGAAAAATAAGGTTCTCTTTCACTGGATTTCTACGAATGTCCAAATAGCGGAATTTCATTCTGAGATCTTCACCTCCATCGGTCTTATTCTCAATAGTGAATGGAGGAAGCAAGGCGCTATTCAATATTTTCAGATCGGTTACCAGTATCTCAATCTCACCGGTAAGGATCTTTTCATTCTTGGATTCTCTTTCGATAACATCTCCACTTACCTGGATCACAAATTCCCTGCCCAAAGATTTTGCTATGTCCATGATCGATTTTGGAGTTCGCTCTTCATCAAAAATAAGTTGCGTGATTCCATAACGATCCCTTAAGTCGACCCAGATCATGAATCCCTTATCTCTGTTCTTCTGCACCCAACCCGCTAAAGTTACTTTTTTACCAACCTGGTCCAGGGTAAGTTCCCCACATGTATGACTTCTAAACATTATTGAATTTTTGTGCTGCAAATGTAACAAGTAAAACACAAAAATTAGAGAACAACTTTAATTTAAATGGAATACCTACAGTATCCAATACAACATTTTCTTTATTCTGCGAGAAACTCTTCAATTTCTGTGGCTTTCCCTTTGTTTATCTTTCTTAGCCATAACTTGATACGGTGTACCAAATAGAATAGAATTGGTACGATCACCAATGTTAGGAATGTGGCAATGATCAATCCGTAAATAACGGTCCATGCCAGTGGGCCCCAAAATATAACATTATCCCCCCCGATAAATATCTCAGGATTGAAATCGGAGAATAGGGTAAAGAAATCGATGTTCAAACCGATGGCCAATGGAAACAATCCAAGTACGGTGGTGATAGCTGTTAGCAATACCGGTCTGAGACGTGCCCTGCCGGCTTGAATGATCACCTCCTTGATCTCCTCCTTGGATAGCAATTCATCATCGGCCATATTCTGTGCTACCATCTTTCGGTCGATCAGGATCTGTGTATAATCCAACAATACCACCCCATTATTTACGACAATCCCGGCCAAAGAGATTATTCCCATCATGGTCATCATGATCACAAAAGAGGAACCGGTGATGAGAATCCCTCCGAACACACCGATCAAACTCAATAATATTGCGATCATTATGATCGTCGGTTTTGAAATAGAACTGAACTGGAAGATCAGGATCAACATGATCAATCCTAGACCCGATAAGAGAGCACCATTTAGAAAGGCCTGTTGTTTGTTCTGCTCTTCGATCTGACCGGTATAATCGATCGAAATATCATTAGGCAGATCCTCAAAACTCTCCATTTCGGTCTGTATCTTTCCTATGATCGCTGCTGCATCAGTAAATCCGGGTTGTAGCCCCGAATATACCGTAACCACCCTTTTAGTATCACGATGCTTGATAGAACTAAAGGAAGAGGTGTTCATCTGTTTGGCTACAGCCGATATGGGAACTTCTTTGATCTTTCCGGTGTTTTGATCCTTAAAAATGATATTTTGATTGAACAAGGCACTTTTGTTGTATTTGATGTCCTCGTTGAAACGAACATTGATATCATAATCTTCTCCATCTTTCTTATAGATCCCTGCTTTTTCTCCAAATATTGAACGCCTTAACTGATTGCCTACCTGTCCAACAGCCACACCCAATTCACCTGCTTTCTTTCGATCTACGATCACATTCATAGAAGGCTTTCCTTTATTGACATCGATCTTGAGCTCCTCAATACCCGGGATGCTCTTGGAATTGATAAAGTTTCTCATATTTTCAGCAACCACGATCAATTCATCATAACTTTCTCCTTCGATCTCAATATTGATGGGATATCCAACTGGAGGACCAACCGGATCCTTTTCAACCGAGATTGCAAGACCGGGATAAATATCCTTTAATGCATTCTGGATCTTGCCTCTCAATAATTCAGAATCTTTTCCTTTTCGATATTTGAATTCTCTCATGGATGCCGTAATCTTTGCTCTGTGGGGCATTTCTGCTGCCGATCCTCCATCTGTAAATGGATTTCCGGCACCTTCACCGACCTGTGAAACAGCCGATTCGACCATGAAGTTATATCCATCAGCGTCCTTATACTCTTCATCATCTAAAATGGCATAGACCCTTTTTTCTATATCCTTTGTGATGGCATTGGTCTTTTCAATTTCGGTCCCCTGAGGATACTCGATGTATACAGTGATCTGGTTGGGTTTATTGTCGGGGAAGAATTCAACCTTGGTCCTTAAGCTTGCTATTGAAGCCCCAAATCCCATAAAGATCATGATCAGCAAAAGGAATATACCCGTAACGAAAGCATAAGGTTTTCTTCCTTTGAGAGCATATTTCAAAAATTGTTGGTATTTTCTTTCGACCCAGGATAGAATATTCTTTTGAAAATATTCGGCAGCACCTTTCAGAAAATATCTGTAGACCCATAACATGATTGCAATGAGGGCCAATAATGTTCCCAGCCCTCTGATTGACCCACCAAACAAATAGATCAGGACGCCTAAGAACATCAGTGATGCACTAACTCGTATAAGATTCTTTTTGTTTTTCTCCTTTTCCACTACCTGCATGTACCTCGAAACCAGCATGGAGTTCATGAAGATGGCCACAAATAGCGATGATCCCAATACCACAGAAAGGGTAATCGGGAAGTACATCATAAATTCACCCATGATGCCGGGCCATAGACCCAATGGAATGAATGCCGCAATGGTAGTTGCCGTTGATATGATGATCGGAAATGCGATCTCTCCTATTCCCTTTTTGGCTGCCTGTATTCGAGGCATACCTTCTTCATCCATTAATCGATATACATTTTCTACCACCACGATACCATTGTCCACTAACATTCCCAATCCCATGATCAACCCAAAAAGAATCATGGTATTCATAGTATACCCCAAAGCTGATAGGATCATGAACGACATGAACATGGACATGGGTATTGCAAATCCAACAAACAGCGAGTTCTTGAAACCCAGGAAGAACATCAGAACACCCACAACCAACAGAATCCCGAAAATGATGTTATTGACGAGATCATTCACATTATTGATCGTTTTAGCTGATTGATCGTTCGTTATCGTGATATTTAAATTGCTTGGAAGATATTCCTCTTTTGCGGTCTCAATGATTTTTGCAATCTTTTTAACAGCATTGATTTCATTCTTACCAGATCTTTTCTTTATGTCGAGCATTACAACACTGGATCCATTTTCTCTTGCATAGGTGGTTTTCTCTTCTTCCTCAAAGTAGATATCGGCAATATCCCTCAAATAGACCACTCCTTCGTCGGTCTTCACAACAAAATCTTTAAGATCGGATGGATCTTCGATCTCACCAAGAACCCTAATGGCCCTGTTCTGACCACTGGAGACAAGACTACCAGCGGACATGGTCATGTTCCCGTTTCGAATGGAATTGATCACATCATCGAAGTTGACCTTTGCAGCCATCATCTTAAAGATGTCTACAGCCACTTCAACTTCTTTTTCCTGAGCTCCCCGTATATCGGCCTGTTTGATCTCAGGGAGATCTTCGATCTTATCCTGAAGATATTCTGCGTATTCCTTTAGTTTTTCTACAGTATAATCACCCGATATATTAATGTTACTGATAGGCATTTCCTCGGAAAGGCTCAATGCGAAAACATTGGGTTCCACCTTGGCATTATTGAAGATTGGCCAATCCTCGCTGGCCTTCTCACTGTCAACCTCATCCTTTACCTTTTGTTTGGCCTGTTCGACTTCGATGTTCTCATCGAATTCGACCGTTATGATACCATAATCCTCCTGTGAGGTGGATAGGATCTCTACGACATTGCTCAGATTCTTCAGTTTTTCCTCAAGTGGATCGATGATCAATCTTTCAATATCTTCCGTAGTATTGCCCGGATAAGGAACACTGACATAGATCTTGGTTTCTTCAACTTCCGGGAATGTTTCTCTTGGCATACTGAAGTATGCGGATATACCCATGAACAGTATGATTCCGATAAGAACATAGATAATGGTCTTGTGATCAATGGCCCAGGAAGAGAGTCTGAACTCCTTATTTGCATTTTTTTGTCTTCTACTCTCCATTTTCATTGATTATTAGAATTTTTACTGTTTGTCCATCCTTTACATTTCGGGCTCCTTCATTCACAAGGATATCATTGTTCTCCAATCCATTTGAGATCTCAACCATATCGCCTTGAGTCCTGCCGGTCTCAATGAAGGTTCTTTTGGCAACAGCTTCATCATTCTCTTGTATCTTCGTCACGTATACATATTGCTGTCCTTCTGCGTTCTCAGAAATAATGCTCTGTGGAATGAGTATGGCCTCCTCATTGGTATAATCGTTGATACGCAGTTTGGCCGTTAAATTTGGTTTTACATGACCGTTTTTATTCGGAACAGAAACCTCAATCTTGAAGGCCCTGTTACTGGGATTGATATAATTGCCCACCTGTCTTACTCTTGAATAGATGGTGTCACCCAGAATGGGAAAATAGACCTGAACCTCTTTTCCTTTTGTGATATTGGTGATATACGATTCCGGTATATCCGATTCGATATACATGTCATTTAAATTGACCAACCTGATCACGGGTGTTTGTCCAGCACTAACGACTGAACCTTGTTCGGTGATCACTTCATCGATGATTCCAGAAAATGGAGCACGAATGTTCGTCTTACTGAGTTGTGATCGCATTTGACTAACGGCATTCTTTTGAGCTTCGTAATTTGTTTTAGCCTGTAAATACTGAATTTCAGATCCGATCTTTTGATTCCATAGGTTCTGCTGTCTTTCAAAAGTAGTCTTGGCAAGGGCTTCTTGTACCTCAAGTTGTGCCAATTGCTGACTCAACCCACCATCATCTATTGTAGCCAATAACTGACCATTAGAAACCATTTGTCCTTCACGGACGTAAACCGTTATAAGAACTCCGGAAAATTCTGGATAGAGTACAATGTTCTTTTTGGTCTGTACCGTTCC
This sequence comes from Flavobacterium sp., assembly GCA_024644805.1. Taxonomy (GTDB): domain Bacteria; phylum Bacteroidota; class Bacteroidia; order Flavobacteriales; family Flavobacteriaceae; genus Marifrigoribacter. The sequence continues at coordinate 3,436 of JAHEHC010000045.1, read as the reverse complement.
TTGTATCTCAAGGAAATGTTTGAAAGGTGCGGATGTTGCCGTAAATGTGGTGATCAATGGCAATTTCTTTGTGGTATCAAGCATTGAGATGGCTTCATCGATCAGTTTTGATTGACTATTGATCTCCTGTTGTTTCAACCGCAATTCTTCTTTTTTTGCTCTTAGTTCGGTTAAATCCCCATTTGAAATTATATCATCAACGGATTTGTTACCATCACTTCCACAGGAGATGAGTGTTAGTGCCAGTGTAAAAAGTATGAGTCTGTGTATCATTGGTACCTAATGTTATTTATTGTTTGGTGTATTTAAAATGGTTTCAAGAGTTGCTTTGGAAGAAATTACATCAAGCATCGCTTGTAAATAAATCTGTTGAGCGTTGTATAATTGAAGCTGTGCCTGACGCAGGTCAAAACTACTTGATATCCCTTCTACGAATTTTATTTGATTCTTATTCTCGACCCGTTCGGCCAAGGCTAAATTCTTCTTGGAATTTTCGTATTTCTCAATGGCGAACTGATAATCACTGCGGGCATTATTGTGATCCAACTTCAATTGTTCCAGAGTTTGTTCATATTGTGTATTTGCTTGCTCTACTGCTATTTTGGCCCTTTGTGTCCTGGCTCCTCGACCTCCTGAACTGATGATCGGGATATTCATGTTTATTCCCAATAATGAAGATTGGAACCAAGCCTGTTCCTGATCCAAGAACGTGAAGTCGTTATTGAATGCCAGCGTGCTGTAATTCACAAATGCTGAAAGGGATGGGAGGGCCCTGCTCTTTTCCAATTTGAGCTCTAAGTTCCTTTGTTGGATCAGATTTTGTGCGATCCTGAAATCGATGTTTTGATCCAGACTGAAGTTGGTGTCCAGAAACGATAGGTCAATTTGCTGTTCAACCAATTGATCCAAAGAATCTGATAGTTGTACTTCAGATTCGATTGGAATTCCCAAAGCCATATTCAAGGTCTCTTTGGCGATCTGTTCCATTCTCTTTGCATTGCTCAATAGGGTCTCGATCTCCAAGAGGGTGATTTGTAATTGTTCGACATCTTCTTCTTCTGCAAGACCATTTTCAAAGACCTTCTGAGTTTCGTTCAGATTATTTTCAAGTGTTTGTCTGTTTTTTTCAAATATGCTGACATTCTCATTGGAAAGAAGAACACTACCATAGGCGAGGATCACTCCTTTGCGTACTTCAAGGCGTGTTTTCTCAAAGGCATTTTCTGAATAATCCAAAAAGACCCTTGCTGCTTGAAGTCCAACGATATAGGAGCCATCAAAAAGCAATTGATTTAAAGTGGCACTAACGGAAGCATTTTGTTTGGGGCTAAATGTAACCGGAACAAATGTGCCGGGCTCACCTCCAATAATTTCAGCTGGAAGCGGAGTGATCTGTTGCTTCAAATTGTTCTGATACGAAACTGCAGCATCGATCTGAGGCAATCCGGTTGCCGTGGTCTCCCATTTCTGTTTGATTGCAGCTGCCACATCGCGACGTGCATTGATCGCGGTGTAATTGCTATCCAAAGCGAACTGAATGGCCTCTTCCAAAGATAAACGATAGGTGTTTTTCTCTTGAGAATAACCGCTCAGTGACACAGAAAAAAATACGATAAGTATAAATAGCCTATTCATGGTCAGTCTTGTTTTTAATGGTATTTAGTATATCCAATCCCTTGGATGTTACAATTCCTCTTAAGTGATAATCCAAATAATTTTCCATAAGATCGATCTTAGGAAATTTATCAGGCGGGAATAACAATTCGTCCTTGATCCCTGTAACTCCTAAGAAATAGATCCTGGATACAAATTCAACATCCAGATTACTTCTGTAAAGATCCAGGGAAATACCTCGGTTCAGATTGTTGATGACACAATCCTGCATAACCTCAAATTGTTTTCTCATTAGGGATTGATGGATCTCCGGATAATATTTTTGTAATTGATATTGAGGAGAGGATTTGTCATTCTTAAGGTGAAGCATGACAAATCTTTTGATCTCATAGAGTTCCTCGATTGGATTCTTATTGGAAGCGCAAATGCAATCAATTCCATATGAAATGGATTCAAATACCTGAAACGTTGTTTCTTTGACCAAGTCGGTCTTGTTCTTGAAATGAGCGTAAATGGTCTTCTTTGAAATTCTCATTTCGTGAGCAATATCATCCATGGTGACACTTTTAAAACCCAAAGTGAGGAATAGATCGATTGCCTTATTTAAAATCTTTTCTTTCATAAACAGGGGCAAAATTATCAAAGGAAACTTGAAAAACAAAAAAAGTTTCCAAAGTTTAAATATTTTTTAACATTATATTCATATTCAGTTCATCATTTAACATGACCGATATTTTGCTACTTTTGCTGAAACCATTAAAATGTCCGGAACAGAGAAATATTTGGAAGCGATCAATCGATGTATTGATGAGGTGATTCTGCTAAAGGAACCGGTCAATTTGTATGAGCCCATCAAGTATATTGTTTCATTGGGCGGAAAGCGCGTAAGGCCGACGCTTACCTTGATGACCTGTGACGTGTTAAAAAAAGAATACGACCAGGCAATTTATGCGTCGCTGGCCTTGGAATTGTTCCATAATTTTTCATTGATCCATGATGACATTATGGACAATGCCCCATTGAGACGAGGGAAGCCTACGGTACATGAAAAATGGGATCTGAATACGGGAATCCTATCTGGTGATGCCATGTTGATCTTAGCCTATCAACTCTTTGAACATTATCCTCCTGACCTATTTAAGGAATTGGCCATGCTCTTCAGCAAGACGGCCCTTGAGGTCTGTGAGGGTCAGCAGTACGATATCGATTTTGAGACCAATGAACAGGTTAGCTTAGAGGATTATCTGAAGATGATCGAATATAAAACCGCAGTCCTTCTTGGAGCAGCAATGAAAATGGGTGCTATAATCGCCGAAGAATCCGATCAGTGTAAAAATGATTTTTACGATTTTGGAAGAAATTTGGGCATCGCATTTCAATTGCAGGACGATTACCTCGATGCATTTGGCGATATGAGTTCCTTTGGAAAACAAATTGGCGGGGACATCATTTCCAATAAAAAGACCTTCCTTTATCTGATGGCACTACAAAAAGGAGATCAGAACCAACAAATGAAGTTAATGGAATTGTATTCAAGTACCTCTTTTGACCCCAAAAAGAAGGTCAAGGATGTTCTAACTATTTTCAACGATACAGGTGTAGAGAGTGCTATCTTGCAGGAGATTCAACATTATACAAAAAAGGCATTCGATCATCTAGAATCGGTACCAATATCGGATGATGATAAGGCCCATTTTTATAATTTCGGCGAAAAATTAATGATTCGTAAGGATTAGAAATAGAACCTTACAAATGGCATATAGGCATTGGCATATATGTTTTTGGAATTGTCGTATAATACATCGTACCGTATACCCATGGT
>JAHEHC010000044.1 GCA_024644805.1 Flavobacterium sp. | reverse complement strand
ATACGGAGAGTGACATTAAAAGGATACTAATTAACGCTAATAGTATGCCAATCCAATTCTTTATTTTTAGCCTTTCTTTAAAAAAGATAATTCCAACAATAGTAGACAACGCTACAACCGCAACATTATTCACGGTAAATATTCCTGAGCTATCAAAAAGGTCACTACGCAGAGCCTTGACCAAAAAATAAATGGTTAGGAAATTGGGAATTCCCAAAGCCAATCCACCGAACACACTCTTTAACTCAAAAGTGAATTTTTTAAAAAGATACTGAACAGACAATAGAAGCAACCCCACAAAACCAGCTGCTAAAAAAATGACCGATGAGAATAGTGAGACATCATCTTGTGCTACATAGGACTCTTCCAATATCTTTAAGCTGGTGTCTATGATACCACTACCTATGAAGACCAGCATGGGTATGATCAGATGTCCTCTTCTCAACTGAATGTTGGATTTGTCTTTCAACGAGACCAGATATACACTTAATAATGCTGCTATAATTCCACTGATCTTAAAGAAACCTATGGATTCCTTATAATAAAAGAGACCAAATAAGATTGGGATAACAACACTCATCTTGGTCGCTACTGAAACAACCGATAATCCAATTCTTTGAGTGGTGATGGCCATTAATTTGAAAATCAGGATAAAAAGAGTTCCTAATATTAATGTATAATAGAACCATTCCTCACCAATTATATCTGGAATGGATTTCATAGGAGTTTCACGACTTAACCAATAAGCCAGAAATCCGGTTATAAAAGCCACCAAATAATTCATTACAATGGCCTGTAATACAGGTACCCGGTAACGTTCAAATAGTTTGAACACAATGAAGATCGTAGTAGATGATAATATACTGAGTATTAGATAGATCATTAATTGCAGAATTAGTTGAAAAGAGGTTGCTTCACTTCAGAATCGTCTATAAAAAGGCAGTAATTTTGTTCTGTTATTGCATCGGATAGGCGGCTTATACCAAGTCGTTCCAGTTCAATAGAAGCCGCTTCCTTATTTAGATCAATAAAGAAATCGCCAAAATCAAAGATGATCGTCTTAATCATTGGTGTATTCTATTAAGGTATCCGATTGTATCGGGGTTTCTTTTGTACTTTTCATTTCTATGGTCGGTGCTTTGATCCCTCCGTTCATTAAATGATCACTTACAAACACTCTTGCTTCATCCCAAATTGAAGTGTCTATAAAATGTTGTAATGTTACTGATCCTCCTTCTACGATCACCGACTGTATATTGTGTTTATAAAGTGTTTCACAACTATTCTGAATGCTGTTTTGACTTAGATCGATGGTTTCATAGATGCATTGATCCGTACTTTCAACTATCGATTCGGTAAGAACAATGGTCTTGACGTTGCCGTCCAATACAGCGGACTCTTTTGGGATCCTTAAAGATCGGTCGATGACTATTCTAATGGGTGAGCGCCCAATCCATTCCCTGGTCGTTAAGCTCGGATCATCATCCAGCACGGTTTGAGTTCCAACCAGAATGGCTTGTTCTTCAGCTCTCCATTTGTGAACCAGTTGTCGTGAATGTTTGTTGCTGATCCAAAAGGGTTCTTTCTCATTTCTAGTATTCTTGTAAGGAGCAATATAACCATCTTTGGATTGTGCCCATTTCAAAATGATATAGGGTCTTTGCTTCTGATGGAAGGTGAAAAATCTCTTATTGAGGCGATCGCATTCGTCCTTTAAAACACCATGAATCACGTTGATACCCGAATTTTCTAATTTGACAATTCCATTTCCAGAAACCTTTGGATTGGGATCAAGAGACCCCACGATCACCGAATTGATTTTCTTCTTAATTATAAGATCGGTACAAGGAGGTGTTTTTCCATGATGGCAACAGGGCTCCAGATTCACATACAGGTCTGCGTTTTTTAATAAGGATGGATCCTTGACGCTATTTATGGCATTGACCTCAGCATGTGGCTGTCCGGCTTCCCTATGCCATCCTTCACCAATGATCTTTTCATTATGAACAATAACACATCCAACCAAAGGGTTTGGGTAGGAGGTGCCTAATCCTTTTTTAGCCAATTCGATGCATCGCATCATATATTTTTCGTGTATATTCACGGGATAAAAATACAAGGATTAATCAACATGTCAACGGCAATTATTCGTCCAATCCTAAAAAAAGACATTCAGCCCATAGCTACATTGATACGTAGTGTCCTCGTAGAATTCGGAGTTCCAAAAGTAGGCACCGCCTATGAAGATAAGTCATTAGACGATCTATACACCTATTATCAAAAGCCAAGAGCGTATTATTTTGTGATCGAAGTGAACGACATGATTCTTGGGGGAGGTGGTGTGGCACAGCTTGAAAATTATAATGGCAATACCTGTGAATTGCAAAAGATGTATTTTCATCCCAGCATACGTGGAAAAGGTTATGGCAGAGAGATGATCGAACTGTGTTTGGATAAAGCCAAACAATACAGATACGATCAATGTTATTTAGAGACCATGACCTATATGAGGACAGCTCAGGCAATCTATCAAAAATATGGCTTTGATTATATCGATGGTCCCATGGGCGATACGGGGCATTATTCATGTCCTGTACATATGATAAAGGATCTTACAGCATGAATATCACCAAATTAAAAGAACAATTTTTCAAAGGATTAGCAGATAATTACCCACTTGAAGAATTGCAGTCCTTCTTTTATTTACTGACGGAACAGCATCTAAATGTGTCTCGTTTGGATATGGCCCTTGACCCGGATATTGAGATCACTTCTGAGGTTTTGTTTATATTCGAAAAAGCAAAGAAACGTTTATTTCAGAATGAACCCATTCAATATATCATAGGATCAACTGAATTTTTTGGTCTCAATTTCAATGTTGATAAGAATGTTCTGATCCCAAGACCGGAAACCGAGGAGTTGGTACAATGGATTTTAAATGATCTTGAAAAAAAGGAACAAGGAAAAACGGTATCCATTCTTGACATTGGTGCCGGTAGTGGATGTATAGCTATAGCATTGGCTAAGAATCTTTTGCATGCAAATGTGGATGCATTGGACAATTCAGAAGAAGCCTTGAAGGTGGCCAAAATCAATGCCAATGAAAACGCTGTAGAGGTGAATTTCTTCAGGGAGGATATATTGGAGGTTAATTCCTTACAAAAGTCGTACGATATAATTGTTTCCAATCCTCCTTATGTGACCCTGGCAAATAAGGAAAATATGAGTGCCAATGTAGTCGATCATGAACCGGACCAGGCTTTATTTGTGCCTGAGAGCGATCCATTGATCTATTATAAGCACATAATGAAGCTTGGAAGATCAAATTTGAAAGCCAAGGGTAGTATATACTTCGAAATAAATGAATATCTTAGTGAAGACCTGATGAAATTAGAGGAGACTCAATTTTTTTCCAAAATAGAATTGCGAAAAGACCTATTTGGAAAGGACAGGATGTTAAAATGCTCAAAAGATGAATAAATTAGATAAGATCTGTGTTTTTTGTGGAAGCAATGAAGGTAATGATACCATGATCATTGATGTATCAAAGCAATTAGGAAAGAAACTCGCCAAGAACAATATCACATTGGTATATGGTGCTGCAAAGATTGGGGTTATGGGTGTCGTGGCTAAAGCAGCTTTGAAGAAAAAAGGGCAGGTAATAGGGGTCATCCCTGAATTCTTAAAAAATAAAGAAGTGGTTCATTTGGGTCTAAACGAATTGATCACGACACAGAACATGCATGAACGCAAGCTTAAACTTCATGAGATAAGCGATGGATTTATAGCACTTCCTGGAGGTATTGGAACTTTGGAAGAACTGTTCGAGATCTTCACTTGGTTGCAACTTGGACTTCACAGCAAACCAATCGGTCTGCTTAACATTAATCATTTCTATGATGATCTGATCGGCTTGCTGGAGAATATGGTTCGAAAAGGATTTCTTTCCATGGATAATTATGAATTGTTATTGGTAGATGATGATATCGATCGTCTTATTCAAAAAATGATGAAATTCAAAGACCCCAAAAAACCAAAATGGCTAAGTGCCGAGCGATCATAAAAGTCTTAGTTATTAACATTTTAGTTTAAATTTTTAACATATTTCCCTCTTACAAATCCTTTTTTCTACATTTAGTTTCGTTAACCATTAAACATTAAATGATGAATTCAACAAAAAAATATTTAGCTGAGGGATTGGGTACGTTTGCTCTTGTTCTATTTGGTTGTGGTGCAGCCACCATCGCAGGTGTATCTGCGACCGGACCCTCCGGAATTGGATTATTAGGAATATCACTGGCATTTGGATTGGCAGTCGTGGTCATGGCTTATACCATAGGACCAATTTCAGGCTGTCATATCAATCCTGCAATTTCGATCGCCATGTTGGCTGCAGGCAAACTATCGATGAAAGATACTGTAGGTTATGTTCTGCTTCAATGTGTAGGTGCAATCGCTGCAGCAGGAGTGCTCTATCTTATGGCTACAGGCGGCAGCGGATTTGAAATGGGAGAATGGGCCCTTGGAAGTAATGGTTGGGGAGAAGGTTATTTAGGTGGATATACCATGCAGGCAGCTCTAATTGCCGAATTCGTATTCACGTTTTTATTCTTGATGGTCATCTTTGGGACTACATCATCTAAGGCATCACCTCAAATGGCCGGATTGGCCATTGGACTTTCTCTGGCTTTGATCCATTTAGTGGTGATCCCAATTACAGGAACATCTGTAAATCCTGCTCGTAGCTTAGGTCCTGCCTTATTTGCTGGTGGCATGGCCATGAGTCAGTTATGGTTGTTTATTGTTGCTCCAATTGCCGGTGGCCTGGTTGCGGCACTGGTGAGAAAGATATTTATATATGATTAGTCAGTTTACTAAATTTAGTAATATTCAAGAACCGCCTTTTTGGCGGTTTTTTGATGTAATTATATAAAATTGTTACATTTTCAATCTTTATATTTGTTTTATGGATGTTGAAAAACAAATCGAATTTCTTCGTGCTGAACTAAGAGAACATAATCACCGCTATTATGTATCGGACTCACCGATCATTTCAGATTACGAATTCGACCAAAAACTGAAGCAATTGCAGGAACTGGAAGCCAAACATCCGCAATACCATGATCCGAATTCCCCCACACTGCGTGTAGGAGGTTCAATTACCAAGAATTTTGAAACGGTGACCCATGACTATAGGATGTATTCATTAAGTAATTCCTATTCCGATGAAGAACTGAATGATTGGTTGGAACGAATTCAGAAACTGGTCGACGGTCCAATAGAATTCACCTGCGAATTGAAATACGATGGTGCCTCCATCAATCTGACCTATGAAAATGGAGCGTTATTAAGAGCGGTTACCCGGGGGGATGGTTATCAGGGTGATGATGTCACCGCCAATGTGAAGACCATTCGTACTGTTCCATTGAAATTGAAAGGGGACTTTCCACAGCGTTTTGATATCCGTGGTGAGATCATTCTGCCTTTTGATGGTTTTGCAAAAATGAATGAAGAGAGGATCAAGGAAGGAGAGGACCCCTATAGAAATCCCAGAAATACGGCATCAGGAAGTTTGAAGTTGCAAGATAGTAGCGAAGTTGCCCAACGACCATTGGAATGCCTGGCTTATAGCTTAAAGAGTAATTCGCAACCGGTAGCTACCCAGTTTGAAAGTTTGGAACTAATTCGCGAATGGGGGTTTAAAGTCCCGCAGGCGGCCATTTTAGCCAAAGGATTAAACGAAGTGAAGGAGTTTATAGCATACTGGGACAAAAAAAGACATGATCTGCCCTATGAGACCGACGGAGTGGTAATAAAAGTGAATAGTTTCTATCAACAAGAGGAACTGGGGTATACAGCCAAAGCTCCTCGTTGGGCGATAGCCTATAAATTTAAAGCTGAACAGACCAAAACAATATTAAAAGAAGTTACCTACCAAGTAGGGCGAACAGGAGCCATAACTCCTGTAGCCAATCTGGAGCCGGTCGATCTTGCCGGAACGATCGTTAAGAGAGCATCATTGCATAATGCCGATCAAATTGAAAAACTGGACCTAAGGATTGGTGACACCGTTTTTGTCGAAAAAGGAGGTGAGATCATACCCAAAATTACCGGAGTCGACCTTGAACAGCGTAATGTGAACTCTGTTCCGATCGAATACCTTCAGCGATGTCCTGAATGTGGGACCCAACTGGTACGTAATGAGGGTGAGGCTCAACATTATTGTTTGAATGCAGAAGGTTGTCCACCTCAGATCATTGGAAGGATTCAGCATTATATTTCAAGAAAAGCAATGGATATTGAAGGGTTGGGTGGAGAAACTGTTGCCTTGTTAGTAAGGAATGGATTGATCAAGAATTATGCAGACCTCTATGATCTGACCATGGATCAGGTCATCCCTCTGGAGCGAATGGCCGAAAAGAGCGCTCAGAATCTAATTGATGGTATCATCAAATCTAAAAACATTCCTTTTGATAGGGTCTTATTTGCGCTGGGCATCAGGCATGTCGGTGAGACTGTAGCCAAAAAATTGGCGAAGCACTATAATACGATCGATAATTTAGCACAGGTCTCTCAGGAAGATTTGGTCGAAGTTGATGAGATTGGAAGTATCATCGCTCAAAGTGTCAAAAAGTTTTTTAATTCAGTAGAAAATAAAAAGACCATAGAACGGTTAAAGGGATATGGGGTTCAGCTTGAGATAGATGCCAATAAACTTGAAAACCAAACGAATAAGCTTGAAGGAAGATCGTTTGTGGTCTCAGGTGTGTTTTCAAAGGTGTCTAGGAATGATTTGAAAAAGCTCATTGAGGATAATGGAGGGAAGGTCTCCGGTTCCATTTCAAAAAAGACTGGATTTGTTGTAGCAGGTGATAACATGGGTCCAAGTAAAAAAGCAAAAGCAGACAATCTCGGAGTGCCGATCATATCAGAAGATGAATTTTTATTAATGATTTCATAAAATGAACTTTTTGGAATGATATATTGTAATTTTGTGAAAAGGTAGAATTGATGCCATGTTCGAAAAATTAAAACGAAAATCCTTAAAAAAGAAGATAAACAGGAATCTGATCAGTAGGGATCTTTCCCAAAGGAATACCAAATTGAGAACATTGGGGTATTTGGTAAATGAGGATATGTTTCAGGATTACGAACAATTGTTTGAATTTTCAACTGAATTGGGTCTGCAACCTAAGGACATTAAGATATTTACTTTCATTGAAGTAAAGAAGAAGATACCTACATTACGTCAAAATCAGATCAACAATAAGGATTTTACCTGGAGTGGGGAGATTCACAATCAAAACGCCTTGGAATTCTTGGATATCCCATTTGATGTTCTGGTTGGTTTTTACTCTGAGGAAAATGTATTCCTGGATATCATGATGTCCAGAAGCAAGGCAAATTTCAAATTGGGCTTTGAAGGATCCGATTCGCGCTTGTATGATCTGATCCTTAGCGTGGATCCAATGGATTTTGAACGATTTAAAGTGGAATTCAAAAAATATTTATCGGTTTTAAAGAAAATCTAATGCAAGAACTTATAGGAACAGGTGTCGCTCTGATCACTCCATTTAAAGAGGATGGCACCGTAGACACAAATGGACTTGAAAATGTTGTGAACTATTCTATTGAAAATGGGATCGACTATTTGGTGGTATTGGGAACCACCGCTGAAAGCGCGACACTTTCCAGCAACGAGAAACAACTTGTTATCGATACAGTGATCTCCTGTAATAATGGAAGACTTCCATTGGTTTTGGGAATTGGGGGAAATGACACCAACAAGGTCCTGAATGAGATCAAAACAAGGGATCTTTCTTCATTTACAGCAATCCTTTCAGTATCTCCCTATTATAACAAACCGACCCAGGAAGGGATCTATCAGCATTTTTCAACAATTGCAAAGAGTTCTCCGTTGCCGATCATATTATACAATGTTCCGGGAAGGACCTCTTCGAATATGCTTCCTGAAACAGTGATCCGTTTAGCCAATGATCATAGTAATATTGTTGCCGTAAAAGAGGCAGCAGGGGATATCGTACAAGCCATGAAATTGATCGATGGAAGTTCGGATGATTTTTTTGTGATCTCTGGAGACGATATGATCACATTGCCGATGGTACTTGCCGGGGGAGCAGGAGTGATATCAGTGATTGGTGAAGGATTTCCAAAGGAGTTTTCACAAATGGTGAGACTGGCATTGGATAAAAAAGTAGATGAAGCCTATAGGATCCATTATAAATTGGCACCAGCGATCGATATGATTTTTGAAGAAGGCAATCCGGCTGGCATAAAGGCAGTTTTCAAGAAATTGGGCATATGTGGCGACACCCTCAGACTTCCATTGGTAGGGGTGAGTTCCGGCCTAAGAAAGAGAATTGAAGGATTTATAGATACTTTGTAAAAGTAAAATTCCCATCGTTAAATAAATCAAAAAGGGAATAGATGCCACTGATAGTTATACTATTTTCGTAATTGTATTATATGAATATTAATTTTCATTAATCACGTTTAATTTATTACTTTTGCACGATGTTTTATAAAACTATGAGAACGAGTCTGTTACTTATTACATCCCTGCTTCTGTTGGTTTCCTGTTCCGATTATCAAAGAGTGTTGAAATCGGATGATGCCGGATTGAAATATCAAAATGCAGAGGCCTATTACAATAATGGGAAATATAAGAAGGCGTTGAAGTTGATGGAGCAGATCGTTCCGGTATATAGGGGAAAACCTCAGGCCGAAAAATTAATGTTCATGTATGCCAATACCTTCTATAAATTGGAAGATTATTATCTGTCTGGATATCAGTTTGAAAGATTTGTATTGTCCTATGGCCAGAGTGATAGCATCGAGGTTGCGGCCTATCGTTCTGCTGAAAGTTATTATGAGCTTTCACCGAGATATTCATTGGATCAGGAAGACACCTACAAAGGACTTGAAAAGCTGCAGAACTTCATCAATAGCTACCCCAATTCAGAGTTTAGGGATGCTGCCAATCTGAAAGTCATGGAGTTGAGTGAGAAACTTCAAAAAAAAGATATTGAGATCGCAAATCAATACCTTAAGATCGGTGAAACTTTGGGAACATTCAAAAATGCGATAGAGGCCTTTGATAATTTTATTTTGGATCATCCGGGCTCAAAATACAGACCGGATGCCTTTTACGGAAAGTTCGAAGCAGCATACAGGTTGGCCATAAATAGCTTTCCATCAATGATCAATGAGCGATTACAAACATCATTGAAATATTATTACGATTTTAAGAAATACTATCCAACTAATGAACTTCATGAAGAAGCAAATAAAATATTAGAGGATATAAATAAACGATTAACAGAAAAAGAAACATCAAGTTAAAAAATAAATACGATGGATATTAAAAATTCAGAAGCACCGATAAATACCACTACCATTGATAAGAACCTCATCGATGAGCAAACAAACAATCTTTATGAGGCCATCTCTATCATCTCGAAGAGGGCAGTTCAGATCAATTCAGACATTAAGAAAGAACTGATCGAAAAATTGGACGAGTTTGCTACCTACAACGATAGTTTGGAAGAGATCTTTGAGAATAAAGAACAGATCGAAGTTTCTAAATTCTATGAGAGACTGCCTAAGCCACATGCTATTGCGGTTCAGGAGTGGTTAGAAAGCAAGATCTACTATCGCAATACAAAAGACGAAGAAATAGATAACTAATACCATGTCTGTCTTAAGCGGGAAAAAGATTTTACTGGGCGTAACTGCCGGTATTGCCGCTTATAAATCTGCTATATTGGTCAGAGCTTTGATCAAAAAAGGAGCAGAGGTCAAAGTGGTCATGACCCCATCTTCAAAGGAATTTGTCACTCCACTTACACTTTCCACACTTTCAAAGAACGAGGTTCACTCTTCTTTCACTCAAGAAGAAGATGAAAACGGACAATGGAACAATCATGTTGAATTGGGACTTTGGGGCGATCTGATGATCATTGCACCCGCTACTGCAAATACTTTGTCCAAAATGGCAAACGGTACTTGCGACAATCTATTACTTGGGGTCTATCTCTCTTCAAAATGTCCAGTTTATGTTGCACCTTCAATGGACCTGGATATGTATCAACATCCATCTACTAGTACATCATTAAAGAAATTGAAGAGTTTTGGTAATACGATAATAAAGCCCTCACATGGTGAGTTGGCCAGTGGTTTGATCGGTGTTGGTCGAATGGCCGAACCGGATGATATTGTAGCTTTTATTGAAAATGATATTTTGGGAGCACTTCCTCTGTATGGAAAACGTTTTCTGATCACTGCAGGACCGACATTTGAAGCTATTGATCCGGTGCGTTTCATTGGAAATCATTCCAGTGGAAAAATGGGATTTGCATTAGCTTATGCGGCTGCCGATCTTGGAGCAGAGGTGTGCTTGATCACCGGACCGGTCCACCTTCAAGCCGATCGTGATTCCATTACAACAATTCCGGTGACTTCAGCTGAAGAGATGTATGAGGCGGTTCATGAACATTTTGGGCCATGTGATGTTGCGATCTTAAGTGCAGCTGTAGCCGATTACAGGCCAAAGAATGTGGCAGAGAACAAGATCAAAAAGAAAGAAGGAAACCTGTCTATTGAGTTGGTCAAGACCAAGGACATCTTGCAGTCATTAGGTGCTGTCAAATCAACTAAGTATTTGGTTGGATTTGCCCTCGAAACCGAAAACGAGATCGAAAACGCAAAAACAAAACTGAAAAAAAAGAATTTAGATTTAATTGTATTAAATTCGCTAAATGATAAAGGGGCCGGATTCAGATCCGATACCAACAAAGTAACTTTAATCGATAAAGACAATAAAATGCTTTCTTTTGATGTTAAACCAAAGAAAGAAGTAGCCATGGATATTGTTCAATATATTATAAAAGACTTACATGCGTAACTATTTTTTACTCTTCTCATTATTTTTTGCTTCATTGTCCATTCATTCTCAGGAGTTGAATTGTACAATTTCAATCGATGCCGTGCAGACCGGGCAACCCAATTTGCAAGTATTCAGGACCTTGGAACAGCAATTGACAGAATTCATCAACAATACAAGTTGGACAGATAAGGTCTTCTTGAATCAAGAGCGAATCGATTGTAATATGTCTATCATTATCAACGAATTTGAATCCGATTTCTTTAGTGGATCCATACAGATCCAAGCCTCAAGGCCCATATTTGAATCGGTATACGATAGTCCGATCTATAATTATAACGACAGGCAATTCAGTTTTACCTATAATGAATTCGAACCGTTGAATTTTAATATCAACAGCTTCGACTCCAACTTGGTGTCCGTGATCGCATTTCATGTGTACACCATTATTGGCCTTGACGCAGACACATTTGCTCCTGATGGAGGGGAGGTATATTTTGATACCGCAAAACAGATCGTGAATACTGCTGCATCAAGCAGTTACCTCGGATGGCATTCATCCGACGGGAACCAATCCAGATATCGCTATAACGATGCCTTGGTCTCTCAGGTGTATAGGGAATTCCATACAGCTATGTACGAATATCACCGCCTGGGACTTGATCAGATGACCAAGAATCCGTCTGATGCTAAAAATAATATCGTCAAGTCGATAGCTACTCTAAAAGGTATTAATGATCGCAGACCCAATTCTTATTTGTTGCGTACTTTCTTTGACGCCAAGGCAGACGAGATCCAAAGCATATTTAGCGGCGGACCCAGTGTGGATATTACTTCTCTTGTGAACAATCTGAATAGGATGGCTCCCACCAAGCGAAGTAACTGGAATGAAATAAAATATTAATCATTCTTTTTCTTTGCAATAATTGTAAAACTATTTTACTTTAGAAGTCGACTGAGCGATCGGTCGTTCAATTAATAGTATACCCTATTTTGATTTCATCTCTTTCCATAAAGAATTTTGCCTTGATCGATGATATACAAGTTGATCTCAATGAGGGATTGACTATAATGACCGGTGAGACCGGTGCGGGGAAATCAATTGTACTCGACGCGCTATCATTGTTATTAGGTAAGAGGGCCGACTTGAACAGTATTAAGGATAAAACCAGAAAATGTATTATTGAAGGTGAGTTCCTGATGCAAGAATCCCATTTAAAAGAGCTTTTTGAATCCAATGAACTCGATTTTGATGAGCATACCATAGTTAGAAGAGAATTGTTGCCTTCTGGGAAATCAAGGGCCTTTATCAACGACACGGTAGTGAATCTCAATCAGCTTCAGGAACTGGCGCCCTTTCTGGTCGATATCCATGGACAGCATGAGACTTTGGACCTCTTTTCTGAGACCTTTCAACTGGATGTGATTGATGTCTTGGCTGGGAATAATGCTTTGATCGATCAGTACAAGCAGGTGTTGAAGGATTACAGGGAATCGTCTGAGACCTTGGCTGAATTGAAGTATAAAAAAGAAACCTTCGTAAAAGAACTCGACTATAACACCTTTTTATTTAAAGAATTGGAAGATGCTGGTCTTCATGGGATCAATTTGGAGGAATTGGAGGAAGAGCTGGAACTATTGAACAATATTGAAACCATACAGGAATCCGTTTCACATGCGATGACCCTGTTGTCTGAAGAGCAATATGGCTCATTGGAAAATATAAAAGAGATCAGACAGATCTTAAGTAGGATAAAATCAATTAATTCTGAATTTTCAAGCTATTGGGAGCGGGTGAACAGTGTGGTCATAGAGCTGGAAGATATTGTTGATGGACTTCATGGTTCAGCAGAAAGAATTGAAGCCGACCCGGAAAGATTGCAACAGTTGAACGACCAACTCCAGATGATCTATTCTTTACAAAAAAAACACTCGGTGGCGACTGTAGAGGAACTCATTGGAATTCAAGCTGAATTGGAATCAAAGATCAACAAAACAATACATTTAGATAATAGCATATTAAAGCTTGAAAAAGAGTGTGTTGAGATGAATAAAAAATTGATATCTAATGCTAAAACCATACACGTTAAAAGGATCAAGATGATCCCTGTTTTATTGGATAAATTATCTGATTACCTATCTCATTTAGGACTGCCGAATGCGCAATTCAAATTCAATTTTCAAACAACAGAGCATTTCAAAAGCAATGGGACCGATCAATTGACCGTTTTATTCACAGCAAACAAAGGAACCTCATTTGGACCCCTAAAGAAAATAGCTTCCGGAGGAGAGTTGAACAGGATCATGTTGGCTATAAAAGCCGTATTGGCACAATACAAGAAGCTGCCAACCCTTATTTTTGACGAGATCGATTCTGGGATCTCTGGAACAATAGCTCTAAAGATGGCTACTATTTTATCGGAGATGAGTGAGTCCATGCAAATGATTTGCATTACCCATCAGGCCCAGATCGCAGCAAAGGGAAGCACCCACATCAAGGTGTTCAAAGAAGATATCGACGAGCGTACGGTCACCCTGCTTAGAACATTGGATAAAAGCGAGCGAATCGGTGAGATAGCCGAAATGCTTGGAGGTAAGGAGCGATCTGAATCAGCAATAATACATGCAAAGGAGTTATTGAATTAACGTATATTTGCATCTGAAAAAAATAAACTTAAACTAAAAACTCATGTCGTATAATCTTTTAAAAGGAAAACGTGGAATTATTTTTGGCGCTTTGGATTCAAAATCTATTGCCTGGAAAGTGGCAGAACGTGCTCACGAAGAAGGAGCTACATTTGTTTTGACCAATGCACCCGTTGCATTACGTCTTGGTACCATATCCGATTTGGCCGAAAAGACCGGATCTGAAATAATTCCTGCCGACGCAACATCGATCATGGATCTTGAAGAACTTATAGATAGGTCGGTTGAACTATTGGGAGGTAAATTGGATTTTGTCCTGCATTCCATCGGAATGTCGGTAAATGTTCGAAGAGGGAACCCATATACGCACCAGGACTATAACTTCACTAAAAAGGGATGGGATGTCTCTGCTTTGTCCTTTCATCGAATGATGAGTGTACTCTATAACAAGGATGCCATGAATGAATGGGGAAGTATTATAGCACTGACCTATATGGCGGCTCAGCGTGTTTTCCCTGATTATAACGATATGGCCGATAATAAGGCCTATCTGGAGTCTGTGGCCAGAAGTTTTGGTTATTTCTTCAGTAGAGATAAAAAAGTACGGGTTAATACCATATCTCAATCACCAACCCCAACAACTGCTGGTAGCGGTGTAAAGGGATTTGATGGTTTCCTGGCCTATGCTGATAAGATGTCACCTCTTGGAAATGCTACCGCTTTGGAATGTGCTGATTATGCTATTTCCTTATTCTCAGACTTGACACGGAAAGTTACACTTCAAAACCTCTATAACGATGGAGGATTTTCAAATATGGGAGTGAGTACTGCGGTTATGAATGAATTCATGGGAGAAAATGATGATGCTGTAGACGCTGACGAGGATTAGGAATAATTTTTTATAGAATATATAATGAAAGGCGGTTGTTACAACCGCCTTTTTTATTTCTAAAATAGTATTATATCATTTTTGTGCTAATGAAGTATGAGTTATATCATATTTTTTTTGAAGAATATTGATTTATTTTGAAGCTGATAATTTTCAATTGTACTTATGAGACCATTAAAGATCATTGTATTAGCAAAACAAGTTCCCGATACCAGGCATGTTGGCCATGACGCCATGAAGCCAGATGGTACGGTGAATAGGGGAAAGCTTCCAACAATTTTTAATCCGGACGACCTTCACGCTTTGGAAGTGGCCCTGCTTATAAAGGATCAGGTTCCAGGGACTGAGGTCAATGTTCTTACAATGGGACCGAAAAGAGCTGCCGATATTATCAGAGAGGGTTATTATCGTGGAGCGGATAAAGGATTTATGATCTCCGATAAGCGATTTGGTGGTTCCGATACTCTGGCAACAAGCTATACCTTGGTCAAAGGGATTCAGAAGTTGGCACCATTCGATCTGATCATTGGAGGACTACAGGCCATTGATGGAGATACCGCACAGGTAGGGCCTCAAAGTGCTGAAAAGTTAAAGATTCCACAGATCACTTATGTGGAAGAGATCGTCGAGATCAATGATGATCGGATCGTAGCACGAAGAAGATTGGAAAAAGGCGTAGAGACCTTATCATCACCATTTCCTTGCTTACTTACTGTTCATGGCTCATCCCAATCCTGCAGATCGAAACATGCCAAAAAGGTGATGAAATATAAATATGCCAGAACGAAGACCGAATTGAAATCCAGATCAACCGATGAAATGATC
>JAHEHC010000043.1 GCA_024644805.1 Flavobacterium sp. | reverse complement strand
TCTTTGATGACTACCCACAGAACAACAATGCAAACTATAGTGGTGCATGGAATGTATATCCATTCTTTGAAAGTGGAAATATCGTTATCAGTGGAACATCAGGTTTCACATTGGTGATAGAATCCAATTTAGGCATCAACGATGTAGATGGCCTAAATGGGTTTGAAATATCTCCAAACCCGGCTACCGAATATTTCAATATCTCATCAAAAGAAGAACCCATTACTCAAATCGAGATCTATAATATTCTGGGGCAAACGGTCAGGAATATAAATTATACAGAAACGTTCTCTGAACGGATAGACATTTCGAGCCTGAACTCAGGACTCTATTTGGTTAAAATAAACGACCTCACTACAAAGAGGCTGATTAAAAAATAACAGACTGAGCAAGCGAGGGAATATTTCCTCGCTTGTTTTTTAAAAAACTTTTTGATCCATGATGCTTTTGAAAAAGAACCCCATTTACTATTTAAATTTAAGCTTTTTATCCATTCTAATGACTCTGTTAGTGGCCTGCGGAAGTGATAATTCTCCTACTACCGATGATACCACAAACAATGATGATGAACCCGATCCCTCTGGATTCCTGGGAGAATTGGTTTGGGTCAAGACGTTTGGAGGAAGCAATGTAGACCAAGCAGTTGGTGTTGCTGAGTCGGATGATGGTGGGTATGTCGTCCTAGGATCAACCAATAGTGCCGATGGCGATGTTGATGACAGAACCTCTACAGATGACTATGATTATTGGGTGCTCAAACTCAATACTGATGGTGAAAAACAATGGAGCAGATCCTATGGAGGTACTCAGGACGAAACCGCAACGAACATCCAAAAAACCTCAGACGGAGGGTATATCATTTCGGGATATAGCAGAAGTAATGATGGTGATGTGTCCGGAAATGAAGGGTTTCATGATTATTGGTTGCTAAAGATCGATTCAGGCGGAAATAAGCTTTGGGATAAGAATTACGGATTCAATGGAAGTGATAAATGCTTTAGCGTGATCCAAACAAAGGACGGGGGCTTTTTTGCAACCGGATTCCTGGATGTGAATGAGAGCGGAGGTCAGGGTAATGACAACAGGGCCCATAGTTTAGGTGATTACTGGGGAATTAAGATGGATGCCAATGGAGATCGGGTATGGAGACGGTATTTTGGAGGATCCCATGTCGATGAAAGCAAAGATGTTCTACAAACCTCTGATGATGGCTATTTATTGATTGGCTATTCGGAAAGCTCCGATTTCGATATTACCGATGCACGAGGTGCCAATGATATGTGGATCGTAAAAGTGTCCCCGTTTGGTGATCTTGTTTGGCAAAAATCGTTTGGAGGCTCTGAAATTGATTTTGGATATGGAATAACCAGCACCCCAGACGGTCATTTCATCATCGTTGGAGACACACGAAGTTCAGATCAGGATGTTTCAACTGCTTATGGAAACGCCGATATCTGGGCGGTGAAATTCAATGGTAACCATGGAGGAATGATCTGGGAAAAGAGTTATGGTGGTGGACAATTCGAATCCGCCAGAGGGATTACAAGACTGTCTGATGGAAGCTACCTGATAACTGGAAATACCCGCAGTACCAATGGAGATGTTTCAGAAAATAAAGGATTGAACGATGGATGGGCCATTATCATCAATGATGATGGTGATGTCTTGGTAGAAAAAACTATTGGAGGCACCAATCTGGATTTTGCCATACGATCTATCGAAACCTCTAACAATGAATTGATCATTGTCGGTAATTCAGAAAGTTCAGATAATGATATCCCCTTAAACAAGGGTCAAAAAGATTTTATGATCGTGAAAATGAAATAATACAAACCACAAATATTTAAAAATGAAAAAAATTGCTTTATTAATTCTTACCGTAACCTTATTCATTGGATGTAATAACGATGACAACAATAATACGACCCCAATAAATGTTTCGGTATTATTCAACTTTTCCCAAAACTGGGACGGAAACGCCGTAACCGATGCTGATTTTGGAACAACCGATTACACTACAGACTTTGGCCATGAGATCAATATCCTTAGAATTCGGTATCTGATCTCCAGATTGGTACTTACCGACAGCGATGGAGTAGATTACCCCGTTGGAGATTATAACTTGATCGACATGGACGACCCAACAACCTTCTCATTCGATCCTAATGTCATGGTACCGGAAGGAACCTATACCCTGTCTTTCATTTACGGTTTCAATCAGGCCGATAATATTGATAATGCCTATAACGATTTGAACACGGCTTCATGGAACTGGCCTCAAATGCTGGGCGGTGGATACCACTTCCTGCAGTTTGATGGGATGTACGATGTGAATACAGGAACACCAAGCCCATTCAATTATCATAACGGAACACGAAAGAATCCAACTAATGGTGAGTTCGAACAGAACTTTGTGCCTTTCATCTTGACCAACAACCTGGTGATCGAAGCTGGCTCTGTGATCGATATAAAAATGAACATCGCCGAATGGTTTAAAAACCCTTATTCCTGGGATCTGGATACGTACAATACTCCATTGATGCCCAATTACGATGCTCAAAAATTAATGCAACAAAATGCTGCCACCGTTTTTAGTGCGGTGATACAATAACCATAAAATTTTAAAAAATGAAAAAGACTTATTTAATGTTAAGTATCCTTTTCATTTTTATTGCTTGTTCTTCAAACGATGAAAATGGAGGGGGACCTACTGGGACTCCTGCTTCACTGAATATTCCACAATTGTTTGAACAACTTTTGTTAGAGCCCTATATCCCAGCTGATAATCCGTTGACTGTAGAAGGAATTGCCTTGGGTAGAAAATTATTTTACGATCCCATTTTATCCGGTGATGGAACACAGGCTTGTGCCGATTGTCATAAAGCAGAATTTGCATTTACCGACGACCGTCGGTTCAGTGAAGGAATTGACGGTTCTATCGGTGATCGCAACTCCATGCCTATTTTTAATGTGGCCTGGAATTTTGGAGAAAAGTTCTTCTGGGATGGAAGAGCGAACAGCGTAGAGGACCAGGCCTTTGGTCCGGTAGTGAATGAGGTCGAAATGAAAAACACCTGGCCCAATGCAGTGGCCAGCTTACAGGCTGATCCGCAATATCCAAACCTCTTTTTGGAGGCATTTGGAACTTCAACGATCGATTCAACTCTGGTGACCAAGGCCATTGCTCAATTTGAACGAACAATGATCTCTGGCAACTCAAGATTCGATAGACACCTGATGGGTGAAGATATATTGACCGATTCGGAACTCAATGGATTTGCGATCTTCATGGATGAGACCCGGGGAGACTGTTTCCATTGTCATGGCAGTAATGCCAATCCACTATGGACCGATAATCAGTTTCATAATAATGGACTGGACGCCGAATTTGCTGACAAGGGACTGGGCGATATCACCGGAGATCCATTGGACAATGGTAAATTTAAATCCCCTTCCCTAAGGAACCTGGTCTATACAGCGCCTTATATGCATGACGGACGATTTGAGACCTTGGATGACGTGATCAATCACTACAGTGAGGGATTGGTCTATTCTGAAACCATTGACCCCCTTATGAAAACGGTCAATGAAGGCGGTGTTCATCTTACGGAAGAGGATAAAGCCGATCTGAAAGCATTTTTACTATCGCTTTCGGACGAAAGCTTTATCAACAATCCCAATTTTCAGGATCCGAATTAACTTTCAGAATTCATTTTTTGAACCCAATCCTGGAATAAAATCCCATTAAAAAATCTTATGATATCATAAATTTTTAATAGGACTACCCCTTTGTATTATACTGTATTTACACTATATTTGCATTTTATTTAGAATTATTCTAATTTAGAATGGGTTTAGAAATCTTTGATTTTTAACAACAAAATAACGTATTTCGAAAATGATAAAAGTGAGTGATAATGCAAAGACCAGGATCGAGCAATTGATGCAAGAGTCCGGATTCAATGTAGGTGAGCATTTTGTGCGAGTTGGTGTTAAAAGTGGTGGATGCTCAGGATTATCCTATGATCTTGATTTTGATAAGGAAATGAAAGATAGTGATAAAATATTTGAGGACAATCCTGTAAAGATCATCATCGACAAAAAGAGCTTCTTATATCTTGTAGGAACTACATTGGAGTATAGCGGCGGACTTAATGGTAAAGGGTTTGTGTTCAACAATCCCAATGCAAACAGGACCTGTGGTTGTGGCGAAAGTTTTTCATTGTAATTTAATTGAAAAAACATGGCAAAGTTTACGGAAGATGATTTAAAGAAGGACCTGGAAACCAAAGAATATGAATACGGCTTCTATACCGATATTGAAGCTGAAACCTTTCCAGTTGGTCTCAATGAGGATATAGTTAGAGCCATATCCAAAAAGAAAGAGGAACCGGAATGGATGACCGAATGGCGCCTTAAAGCCTTTCGATATTGGCAGGAAATGGAAGAACCGGAGTGGGCAAACGTACGCTATGAAAAACCGGATTTCCAAAACATTTCCTATTATTCTGCACCTACCAAAAAACCAAAATACGACAGCATCGATGAAGTGGATCCCGAGTTATTGGACACCTTCAACCGACTAGGAATACCCCTTGAAGAGCAGAAAAAATTAGCCGGTGTGGCTGTGGATATTGTTATGGATTCTGTTTCAGTGGCCACCACATTTAAAAAGACCCTTGCTGAAAAAGGGATCATCTTCTGCGCAATTTCAGAAGCCATTAAAGAACACCCCGAATTGGTGAAAAAATATATCGGATCGGTTGTCCCTCAAAGGGATAATTTCTATGCTGCTTTGAACAGTGCAGTATTTAGTGATGGATCCTTTTGTTATATCCCAAAAGGGGTAAAATGTCCGATGGAGCTGTCTACTTACTTCAGGATCAATCAGGCCGGCACCGGTCAGTTTGAACGAACCCTGGTCATTGCCGATGAAGGAAGCTATGTAAGTTATCTGGAAGGATGTACCGCTCCATCAAGAGATGAAAATCAATTGCATGCCGCTGTGGTGGAACTCATAGCTCTTGAAGATGCAGAAATAAAATATTCAACCGTTCAGAACTGGTTTCCGGGCAACAAGGAGGGAAAGGGTGGTGTATTCAACTTTGTTACTAAAAGAGGGATTTGTGAGAACAACGCTAAGATATCCTGGACTCAGGTTGAGACCGGAAGTGCCGTTACCTGGAAATACCCCAGTTGTATCCTGAAAGGAAATAACTCAGTAGGGGAATTTTATTCCATTGCGGTCACCAATAATTTTCAACAAGCCGATACCGGCACCAAGATGATCCATATTGGAAAGAATACAAAAAGCACCATCATTTCCAAAGGGATCTCAGCAGGAAGATCCCAAAATAGTTACCGTGGATTGGTCAGGATCGGTTCCAAGGCCCAAAATGCAAGAAACTTTTCCCAATGTGATTCCCTGTTGATGGGAAATGATTGTGGAGCCCATACCTTCCCCTATATCGAAGCTAAGAATAGAACGGCTCAGGTGGAGCATGAAGCCACGACCAGTAAGATCGGGGAAGATCAGATATTCTATTGCAATCAACGAGGTATTGACACCGAAAAGGCTATAGCCCTTATTGTGAATGGATTCAGCAAAGAAGTCCTCAATAAGCTGCCTATGGAATTTGCTGTGGAAGCACAAAAATTATTAGAAATAAGCCTAGAAGGCTCTGTTGGATAAAATTTATAACCATGAAAAAAATAGTATTGCTTGCTGTGATCGGTCTTATGATCTTCTCATGTAAAAACACCGAGGAGACAAAGGAAAATGCAACCGATAACCAAAATTTAACCGAATACCAAGGTGAGTTTATTTTCACCAACAACGCTGCTGTCCTCAAAGGAAGCAACTTCATCTATGGTGTTGCCATAGATGATATGGCAAAAGAGCTGGCCAAGAAAGTGGCTCCAGTAAAAAGAGATGAATTTGATATGGTCCCAGTAATAGTAAAGGGAACTTTAGCAAATAAAGAAGAAGGAGCAGAAGGATGGGATGAGATCCTAACCATTTCAGAGATCGTAAGTGTTAGTAGCACTCCCTCTGAAGCGGATATTAAAATTGAAGAAAAGAAAGAATAGATATGTTACAAATTAAAAACCTACATGCAGGCGTAGACGATAAAGATATACTAACCGGAATCGATCTGGATATCAAAGCTGGGGAAGTTCATGCCATCATGGGTCCTAACGGATCCGGAAAAAGCACGCTGGCTTCTATCATTGCTGGAAAGGACACCTTTGAAGTCCATAAGGGTGAGATATCCTTTGAAGGAAACGATCTCACCGATCTTGATCCCGAGGAACGAGCTCATAAGGGAATTTTTCTTTCGTTTCAGTACCCGGTAGAGATTCCTGGTGTGTCGGTGACCAATTTCATCAAGACCGCTATCAACGAAACACGAAAGGCCAAAGGCGAAAAAGACATGCCTGCCGCTGAAATGCTTAAGCTGATCAAGGAGAAAGCAGATCTTTTGAGTATCGATCGTAAATTCCTGTCCCGTTCTTTGAATGAAGGATTTTCAGGCGGAGAAAAAAAACGAAATGAGGTCTTTCAAATGGCCATGTTAGAGCCTAAATTGGCCATATTGGATGAGACCGATTCCGGATTGGATATCGACGCATTGAAGATCGTTGCCAATGGGGTCAATAAGCTTAAAAGCAAAGACAATGCTGTATTGGTGATCACTCACTATCAGCGCTTGCTGGATTATATTGTCCCAGATTATGTACACGTTCTGATGAATGGTAAGATCGTAAAATCGGGTTCAAAAGAATTGGCCTACGACCTGGAGGAAAAAGGATACGATTGGATCAAAGAAGAAATGGTCAAATAAAGAAAAGCATTGAATCATGAGTTTAAAAGAAAAATTAGTGTCCTCTTTCTTGGCTTTCGAAGATCATTTGGAAGATGACTCTCCCATTCATGAGATCAGAACAAAGGCAATTAAAAATTTTGAGCATAAAGGATTTCCTACGAAGAAAGAAGAGTCCTGGAAATATACATCTCTGAATCCTATCATAAAAAAAGATTTCAATCTATTCCCAAAACAGGACCTTGCCGTTGAGTTCAAAGAAGTCAAAAAGTACTTTTTGCACGATATTGATACGTATAAGGTCGTTTTCATCGATGGGATATACAGTTCTTTCCTTTCAGAGACCACTCATGACAGCATGGACATCTGCTTGCTTTCTTCAGCCATTAAAAAACCAAAATATCAGGCTGTAATAGAAACCTATTATGATTCGCTCGCCGATGAGAGCAGCCTCACATCGTTGAATACTGCATACGCTAAAGAAGGGGCATATATTTATATTCCAAAGAACAAGGAGGTTGAGAAACCCATTGAGATCATCAATTTTTCAACCGGAAATGAGGCCGCATTATTGATGCAGCCCAGAAATCTGATCGTCGTTGGGGAAAACGCCCATGTACAGATCATTGAAAGGCATCAGAGTCTGACCGATAACGAGATCTTTACCAATTCTGTGACTGAGATCTTTGCCGAAGAACGAGCCTATATCGATTATTATAAGATTCAGAACGACCGATCGACCTCCTCACTGATCGATTCCACATTTATCCATCAGGAACGAGGAAGTAACTGTAGGGTACATACATTTTCGTTTGGTGGTGGACTTACCCGAAACAACCTCAACTTCAAACAAAATGGTGAAGGCTGTGATTCCACATTGAAAGGCATCACGATCATCGAGAACGAACAACATGTCGATCACAATACCCTGGTGCATCATTTTGCGCCTAATTGTGAAAGTCATCAGGACTATAAAGGCTTGTTTGATGATAGATCCACTGGAGTGTTCAACGGAAGGGTCATCGTTGACCGAGAGGCTCAAAAGATAAATGCCTTTCAGCAAAATAACAATATACTGATCCATGATCAGGCTACGGTCAATGCCAAACCTCAGTTAGAAATATTTGCTGACGATGTGAAATGCTCGCATGGATGCACCATTGGTCAGTTTGATGAAGATGCTTTATTCTACCTTCAAACACGAGGCATTGCTAAAAAAGAGGCTCAGGCATTACTGATGTATGCCTTTGCCAATACGGTATTGGAAAGTGTGACTATCCCGGTATTGAAAAAAAGGATCAATTCATTGATTGCCGACAAGATCGGCGTGAATATCGGTTTCAATATTTAACACACGGAATTTAATGAGGTAATGGCTATAGATATAGACAGCATACGTGATGATTATCCCATACTTAAACGAAAAGTAAACGGACAACCATTGGTCTATCTTGACAATGCAGCCACATCCCAGAAACCACAGGTTGTGATCGATAGTATCATTGACTATTATTCCAATTACAATGCAAATATCCATAGAGGTGTTCATACCCTTTCTCAGGAAGCAACCCGAGCTTATGAACAGGCTCGAAAAAAGATCCAGCTGCATTTCAATGCCAATCACCCGCACGAGATCATCTTTACCTCAGGAGCTACTCATGGCATCAATTTGGTGGCCAGCGGTTTCACAGGAAGACTGAATCAAGAAGATGAGATCATGGTGTCTGAGATGGAACATCATTCAAACATTGTGCCCTGGCAAATGCTTTGTGAGAAGACCGGTGCAACATTACGTGTATTACCGATGAATGAAGATGGTACATTGAATATGGAAGCCTACGAAGACCTGTTGTCTGACAGGACAAAACTGGTGTTTGTCAATCATGTTTCCAATGCACTTGGAACCATAAACCCGATCGGCGAGATTATACAAAAAGCACATGGGGTTGATGCTGCTGTACTCATTGATGGA
Organism: Flavobacterium sp.; assembly: GCA_024644805.1. Classification (GTDB taxonomy): domain Bacteria; phylum Bacteroidota; class Bacteroidia; order Flavobacteriales; family Flavobacteriaceae; genus Marifrigoribacter. The sequence continues at coordinate 6,528 of JAHEHC010000043.1, read as the reverse complement.
GCTCAGGCCTGTTCTCATATTAAACCGGACCTACTGCAATTGGATGTCGATTTCTATGTTACATCTGCCCATAAAATGGGAGGTCCAACCGGTGTTGGAATGCTCTACGGAAAAGATAAATGGTTAAATGAACTTCCTCCCTATCAGGGAGGCGGGGAAATGATCAAGGAGGTTACGTTCGAGAGGACCACCTATGCCGATCTACCCCATAAATTTGAAGCCGGGACCCCTAATATTTCTGGTGGTATCGCATTTGGAGTGGCAATAGATCATCTGAATTCCATTGGCTTTAAGAATATAGAAGAGTATGAGAACGAGCTGTTAGAATATGCCACAGAGAAACTATTGGAGATCGAAGATCTAACCATTTATGGCCCTTCGAAGAATAAGACCTCTGTCATTTCATTCAATATAGAAGGTTTACACCCGTATGATGTTGGCACCATTATTGACCAGATGGGTATAGCAGTTCGTACTGGACATCACTGTGCTCAGCCGATTATGGATTTTTATAAGATCCCCGGAACAATACGGGCTTCATTCTCGTTCTACAATACTTTTGAAGAAATTGATTCATTGGTTGAGGCACTGAGAAAAGCAATTAAAATGTTAACTTGATATTTCAATTATGAAAACATTAAACACACTGATCATTTTACCTTTTATCTTGTTGATGGGAGCTTGTGATGAAACAAAGAATGTTGTCGATGTGGCAGGTTCTATTCATCTAACCGGAGAGTATTCCATAACTGAGATAACTGAAACGATGATTGAACCCAATACGTTAACATTGTCGTTATCGGCATTGGATAAATCAGTAAGAGGTCATGCTGGTTGTAATTCTTTTTTCGGAAATTATACAATCGACCTTTATGCTTTGAGTTTTAAAGAATTTGCCATTACCGAAAAGTATTGTGATGAGCCTGTTATGACTGTTGAAAGAGCCTATCTGAAAGCCCTTCATCAAACTGGATCTTATACATTACAAGACAATATTTTAACGCTGTTCTCCAAAGTTGACAGGAGTCTATTGTTGAAGGCTAGAAAAAATTCGAAAGAGAATAATTAATGAGTGCGATCCAAACCATACAAGAAGAGATCATCGATGAGTTTTCCATGTTTGATGACTGGATGCAGCGATATGAATACATGATCGAACTTGGAAAAGATCTTCCATTGATCGATCCTGAGAAAAAGACAGAGGACCGATTGATCAAAGGATGCCAATCCAATGTATGGTTAGATGCTGAGCTAAGTGAGGGCAAGGTGGTCTATACCGCCGATAGTGATGCCATAATCACAAAAGGGATCATTGCAATTCTGCTTAGGGTCTATTCGAATCAAAGACCAGAGGATATTGTTAATGCGGATGAGTCATTTATAGATGATATTGGACTGAAAGCACATTTGTCCCCGACACGGGCCAATGGATTGGTCTCTATGATCAAACAATTGAAATGGTATGCTCTTGCATTTGATTTACAATTAAAAAAAGAACTATGATTGAAGAAGGTCAATTAAATACCAAAGAATTAGGTGAAAAGATCGTTAAAGTCATCAAGACCATTTACGATCCCGAGATCCCCGTAGATATTTATGAACTCGGCCTGATCTATGATGTATTCGTCAATGAGGACAATGAGGTGAAAATACTGATGACCCTTACCACCCCTAACTGTCCGGTTGCTGAAAGTCTGCCTTTAGAGGTTGAAGAGAAAGTCAAGTCGATCAGTATTGTCAAAGACGCTGAAGTGGAGATCACCTTTGACCCTCCCTGGAACCATGACCTGATGAGTGAAGAAGCAAAATTAGCCTTAGGCATGTTATAATGAAAGATGAGATCATCAACAGAGTGGCCAATAGTAAATTGGTGACCATCGATCTGGAAGAATTCTATCCAAAAGAAAAACGTATGGCCCTGGACATAACACCCTGGCTATTGAACGGCCTTGTCCTTCAGGAGAAGAACTTCAGGGAGCAGGTCGAAAATCATGATTGGCAGCAATATCAGAATGCCTATGTAGCCATTCATTGTACCTCTGATGCCATAGTCCCTACCTGGGCCTATATGTTGATCTCATTACACCTTTCACCCATAGCAAAAGATATGACATATGGATCTTTGAACGAATTGGAGACCTTAATTTTCAATAAGGTGATCGATTCAATGGATCTGGAAGCCTATAAGAACAAACCTGTGATCATTAAAGGATGCTCCAATAGTGAAATACCTGAAAATGCATATGTTCGCCTTACACAAAGACTCAGGCCCGTAGCCAATAGTATTATGTTCGGAGAAGCTTGTTCATCGGTTCCGCTCTTCAAAAAAAGTAAATAACTGAACTCATTCATTTAAATAGAATCTCAATATATTTGTAAAAAATAAATACCATCATGAAAAAATTTATCATTTCAATATTTGTCATTTTAATATCGATTCCTGTTTTCGCACAAGAATCGGAAGAGGAACCAACTGTTACCGAGGGTTGGAAACGATCCGGCAAGTTTACCATATTGTTCAATCAATCGGCTTTCTCCAACTGGACTGCCGGGGGGGAGAATACGCTTTCAGGTACCCTAGGGCTTAATTACGATATTAATTATTTCAGCGAAAATATCACCTGGGACACTAAAATCATAGTTTCCTATGGAATTACTAAAAATCAGGATGAGGATCAACAAAAGACCGACGACCGATTGGAGATCAATTCTGTAGTGGGAAAAAAGGCTTCGGGATATTGGTACTATTCATGGTTCTTCAACGGGAAGACCCAAATGGATGTTGGATATGACCCAGATACAGACTTAGAGATCAGTCATGGTTTCTCCCCACTCTATCTTCAGACCGGTCCCGGTATGCTATGGAAGAAAAGCGATAATTTAAAGGTGAACTTTGCTCCGGCAACTTCAAAACTGGTCCTGGTCCATAGTCATTTTACCGAATTTGGTGAATCTTTTGGCGTAGAGCAAGGTAAATCTACTCGATATGAATTTGGTGTTGCAATTGGTGCTTATTATAAATTGACCCTCATGGAGAATGTGACCATGGAGAATATCCTGAACCTGTATTCGAATTATATTGAAGATCCTCAAAATGTTGATCTGGATTATACCATGAATCTGGAAATGACCATCAACAAGTATCTTTCAGCAAATCTTTCTTTCCAGACCATTTATGATGATAATGCCTATCAAGGCTTTCAAATTAGAGAGGTATTCGGACTGGGAGTCAATTTTGGATTTTAGACTGCTTGATCTATTTTATTCGGTATACTCGTCATAGAGGAAATTATTGTAAGGAAATCGAGTAATGTGAATTTCCTTAACTCTCTCGTAGACAATTTTTCTGAATGTGGTAAGATTCTCTTTCTCTAAGGCTGAGATGAATATCGCCTTATGTTTCCCCTTATTCATCCAGGTCTTTTTCCATTCTTTCAAAGTATAATGCGCTTTGGTCTTTTCAGTAACCAGATCATCGTCATCGATCACTTCCGGTTTATAGGCATCGATCTTATTGAAGATCATGATTGTTGGCTTTTCTGAAACATCGATCTCATCCAATATTTTTTCGACCGATGAAATGTGATCCTCGAAAGAAGGATGTGATATGTCGACTACATGCAATAATAGGTCGGCTTCCCGGACCTCATCCAAAGTACTTTTGAACGATTCTACCAACTGAGTGGGTAATTTTCGAATGAATCCCACAGTGTCACTTAACAGAAAGGGGAGGTTTCCAATAACCACCTTTCGTACGGTTGTATCCAGGGTTGCGAAGAGTTTGTTCTCAGCAAATACTTCCGACTTACTGATCACATTCATCAAGGTCGATTTCCCCACATTGGTGTATCCGATCAAAGCCACACGAACCAAGGCGCCTCTATTTCCTCTCTGTACCGACATCTGTTTGTCGATCTTGGCCAATTTCTTTTTTAACAAGGAGATCCTGTCCCGAACGATACGCCGGTCGGTTTCAATCTCGGTTTCACCGGGACCTCTCATTCCAATTCCTCCTCTTTGTCGTTCGAGGTGTGTCCACATACCTGCCAATCGGGGCAACAAGTACTCATATTGTGCCAACTCGACCTGCGTCCGGGCATAACTGGTGGTCGCTCTTTGAGCAAAGATGTCCAGTATCAGGTTGGTTCGATCGATGATTTTACACTGTAGTATACGCTCAATGTTCTTTTGTTGTGCCGGGGTGAGTTCATCATCGAAAATGGCTATATCAACTTCATGCTCATCTATAAAGTTCTTTACTTCCTCTATCTTACCGGAGCCAATAAAGGTCTTGGGGTTTGGAATATCGGTCTTCTGAACAAATCGCTTTAGCACCTCTCCCCCTGCTGTATAAGCTAAAAATTCGAGTTCGTCCAGATACTCTTTCGACTTTTCAATATCCTGATCACGGGTCACCAATCCTATGAGGACTGTTTTCTCGTACGTGTTTATTTCTTTTTCTAACATAGATGATCGTTCAATGAACAAAGGTACAAAAGAGTTATTTGCTGATTTTTGTATTTTAGAATTATATATATGCCGTATATGGAGTGCTTTCCATTAAAAAATAGTCGTTAAAGAAATGCAGAGCAATTAAAAATGCTTCTAAATAAATTATATACTTCTTCAAACGTATTTTTTTAGTTACATTTAAACTAAATAACCAAACCTCATATTTTATGAAAAAAATAGCATCCCTATCTATAATAGGGAATCCGATGTTGAAACAACCTTCAACTCTACTGATCTGTTTTATACTTTTCTTCTTTATATCATTTAGTTCATTTGCTCAGGGGCCTGGTTGTCCCAATGTAAATGCTGGAGAAGATGTAGAGTTAGATTGTGACGAACCCTGTACCGATCTTTCAGCGACCTTTCTGCAAACAGGAGAAACGACTAGCTACGAAGTGACCTCAATTCCTTACGAACCACCGTTTCCGGCTACCGGAGGAACACCGGTATCAGTAAATACTGACGACGTATGGTCTCCGACAATTTCGCTTCCATTCGAATTTTGTTTTTTTGGAGAATCCTATGATGAGATGTTGATCGGCTCCAATGGAGTGGTGACCTTCGATCTGATCACCAATGATCCCGGCGGATATTGTGCATGGTCCTTTGATGAATCCATACCCGATAGCAATCTCTTTCTGAATACTATTTTCGGACCCTATATGGATATCGATCCTTCAGTTCCTGGATCGGGTCAGATCAACTGGACCGTTTTCGGTGAAGCCCCCTGTAGAACCATGGTGGTGAATTATCCAAACATACCCTATTTCAGCTGTAATAATTTGAATATGACCACTCAAATAGTGATGTACGAAACCACCAATGTGGTGGAGGTATATTTGGAGAACAGAACAGCTGGATGTGCATGGAATGATGGAAATGCGGTCCTTGGAATTCAAAATCAGGATGCTTCTGTAGGTTTTGTTGCCCCTGGAAGAAATACCGGCGACTGGGCCGCAATTGAAGAAGCCTGGAGATTTACTCCAAATGGAGAATCCAATGTGGATTTTGCCTGGCTTAATGAGGCCGATGAAGTAATTGGCACCGATCCGATTATCAATGTATGTCCAGAGGATGTAGTGACCACTTATACCGCCAGAGCAATCTATACCAATTGTAATGGCGATGTGATCACCGAAACGGATACTGTTACCGTAACTATCGCCGAATCCTACAGTGTGGAACTTGGTGGAGATCAGGAATTCTGTGATGTGCCTTCCTACGACATCACTGCTGAGATCATCGATGGGGATCCTGCTGAAGCTACCTTCTTATGGAGTACCGGAGAAACAACTCAAACCATTACAGTTACCACTTCAGGTGACTATAGCGTTGAAGTTACCATTGGTTCATGTATAGTAAATGAGAGTGTGAACATACAATTTGGTATAAGTCCAATAATAGACCTTGGGGAGGATATTACAATGGAGGTTTGTGATGATGTCGAAATTGTGCTGGATGCAGCTCCCTTAAATATGGATCCAGAGGATGTGACCTATCTATGGAACACCGGTGAAACCACCCAAACGATCACAGTGACCGATTCCGGTCTCTATAGTGTGGTGGTCAGTGCCGGAGATTGCTATACTGAAGATGCTATCAACATATCGATCATACCAAGATCCGATCTTGAAGTATCTGTCGGAGAAGATTTCAAATCGTGCCCTAACGAATCTCAGACGATCACGGCAGTGACCGATGAGGAGGATGTAACTTACCAATGGTACCTGAACGAAGAGATTCTTACTGGAGCGACTGGCAGCACCCTGGATATCCCGTTCTCTGAAGAAGTGCCTATCGAGGAAGGGGAATATAGGGTTGTTATCACATCGGGAGGATGTGTTGGTGAAGATTCGGTGTATGTATCGTTATATGAAGTGGAGAATTGTATCATCACTCAGGGAATATCTCCCAACGGTGATGGTTTTAATGATGAGCTAGATCTTGAATTTTTAAGTGACAGAACAGGAATTAGTAAAATTCAAATATTCAATAGACTGGGAACCCTGGTCTATG
>JAHEHC010000042.1 GCA_024644805.1 Flavobacterium sp. | reverse complement strand
CAAGGAGATCTATGGTGCGGCCACTGTGGAATACTCCAAAGAGGCTCAGCGTAATTTGCGAAGTATTGAGAACTTAGGATTTAGCAACTTACCGGTGTGTATGGCTAAGACCCAGAAATCATTTTCAGACAACGCCGCTTTATTGGCACGACCAGAAGGATTTACGGTTACGGTACGTGAATTCGAGTTTGCAGCCGGAGCCGGATTTATCATTCCAATACTGGGGAACATGATGCGTATGCCGGGACTACCCGCCGTACCAGCCTCAGAAGGTATGACCATCGATGGTGATGGTAAAATATCAGGATTATCCTAATGATTTTTTGAGTTTATCATGGGTGGCTCGTCCTACCCGAACCACAATGTCGATGATCTCCCGGATGTCCTTTTCGGAAGTACGGAAGTTCACAATGCATCCACGTAGGCAATAATTTCCCTTGACGATCGCATTCGACAAGAAGACCTCACCACCCAGTTGCAGAGTATTGAGCAATTCCTCGTTCAATTCATTTAAATAGTCCTGATCATAGTCTGAATCCTCCGGGATATATCGAAATACCGTGATGCTCAAGTTGTTCGATACCGCTTCCAATTCCGGATGCTTTCCAGCCAGATCGAACAAAAGCCCCGACAGTTCTATATCTTCTGAGATCATCTGCTCATAGCCTTGTCGCCCTATCTGTTGCAGGGCCAGCCAAACCTTAAGTGCCCTGAACCCCCGGGAGTTCTGAAGTCCGAACTCAAAATAGTTCTGTTCGTGATCGTAGTGGTTCAGATTGTAATACTCGGGATTCGAACTGTAGGTGTCCAGCAAATGCTGTGGGTCCTTTACCAAGGTGCACCCAGCTTCCAGCGGACTGTATAGCCATTTATGCGGATCCAGTGCAATGGAATCGGCCTGGTCGAGTCCTTTGAAGAGGTTCTTGTACTGGGGAACTAAGGCCGCAGGAACTCCATAGGCGCCATCCACATGGAACCAGAGATTATAGGTTTTACAAACTTTGGAGATGGCATCAAGATCATCCACCGATCCGGTGCTCACATCTCCTGCGGTTCCAATGACCATGATGGGCATGCTGTTGTTCTCCAAGTCCTTTTTGATGGTTGCTTCCAATTGGTCGATATCCATTCTGTTGGCCTCATCGGCCGGGATCCAGCGCACGGCATCGGAACCCAGTCCGAATAGGATGGAAGCCTTATCGATCCAGGTATGGGTGGTCTTGGAACAGTACACGACCAATTCTTTAGAAAGACCAGACATGCCTTTTTCCTTTATGCTCTTGGGAGCCTTGGCGGTTCGTGCAGCTAAGAAAGCGGTAAAGTTGGCCATGTTCCCGCCACTTACTAAAATACCTCCACAGTCCGAATTATACCCGATGAACTCCGCCAGCCATTGTACGGTTTGCTTCTCGATCTCGGTAGCGATGGGACTGAGTATCTGTCCGCCGACATTCGGATTCACCGAAGAAGCCAGTAGATCGGCGAGGGCCCCGATGGGTGTGGCTGATGAGGTGATATAGCCTAAGAATTTCGGATGACCGTTGAACAGGGAGTGGTTGAACAGCAGCTCGGTGGCTTGTTGTAATAGTGCTTCGGCATCCTTACCTTGTTCGGGCAGGGATCCTTTCCCTAACAGTTCCTGAAGTTGAGCCGGACTTTCGCCATAGGTTACCGGACGTTCGTTCATACTGACATTGAACTCACTGATTTGATCGATGAGTTCATAGCCTATTTTTCTGAATTGGTCTTTGCTGAGTTCGATGGGGGTGGTTCTATTGTGATTCATTGATTGAGCGTTTTAAGACGATTTATTAAATGTGAACATATATAGGAGAAATATATTTTTGTCCTTCAACTATAAAGTTTGAGGGTAAAGCATGGGGCAGTACAACTTCATTTTCATTGGAATTATAAAGGTATATTAATTTTAACCGGGTGCTTGGATTCTTTTTAAGAGGAATCAGGTTGTTACCTGAGTCAATTATATAGGTCTTTTTACTATCGGTTACATCTGTTAAGACAGGGTCGCTGAAGAGATCGGCATGATCTCCCTCCAGGCTTATCGGGAGAACCCCCTGTTTATTGATGGTAATATAATACCGAATAGATACGAGTCTTGAGTTGAATCTTGCCTTGTATTGAATGGGTTTTTCGGGATCTTCAGGCGGTAGATTATTAAGATGAATATCGATCGTTCCTGCATGGGGTCCAACGGCTTCGGTGGGTATCAATTTTGAATTTAAAATGGTGTTGCCCTCATCCAGATTTTCATTGGAGAACAACCACATTCCTGGACCGAGCCCCATATCGGTAAAATTTAAGAATGATGGATCTGAAGGAATGCATACAAACTGCCAGAACGAGTTGTTTTCGTGGAGGTATGCTTTCAGATCAAATGAGTTGGGAGCATATATACTGAACCATTTCTCCTTTTGTTGTATGAGCAGGCCTTTTTCCTGAAATACGCTGCGGGTCTGCTGATCGGGCTCTATCCTCATGCTTGGATCGTAGCCGGTTTTAAAATAATCGTGTTCCAACTCGATCACGAGGATAGATTTGTATTGGGTTTCGTTCTGACCATTAGTACTTAGAGAAAATGCCAAAATTAGAATGAGAAAGATGTTAAAGGTTATTCCTTTTTTAAATATAGTTGGTTTGCTGCGATGTCGGGTCATGACGGGCTTTATTTTTAACGTTCATAAAGCTACTATAATTCTTTCGGAAATTCAGGAGCATCAGTCATTCTTCATTAGGTCGACCCCTCCCTGTCGCATGTTGAAATCGAAGATCAGGTTGTTCTTCAGGTGGAATTCGGCCTGGATATCATTTCCTTTGGGAACAGAACCAAATAGAACAATGAATCGTTTTTCCAGATCGGAGTCGGCTTTGATCTTTCCTTCCAGGTGTGCGACCAGATCGAAGCGACCGTTTTCTATGGTCATTGTTCCATTGTACAATTTAGCCTCTCCAATGGAACCTTTGATGGTGTGATCCGCTGAAATTGAAAATTGTATGGGAACCTTTCCCACCTCCTTTTTAAGATCGACATTGGAGAATTGAGCTTTACCGGTCCAATAGCCAGTTAAAGCTGGATCTAATGCTACTTTTGATTCTTTGGAGCTGTCCTGAAGGCAAGAACTCAAAGTTAATAGAACAAATAATGATATAATCAAGATGGTTCTCATTACAGAGATAATTGATTGGTTGTTATAAACTTACGAATAATTTATTATTCAGAGCACCAGGATGAATCTCAATAACCATAACGGTATCGCCCACTTTTTTAGTGGACTATAAATTAAAAAAAAGATGGGCTCACCACGCCCCATATCGGGCTTTCTGTGTAAATGAAAAAAGCTATCCGATATGGATAGCTCTTGTACCGAGAATGGGAATCGAACCCACACGCCCTAACGGACACATGGCCCTCAACCATGCCTGTCTACCAGTTCCAGCACCTCGGTATGTGATTTGAAATGAACATAAACAAAAAAATCGAGCATATAGCTTCGACTTTTATTGCTTTTCGTGACCTGGCTGGGGCTCGAACCCAGGACCCTCTCCTTAAAAGGGAGATGCTCTACCAACTGAGCTACCAGGTCTTTCTGTTATTACAGCCTGCCTTTCGGTAGGCGGGTGCAAATATACTATCAATATATTTATATTTCAAAGGGATTTTAAGTTAAATTTGAGAAATGGATATTTCCTTGGAAACCGTGATCGAATTCTCAATTCTACTCCTATGAAATTGATCTTATTGGGCTATATGGGCAGTGGTAAATCGTTGGTAGGTAAGCAGCTTGCAAACACCTTGAATTACCCTTTTCAGGATCTGGATAAAATCATCGAGGACCAGGAGGAATGCACTATTTCCCAGTTGTTTTCCAATAAGGGTGAGATCTATTTCAGAAGAAAGGAAACCGAAATACTTTTTGAGATTCTACAATCAAATTCCTATATGGTCTTATCCACTGGAGGAGGGACACCCTGCTATGGTTCAACCATGGAAAAACTGCTGAATCATGATGAGATCATTACCATCTATCTGAAGTCATCTATACCAGCCTTAACAGAGAGACTATTTATGGAAAACGATACAAGACCCCTTATCGATCATTTAGATACTGAGGAAGAACTTCAGGAATTCATAGGGAAACATCTCTTTGAAAGAGCACCGGTATATGAACGATCACAGATCATTATTGATACCACGGATCTATCCGTCTCCGAGGTCAGTGCGCAGATCGTGGCTCAGTTATTCTAAGGTGGCGTAGAAATCGTTCTTCTTGAAGACCACCTGTACATTCTCATTGATGGAAGTGGATAGTGAGATCCCTTTGAAATCGGCTTTGACCGGATATTTTTTGTGATTTCGATCCACCAGTACAGCGGTCTTGAACTGCTTCAACGGGACTTCCAGAAAATGCTTCACTCCATAGATCAATGTGGTTCCTGACTGCAGAACATCATCCACCAATAAAATCGATTTGTTCATATAGTCTTTCTGATCCAATGAGGTGGTGATTGGATTCGTAGGATTCTTTTTATCGATCTTTACTTTACATAAGGTCACTTTTATAGAGGAGATGGACTCTACAATGGGCTTGAGTTTTTCAGCAAACAAATACCCATTCTCAACAATTCCTGCAATGATCACTTCCTGCTCTTCTACATTGGCCTCATAGATCTGATAGGCGATTCGTCTCAGTTTGTGGGATATCTGTTCCTTATTAAGTATGATGGTGTCCGTTGCTTTCATAGGTGTCTCTTATAGTTTTCAAAGATACTAAATGCTTTGGGTATTATTCCGATCCTGATCCGGTAAAATCTTCCAGATCCCTGCGATCTTTCTTACTGGGCCTTCCGGTGCCTTTCTTTCGATAATATTTCTTGGCATAGCTCAATAGCTCAACGTTCTTGAATGCTTCTTCCGGCGTGGTGTCCTTTCTGAATTGATCTACCAGCTTGGCGCCGATACGACTTGATGGAATATCCAAAACCAATAAGGTAAAGTTGATCTGGTCCTTCCTGACCAGCAGTTCATCTCCCGGGTAGATCTCTTTGGATGGTTTGATCGATTCACCATTCAGCCTAACAGCTCCCTTCTTACAGGCAGCAGTAGCAATACTCCGCGTCTTATAATACCGAATGCACCAAAGATATTTATCCACCCTCATAGTATTTCACTTAATTATACGTTAATCTATAAAACAAAAATAAAGAAAATTGTATCTTGCGGCCACTAAAATATTATGATGAAAAAAGTTTATTTCTTACTTCCTATATTAGCTATGTTGCTTTTGTTGAATCAATCTTGTAGAAAAGATGATTCACTTGGTGTAGAAGTTGTTCCGCCAAGAGATCGTGGAGAAGAGGCCTTAGCAGCGCAGGCTGAAATAGAAGAATATTTATCGACCCACTTCTATAACTATGAAGAGTTTGAGAATCCTCCAGCAGATTTTGATTATCGAATCCAATTTGACACCATAGCTGGGGATAATGCTTCCAAGACCCCCTTGATCGATCAGGTTTCTTCTAAGATTGCCAAGGATCGAGCGGAACTGGGAGTTGTAACGTATAAATTATATTATCTGAATGTAAGACAAGGTGGTGGTGATTTACTAAAATTTCCAGACATTGCCACAATGAGCTATGAAGGCCGATTATTGAACAATGAGATTTTTGATTCTTCAGTGATCCCGGTTCGATTTGATCTTACCGGTGTGATCAATGGGTTACAAGATGGTATGAAAGGATTTAGAGGAGCCTCCAGTTTTACGGAAAATGGCGATGGAACGATAAGCTTTGAGGATTATGGTATAGGAGCTGTCTTTGTTCCCTCGGGATTGGGTTATTTCGTAAACCCACCTAATGGCTCGAGTATTCCGCTCTATGCACAAATGATCTTTACATTCCAATTGTATCAGGTTGAAGTTGGAGATCAGGATAATGATGGTGTGATCTCATTATTGGAAGACCTTAACAACAATCAAATTGAAGAGGACGACGATACCGATGAGAACTTTATCCCAAACTTCGTAGATGGCGATGATGATGGTGACGGAAGACCAACCAGAGATGAGACTGAACTAAATGAACATGTGATCAATATTGGCGATCCAGACCCGGAATATGGAGTAGATGAAGTTGAAATGTATCGTGTAACAGATGAAGAAGAAGGCACGATCACCATACATACCATATTCTTATTTGATTCGAATAACGATGGTATTCCGGATTACCTCGATGAGGAAAATTAAAAGCATTTAAAAAACCTCACTTCGGTGAGGTTTTTTTTGATATTTAATTCCCGATTATTTTCTTGATAGCACTTTCAGGGAGGCTTTTGCGATCGCCTCAGCATTGAGCCCATATTTATCCATGAGTTGGGCAGGAGTTCCGGACTCTCCAAAGGTATCCATCGTAGCAATGTATTCCTGTGGTGTTGGATGATGCTTGGCCAATATTCGAGAGACACTTTCTCCCAATCCTCCTAAAAAATTATGTTCTTCAGCAGTTACTATAGCTCCGGTCTTCTTAACACTATCCAATATAGCCTGATCGTCCAAGGGCTTGATCGTATGAATGTTGATCACCTCCGCAGAGATCCCCTGATCCTCTAACTGTTCAGCGGCCTGTAAGGCTTCCCAAACCAGATGACCGGTGGCCACTATGGTCACGTCACTGCCTTCATTTAAAAGAATGGCCTTTCCTATGGTAAACTTCTGATCCTCTGGAGTAAAATTGGCCACTTTAGGCCGTCCAAATCGCAGGTAAACAGGCCCCTCATAATTGGCTATAGCCAGTGTTGCCGCTTTGGTTTGATTGTAATCACAGGTGTTGATCACCGTCATACCGGGAAGCATTTTCATGAGTCCAATATCTTCCAGGATCTGATGGGTGGCCCCGTCTTCTCCCAATGTCAGTCCCGCATGCGAAGCACAGATCTTTACATTCTTACCACTATAGGCGATACTCTGACGGATCTGATCATAGACCCTTCCGGTCGAGAAGTTGGCAAAGGTTCCCGTGAATGGGATCTTCCCGCCAATGGTCATGCCAGCTGCGATTCCCATCATATTGGCTTCGGCAATACCAGTCTGAAAGAACCTTTCCGGGTGATTCTCCTTAAACTCATCCATTTTCAGTGAACCGGTCAGATCGGCACACAGTGCTACCACATCCTGATTCTTTATTCCCAATTCGGTGAGTCCGGCTCCGAATCCGGAGCGAGTATCTTTTTTACCAGTATCTATATATTTTTTCATCGATTTGATTTCAGATTTAATAATCACCTATAGTTTCCGGGTTCTGTGCTAAAGCGGTTTCCAGTTGTTCATCGTTTGGAGCTTTACCATGCCAGGCGTGGGTATGCATCATAAAGTCGACCCCATTCCCCATTACGGTATGCATGAGCACTACTATTGGTTTTCCGTTTCCGCTCTTATCCTTGGCTCGCTCCATACCTTCGATTATGGCCTCTATACTATTTCCCCGATCAATTTCAACGACCTCCCAATCGAAGGCTTCAAATTTTGCTTTTAGATTACCTAATGATAGAACGCTGTCCAAAGATCCGTCGATCTGCTGCCCGTTATAATCGACCGTAACGATCAGGTTATCAATCTTGTTGGCAGCAGCATACATGATGGCTTCCCAATTCTGTCCTTCCTGTAATTCACCATCTCCACACAAGGTATATACCATATGAGGATCCTTGTTCAGTATTTTGGTCTGTGCAGCACCTATGGCCACAGAGATCCCCTGACCCAACGAACCTGATGACATTCGAATTCCAGGCAAGCCTTCATGGGTGGTTGGATGCCCTTGCAAACGGGAATCAAGTAACCTGAAGGTGTTCAACTCGTCAACCGGGAAATATCCGGAACGAGCCAGGACACTATAGAACACCGGTGATATATGGCCATTTGACAGGAAAAAGATATCTTCACCTTTTCCATCCATATTAAATCCATCCTTGCGAACCATGATCTCCTGAAACAGGGCAACAAAGAATTCGGCACAACCCAAAGACCCACCCGGATGTCCGGAATTGACCTTATGAACTTGTCTTAATATATCGCGTCTGACTTGTATCACCAGATCGTTTAGAAATTGGATATCGGGCATATCTATTTGATTTTTAGAATCCAAAAATAGAGCTTTGGATAGGGGGTACAAAATGGATTTCTATTCAGTTATTAACGATTTTGATGAATTAGTTAACAGGAAGCCTTTTTCCGTTAAAAAAATATTAAGCACATCGTTTTTTTACAATAAACCACAAATCATTTTATCTTTGTTCTTCAATGTACCGTTTAAGCGGCGCTAATATTTTTGAATGCTTTTCAAACTTCATGCTACAGATGCTGATAGTAAAGCTCGTGCAGGAACGATCACACTGGATCACGGTACTGTAGAGACCCCGATATTTATGCCTGTTGGAACTGTAGCCACGGTAAAAGGAGTCCATCAACGCGAATTAGAGCAAGACATCGATCCGGATATCATTCTGGGCAATACCTACCATCTATATTTAAGACCACAAGTCCCCATTCTGGAGAAAGCAGGTGGGATCCATAAGTTCATGAACTGGGATCGTAATATATTGACCGATAGTGGTGGATATCAGGTGTACTCCTTGTCAGCCAATCGTAAGATCAAGGAAGAAGGAGTGAAATTCAAATCCCATATCGATGGCAGCTATCATATCTTTACACCAGAGAATGTCATGGAGATCCAACGATCGATCGGTGCCGATATCATCATGGCATTTGACGAGTGCACACCATATCCCTGCGATTATCAATATGCAAAGAGATCGATGCACATGACCCACCGCTGGTTGGATCGTTGTGTAGAACATTTAAAAAAGGTCCCTTTGAAATACGATTACGATCAGACCTTATTCCCAATTGTTCAAGGTAGTACCTATAAGGATCTCAGAAAGCAATCGGCCGAATACATCGCATCGATCGGTGCCGAAGGCAATGCCATAGGTGGACTTTCAGTTGGGGAACCTGCTGAGGAGATGTACGAGATGACCTCAGTGGTCACTGAAATCCTGCCGGAAGACAAACCTCGTTATCTCATGGGGGTTGGAACACCAGTGAATATCTTGGAGAATATCGCATTGGGAATCGATATGTTCGATTGTGTGATGCCCACCAGGAATGGACGCAATGGGATGTTGTTCACGGCACTGGGAACCATCAATATCAAGAATAAGAAATGGGAAGAAGACTTTTCACCCATTGATGAGAAGAATATCACCTGGGTAGATACCGCATATAGCAAAGCCTATTTGCGTCATCTGTTCTCGGTCAATGAGATGCTGGGCAGACAGATCGCAACCATTCATAATCTGGGATTCTATATGTGGTTGGTTCGGGAGGCGAGAAAACATATCTTAGCAGGAGATTTCAATACCTGGAAGAATACCATGGTGAAACAAATGGATAATCGATTATAAGATGCTGAGCATACTGGATAAATATATCATAAGAAAATATCTGGGGACATTCATTTTAATGTTGTTGCTCTTCATACCTATCGGGATTGTTGTGAATTTGGCTGAAAAGATCGACAAGATCCTTGAGAACGAAGTACCTTTTATAGAAGTGGCCTGGTATTACCTGGACTTCACCATATATTTTGCAAATCTATTGTTCCCGTTATTCCTGTTCCTGTCAGTGATCTGGTTTACATCGAAATTGGCTAACAATACCGAGGTGATTGCTTTTTTGAGCAGTGGGGTGTCCTTTTATCGCTTCCTCAGACCCTATATGATTGGAGCTACAATTGTATGTATTGGAGCGCTTATCATGGGAATGTTTCTGGCTCCGGAAGCCAGTAAAGGGTTTAATGAATTCACCTATAAATACCTGAAGAAAGGAAAAAAGGACCGAACCAGATCCAATGTATACCGACAGATCAACGATAATGACTACATCTATGTGAGTTATTTCAATGTCAAGGAAAAGTCTGGCAATAATTTCACCCTGGAACATTTCGAGGGGAATAAGATGAAATACAAGATCTCAGCCAATAGGATCATCTATAACAATGAAGATAGTACCTATACATTGAGAAACTATTCAAAAAGGATCATCGGTGATCATGATGACATACTCATTTCTCAGAAAGAGCTCGATACTGTGTTTTCTTTTGAGCTAGAGGACCTGACACCGGTCGAATATATTGCGGAGACCTTGAACTACACCGAACTCAATTCCTTTATAAGAAGAGAGAAAGCAAGAGGTTCTTCCTATATCAGTCGGTATGAGATTGTCAGGAACAAACGCTGGAGCTTACCCATTGCAGCTTATATTTTGACCATCATTGCAGTTGCTGTTTCTTCAATTAAAAGAAGGGGTGGAATGGGAGTCAATCTGGCCATTGGTATTGGAATAGGAATGATCTTTATCTTTTTTGATAAGATTTTTGGCACTATGGCTGAACAAAGTGATTTTTCCCCATTTGTGGCTACGTGGTTTCCTAACTTTGTTTTTGCTATTTTGGCTGTCTATCTCTTGAAGAATGCAAAACGCTAAACTATTTAATTATTTCCATTTACACGTAATCGTTTTCATATGGGGATTCACTGCGGTGTTGGGAGCCTTGATCTCTGTTGATGCGATTCCCCTGGTTTGGTACCGAATGCTACTGGCATCATTTTTTATTCTCCTATACATTGTATATAGAAAAAGAAACCTGATGATATCCAGATCAAACATGATTAAGTACTGTTTAGTTGGTGTCTTACTGGCTATGCACTGGCTTGCCTTCTTCGGAGCAATAAAAGTATCTAATGTCTCCATTACCCTGGCCATGATGTCAACAGGAGCCTTTTTCGGATCTCTTCTTGAACCCTTATTCTTTAAAAGGAGGATCATTTATTATGAAGTGCTCTTCGGAATTATAGTTATCATCGGACTCTATCTTATATTCAAGGTGGAGGGCCATTTTTTAACGGGTATACTATTGGCCTTGCTATCGGCATTTCTGGGAGCTTTGTTCTCGGTATTCAATGGTAAATTCATTCTTAAGAATGATGCATCGGTGATCTCATTCTATGAACTGTTGGCAGGGATGTTTTGCATAACAATTTTTTTATTTGCCAATGGATCATTTGATGCTTCCTTTTTTAAGCTATCGGCCAGCGATTGGATTCTAATAGTGGTACTGGCCTCGGTTTGCACGGCTTATGCTTATGCTGCATCATTGCACGTAATGAAATGGATCACGCCTTATACCTTGATGCTGACCACCAATATGGAACCCATTTATGGGATAATTCTCGCTTTGTTGATATTGGGAGATAGTGAATATATGAGCCCTCAATTCTATCTGGGAGCCGGTATCATTCTGGTCACTGTGATAGCTAATGGTATAATAAAGAATACTAAAAGAATAAAGAAGTAAGAATTTTTATTAGCTTTAAAACAATGTTCTATATTTGTAAACTAAATTCAAACCAGACCAAAAAAGATACCCATGGAATATCTTGATTTTGAATTACCGATAAAAGACCTTCAGGAACAATTTGACAAGGCATGCAAAATAGGTGAGGATAGTGATGTAGATGTGACCAATACTTGTAGGCAAATTGAGAAGAAACTCAATGAGACTAAGAAGAAGATCTATTCAAATTTAACTGCCTGGCAACGGGTTCAGCTCTCGCGTCACCCTAACAGGCCATATACTATGGATTATATCCGGGCCATTTGCGGTGATTCATTCCTGGAATTGCATGGCGATCGCGGAGTGAAAGACGATAAGGCTATGGTAGGCGGGTTGGGGAAGATCGGTGATCAAAGCTATATGATCATTGGACAGCAAAAAGGTTACAATACCAAAACGCGTCAATATAGAAATTTTGGTATGGCCAATCCAGAAGGATATCGAAAGGCTTTACGATTAATGAAATCGGCTGAGAAGTTTGGTATTCCAGTGGTGACCTTGATAGACACCCCAGGTGCATATCCTGGACTTGAGGCCGAGGAAAGAGGACAAGGAGAAGCAATAGCCAGAAACATCCTGGAGATGACAAGGTTGAAAGTACCGATCATAGTGGTGATCATTGGCGAGGGAGCCAGTGGAGGAGCCTTTGGAATAGGAGTAGGCGATAAAGTCATGATGCTTGAGAACACATGGTATTCGGTGATCTCTCCCGAAAGCTGTTCATCCATACTATGGCGCAGCTGGGAATTCAAGGAGCAAGCAGCTGAAGCGTTGAAACTGACAGCAGATGATATGAAAAAACTGAAATTGATAGACCGTATCGTAAAGGAACCGTTAGGAGGTGCACATACCGATAGGGAAGGTGCTTATATTGCGGTTTCAAAAGCAATAGAGAAGGCATATGAGAGTCTGAGTAAATTATCCCCAGAGGATCTGGTGAAAAAACGCATGGATAAATATTGCAAGATGGGCGTCTACAAAAGTTAGTTCCAACAATAACAAACGATTAAGGAAATCCGAATTTTTGAATTCGGATTTTTTTTTGGTTATTAACAATATCCATAAGTTGTCAACAGTTAAAATGTTAAAGACCAGTTGATATAGAAATTTTAAATGTTGTACCTTTCATTAACAATTTAGTTACATTCGCCTAATGGAAAAAATAAAACCTCGTACCAATTACCCAACCAGATCCGCTCAGGTGATTCCACTTGAAAAAGGAAAGTTACCTCCACAAGCTGTTGATTTAGAGGAAGTTGTGTTAGGTGCTATGATGATCGATAAAAAAGGTGTTGACGAGGTTATCGATATTCTGAGTCCAGACGCCTTTTACAAAGAGGCCCATCAGCATATATTCGAGGCGATCTATACATTATTTGAAAAAAGTGAGCCAGTCGACTTATTAACTGTTTCGGCGAAGCTTAAGCAGGAAAAGAAACTGGAATTGATAGGAGGGGAGTTTTATCTCATCCAACTGACACAAAAAGTGTCTTCTTCGGCTCATATTGAGTTCCATGCACGCATCATTTTACAAAAATTCATTCAGAGAAGTCTGATCAAGATCTCAAATCAGATCATCGAGGAATCCTATAACGAATCAACCGATGTATTCGACCTACTGGATGATGCCGAATCAAAATTATATGAGATAACACAAGGAAATATAAAGCGATCTTCTGAAAGTGCCCAGAATCTGGTGATCCTGGCAAAGAACAAGATC
This sequence comes from Flavobacterium sp., assembly GCA_024644805.1. Classification (GTDB taxonomy): domain Bacteria; phylum Bacteroidota; class Bacteroidia; order Flavobacteriales; family Flavobacteriaceae; genus Marifrigoribacter. The sequence goes on along the minus strand of JAHEHC010000042.1, from coordinate 2,176 downwards.
GAGGAGATTGCCAATAAGGAGGGACTATCGGGTATACCTTCAGGGTATTCCAAGATCGATAAATTGACCTCAGGCTGGCAGCCCAGTGATCTGGTGATCGTTGCTGCAAGACCGGGTATGGGTAAGACCGCCTTTGCGCTATCCATGGCTCGTAACATTGCAGTCGAACATCAAATTCCGGTGGCATTCTTCTCGTTGGAAATGTCATCACTTCAATTGATCACTCGACTGATCTCATCAGAGACCGGGTTGAGCTCAGAAAAATTAAGGACCGGTAATCTGGCAAAACACGAATGGGAGCAACTAAATGTTAAGGTAAAAGGACTTGAGAAAGCACCACTTTTTATTGATGACACCCCGTCTCTCTCTATTTTCGATCTTAGAGCCAAGGCACGGCGATTGTCGTCTCAGCATAAGATAAAATTGATCATGGTCGATTACCTGCAACTGATGACTTCCGGAAGTAGCCTTAAGGGAGGAAACCGAGAACAGGAGATCTCGACCATTTCCAGGAATTTAAAAGCTTTGGCCAAGGAATTGAATGTGCCGGTAATCGCATTATCTCAGTTATCGAGAGCGGTAGAGACCAGAGGGGGTAGCAAGCGACCTTTGCTATCTGACCTTAGGGAATCAGGAGCTATCGAACAAGATGCCGATATCGTATCATTCATCTACAGACCGGAATATTATAAGATGGAAGAGTGGGATGATGAGGAAAGGACACCTACAGCAGGCCAGGCAGAATTTATTGTAGCCAAGCACCGTAATGGTGGATTGGATGAGATACGATTGAAATTCGTTGGTCATCTTGGTAAATTTGAAGAGTTGGATTCTTTTGAATTCTCGACGGAATTCCATTCCCGTATGAATGCAGCGGCCAATGATGATACCTTCAAGACCGATCAGACAGCATCCCCGGATGAGGCCTTTGGTAGTTCTTTGAATAAAGGTGGTACTCCCGATGACGATAGCGATGTTCCATTCTAAAGAGGAACTTAACAGCTATACTGTTATTCAAAATTAATTGTTAAATGTTACTGGAATAGAACAATCCATTAAAAATGGCTTGAATTTTGTCTGTATATTAGCACCATGTCAAGAACAATATTTTTTCTTTTATTTATTCTATTCTCATTTCAGATCAATGCAGCCTATATCCTTATACCGATGGATGCAGAAAGTCAGAAAGAGCATTTAAAGGCCTATGGTATCACCTATTGGACCCTGGAGAATCAGCAAAAGGTAAAGTGGTTGTTGAATTATAGAGGAGGATCCTTTCTATTACCCGATACCGAGGAGATCAGAAAGGAATGCCAGATCAGAGGGGTTTCTTTTGAATTGTTGTCCGATTCTAAGACCGAAGCGATATTGGAGGAGATCAGCAGTCCGTCTAGAAATATGGAAGCTGTAGTTTTGGAGAAAGCACCACGGATCGCAGTGTATTCCCCAAAAGGGAATCAGCCATGGGACGATGCCGTGACCATGGTACTGACCTATGCTGAGATACCCTATGATATTATATATGATGAGGAAGTATTGAATGATCACCTGATCATGTACGATTGGCTGCATTTACATCATGAGGATTTTACCGGACAATATGGTAAATTCTACCGTGCCTATCGTTCAGCCCCCTGGTATATTGAAGAGAAGAGAAAAGCGGAAGCCCTTGCTGAATTTCTGGGATATGAAAAGGTGTCAGAAGCCAAACTGGATGTAGCATTGAAGATCAGGAATTATGTGATCGGAGGAGGATTCATGTTTGCCATGTGCAGTGCGACCGACAGTTTTGATATAGCTTTGGCAGCCGAGGGAATTGATATCTGCGAACCCATGTTTGATGGAGATCCCAGTGAACCTGGCTATCAAAGCAAAATTGATTATAACAAGACTTTTGCGTTCAAGGATTTTATTCTTGAACGAAGTCCGATGGTCTATGAATTCTCATCGATCGATATGACCAGAAGGCGAAAGATATTAAAGGAAACCGACTATTTCAGCTTGATGGACTATTCAGCAAAATGGGATCCGATCCCCTGCATGTTGGTGCAGAATCACACCGCACTGGTAAAAGGATTTATGGGGCAGACTACCTCATTTACTCGAGAAGAGATCAAGGCGAATGTTTTGGTGATGGGAGAGAATAAGACCAATGGAGAGGCGAGATACATACATG
>JAHEHC010000041.1 GCA_024644805.1 Flavobacterium sp. | reverse complement strand
ATACCATTGATGGAATTCAGATCAATGAGAATAATTTCAGCCAACTGATTGGTGCCGACTCCTACACGATTGGATTGGCTACTTTTGATGGTGAGAATATAACAGCAACCGGAGAAAGTGTCGACCTGGTCAAATCCAATTTTACAGAAAATCCAATTCATATTGCGCGGACACTTACTGTAGAAGGACAAAATGTGGGATATCTTATGTACAACGCCTTTACACGTGATTTCGATCCGCAATTAAATGCGGCATTTGCTCAATTCAAAGCCGATGGAGTCTCAAATCTGATCCTTGACCTGAGATACAATGGAGGTGGTTCGGTAGAAACCGCCATTGACTTGTCGAGCATGATAACAGGTCAATTCAACGGACAATTATTTGTGAGTGAGCAATGGAATGATGACCGTCAGGCTGATTACGCTGAAGATCAACTTTTCAATAATACAATTAATACCGGTGAGGCCATAAATAGTTTAAATCTGAATCAGGTTTATGTGATCACCACCGGAAGATCTGCTTCAGCAAGCGAATTGGTCATCAACGGATTGGATCCCTATATCAATGTGATCCAGGTTGGTGGAACCACAACTGGCAAGTTTCAGGCTTCCTTCATCTTATATGATGCTCCTGCTCCTAATTTCAGACGATCTGAAGCAAATCCAGGACACACTTATGCCATGCTGCCATTGGTATTTAAAACAGTGAATGCTGCTGGTTATACTGATTTTATACACGGATTGGATCCTGAGATCCCCTTGGATGAAGATTATTCCAATCTGGGCACATTAGGAGATGTCAATGAACCCCTACTTGCAGAAACTTTGAATGCTATTTTTCCTCCACATCCCAGACCGGAAAGAAGAGGTATAAAATACCAGGAGATAGCCGAAAGCAAATCCGATCAGCTCATGTATCAGCTCATGATCGCCGATCAGTAATGATCCTGAATTAGGTCATAATTTCAATTGAAAACCAATTCGAATATTTCTGCCCAATGTTTGAAACCGGTATATTTCCTCATATTCTTCATCCAGAATATTAAGGAAATGAGCATATAGATACACCTGGTCATTCAATTGATATCCGACATTTAGATCAATGGTACTGAAGCTTTCCAAGATAATATTCTCCTGGGTAAATGTCTCGGGATCAAAATAGGAATCCTCCCGGTCACTGAGCCACTGAAAACCCAAACTTGTATGAAATCTTTCACTCAGTTTGTATTGCATGTGAACATTCACTTTATGTTCCGGAATTCTCAAAGCAAAGCGCTCATCGGCCTGCGTATTGGTATAATTTGCACTGATCGATAGGTCTTTGATAATTTTAGAGCTAAATTCTATCTCTAAACCCTCAGCCTCAAATTCCTCGGCAATGTTTTGATATTGATACTGAAAGGTATCCGGATCAATAAGAACAAAATCGATCAGATTCTTTTCAATTCTATTAAAGTATACCGCACTAATCTTGAATCCCTTCCCATACTTAAATTCGACACCTCCTTCTAACGTTGCATTCTCCTCAGGATCCAGCTGGCTATTGCCAAAACTGGGTTCATACAATTGATATAATGATGGGGTTATATAGGCCGTACTATATGAACTTAATAATTTTAGGTATCCTTCTTTTAATGAAAAAACATAGGATGGATTCAGCTGATAGACCAGATGATTCCCATAGGAACTATGATTGTTCATTCGTATCCCGGCATTCACATTCAATCCAAAATCAGATAGGTAAACTACATTCAAATAGGGATCAATGATCTCAAATTGTGCATTTTCATCCTCAATAGATTGCTCAAATTCAGAATCTCCAAATGGAATAACATAGGAATTAAAGCTGCTGATGTGACCGTTTAACCCTGCCAATATTGTGATTTCTGAATTCAAAGAATAACTTAAAAAGGCATCAACCGCAGAGGTCTTAGAATCGAATTGCGTTGGAAAGAATGACATGATCTCACGATCGATCCAGGTATGACTATCATTTACAGTTAACTTCCCTTTTTTGAAATTCCAATAAAAGGCACCGCCCGTCCTTAGCTGTTTATTGATATAAGAATGATTGGCATCGTAATAACTGAAATCATCAAAACCCGCTTTGATCGTATTGAAACTAAAAAACCGTTTAAGTTTGATCTGTTCATTAAATTCATATCCCAAACCGAGATTCCCATCAAAACTGTTATATACATCTTCCTGATAACTCTCTTGACCTTCGGGTGCTGATATCGCCGATAAGCCATCGGTATATTGATGGTTGAATGTCATTTTATAAGAGAACTTTTTCATCCTACTATTTATATTTACCGAATTCATAACCTCTCCAATATCGTAATCGGGATCATTGGCGGCACGATTTGTTCCCAAGGATGAATTAAGTGCTAAATTGAATCCATTTTTCTTCGGTTCCTTGGTATTGATACTGATCACAGCAGTTCCGGCTCCGGTACCATAAAGCACACTGGAAGCCCCTTTTATGATCTCAATATGATCTATTTCCGTTGGTGAAATAAAGCGAAGATCATAGTCATTGGAAATAGTTGACGGATCGGTCAATTGTACCCCATCAACCATGATCACAACTTGTCTATTTCTACCTCCTCGCACAAAATAACCCGGATTCTGTCCTTGATAGCCCCTACTCCCATTTATCTCGATGCCAGATTGTTCATTGATCATTTGTGCAATCGACTTACCTGGGTGATGCTTTATATATTCAGAAGTGACCTTTGCGATCACTTTTCCGCTATGCAATTCTGTAAGTGGGGTTTTAGAATCGATATAGACCGTATCTAATGATTCCTGTGCATTGCCTTGTTCTGTCTGTGCATGGTTTAGACCATAAACTAAGAGGCAAAATAAGACCAAAATGTTTCTTTTCATTTTAAAAATTCTTTTAAAACGGAAAAAGTTAGATCGCGTAAATAAACTTGATCTGAGAAGCCATTCAACAGGTTCGGATTCCATCCAATGTCATCGAAAGGCCCAAACTTTTATCCCGAAAGTTTGACACTAATTAAATTTCAATGGCAGGTCTCCTGGCTCTTCTTGTTATGCTGCCTTCCCGGATCTTTATAATAATCCAGTGGCGTAGTTAACATATTCCCATTACTGGAAATGAATTACAGTTGCGGGTACAGCTTCGGAATTTAACCGAATTCCCTCTTTAGGACCATAATAAATATGGTGCCACCATTATCTATGCTAAAATAAGGTATTAATTAGTGGGCATTACAATTCAAAACCTATTATTTTTGAGGATGCAAAGAATTGGACTCCTCATTCTTATAGTTTTTGGTATTATTTCCTGTAAGGAAGTTACTGAAGGTGAAGTCAATTCAGTAGAACAGAGTCCTCTTTCAAAGATCAAATATGCCACAGGATTTGATATCCAACCCATAGAAAATGGATCGATGATCACGATAAAGAATGCCTGGCCAGGATCGGAAGAGACTTTCAACTATGCAGTGATCAATAGAGGTGCGTCGATTTCCAATCTTGAGAATTATGATGCCATAGTCGAATCTCCTATCAAATCGATCGTTGTTACTTCGACCACCCACATACCTTCTCTGGATATGCTTGGTGTCTCCAACACATTGATCGGGTTTCCAAATCTGGATTATATCTCATCTGAGATCATTAGAGAACGCATTGAAGAAGGGTATATCAAAGAACTTGGGAAGAATGAGACCATTAACACAGAAGTGCTGATCGAATTGGATCCTGATCTTGTGATCGGATTTGCAGTCGAAGGTGCCAATTCTACCATGAGTACAATCAAGAAGACGGGTATTCCGGTATTGTATAATGCCGATTGGACCGAAAATTCCCCTTTGGGAAAGGCAGAGTGGATCAAATTCTTCGGACTTTTATACAACAAACAAAAGGAAGCCGACAGCATCTTTTCAATGATAGAAGAAAACTATCTGAAAGCAAAGGAAGTGGCCCAAAGCACGGAGCATGCACCAACAATCATCAGTGGGGCATTGTATAAGGATGTTTGGTATATGCCCTATGGAAACAGCTGGGCTGGTGAATTCATTAAGGACGCTCATGGAATGTATATTTGGGGTGAAAGTAATGGGACTGGAAGTCTTGCGTTAAATTTAGAAACAGTTCTTGATCAAGGTCAGCAAGCCGACATTTGGATTGGCCCGGGGCAGTACACCTCAATGGAACAATTAAAAGAAGCACATCCGATCTATACCAGGTTCAATGCATTTTCAACTGATCAGGTATATTCCTTCACCAATAAAAAAGGAAGTACTGGAGGAACGTTGTATTATGAGTTGGGGCCTAATCGTCCTGATATCGTACTTAAGGATCTAATAAAGATCTTCCATCCCGGTTTATTACCAGAACATGAATTGTTTTTCTTTGGAAAATTGGAATAATGCATATAACAAATTCATATCGCTCTTATTTTGTAATTCTGTTACTTATATTGCTAGTCGTATTCGTACTTAATATAAGCTTAGGCTCAGTTGCTATTCCATTGGATGAGATCTTGATCACCTTATTCGGAGGAGACCCATCAAGGTCATCCTGGAGTTATATCATCATGGACTATAGGCTTCCTAAATCGATAACGGCCATACTAACTGGAAGTGGATTGGCAATTTCAGGATTAATGATGCAAACCTTATTTCGCAACCCATTAGCCGGTCCATTTGTCCTGGGTATCAGCAGTGGAGCCAGCTTAGGGATTGCTTTTTTGATATTCGGAGCTGGATTGTTTGGAGGAGTCTTAGGTGGCATCATAATGAATTCCTGGGGACTGGTGATTGCATCGGCCTTTGGAAGTTTTTTAGTTCTATTGGCCGTATTATCGGTGACCTTAAAGGTCAAAGACACCATGGCCATTCTCATCATCGGATTGATGTTTGGAAGTGTAACCTCTGCTGTGGTCGCAGTACTTGCCTATTTCAGCGATGCTGAACAATTACAACAATATATTTTCTGGTCCTTTGGAAGTTTGGGTAATGTATCCTGGCAGGGAATCATCATACTGTCAATAAGCTGCTGTTTGGGATTGGTATTAAGTATTTTTTGTGTCAAACCACTTAATGCTCTTTTATTGGGGGAGAACTATGCACAAAGTATGGGAATGAACATTAAGAAGACCACATTATTGGTGATCATTGCAACCAGTCTATTGGCAGGGAGCATAACTGCTTTTGCAGGTCCCATTGCATTTATTGGTCTTGCTGTACCCCATCTTACCCGACAATTCTTCACGACTTCCAATCATTGGATATTGGTCCCCGCTGTAGTATTGAGCGGCAGTATTCTGATGTTGATCTGTGATACCATAGCCCAATTACCTTTTAGTGAATATACATTGCCTATTAACGCAATCACCTCATTGGTAGGAGCTCCTGTCGTGATCTGGTTACTGGTTCGAAAACGAAAATTATTGTTTTAAATTTGAGGTCTCTTCGACAGGCTCAGAGACCTAAGAATGTACCCTGAACTTGTCGAAGGGTACAAATGAAATAGAATAAAATGATTATCAAAGAACAACATACCATTTTTGAAGTGACTGATCTTAGTATTGGATACAAAAGCAAGGATCCTATCGTCATCGCTGAAGATGTGCATTTTGAAATAGCTACAGGAGAATTGATCGGTGTTGTTGGCCCCAATGGTATCGGAAAGTCGACTTTGTTCAAAACGGTAGCAAGTATAATCGATCCATTGAAAGGGCAGATAAAAATTAAAGGAAAGGATCTGAAAGACTATACCCCTCTGCAATTGGCTCAGCATTTGAGTGTGGTTCTAACCGAGCCTCCCAATTCAAGGAACCTGTCTGTAATTGAACTGGTTTCTCTGGGCAGGCAACCCTATACCAATTGGATGGGATCGCTGACCCCTGAGGATAGGGATCTTGTTGATAAGGCCTTGATATCAACGGAGACCCGATCGCTAATGAGTAGAAAATGCTCGGAACTGAGTGATGGACAACTGCAACGGGTCATGATAGCCCGGGCCCTGGCTCAGGACACTCCAATTATACTTCTCGATGAGCCTACCACCCATTTGGATATGTATCACAGGGCCTATATTTTGAATCTTTTAAAGAAACTGACCAAAGAACACGATAAGACCATCATATTCTCTACCCATGAGATCGATCTTGCTATTCAGCTAAGTGATAAAATGCTGGTCATGTCAACAGAATCAATCTTTTATAATACACCGGAGCAGCTTATTGTAGAAGATTGTTTCGGTCAATTATTTCCCCCCGATGTTATCCAATTTGATCCCAGTTTGAAACGATTTACTATAAAGAAATAATTATCTTTACGTACATTTCTATGCATTATGGGTGAAACCTTTCTATTTATACTTTTATATGGACTCTGTTTACTATTCGGTGCTTTTATAGGCAATTACTTTGCTCGTTTGAAGCATAATGCAAAAACCGGTAAATTGGATGAACGGCTTGCACAGTTAACTCAACAAGAAGAAAAACTGAGAGAACAATTCGGTAAGGCCATAGATGATAAGGAAAGTATGCGTGATGAAAAAGAGGAGCTCGGCATTGAACTGGCTAAGAGAACTTCTGAACTGCACAATCTTGAAAAGAAGCTTCTTGAACAAAGGAATGAACTGGAAAAACTTCAGGAAAGATTCACCAAGGAATTTGAAAATCTAGCTAATAAGATCTTAGATGAGAAGTCCACCAAGTTTGCAAAACAAAATAAGGAGAATCTGGATCAGATCCTGAATCCGCTTCAGGAAAAGATCAAATCATTTGAAAAAAAGGTTGAGGAAAGTCATAAGGAAAGCATCGATCGTCATGCCATGCTCAGACAACAGATCATCGATCTCAAAGGACTCAATGAGAAGATCAGCTCGGAGGCGATTAACCTGACCAAGGCATTGAAAGGCGATAGTAAGACTCAGGGTAACTGGGGCGAATTGGTGTTGGAACGGGTTTTGGAGAAGAGCGGACTGGAAAGGGACAGAGAATATTTTATTCAAAGCAGTTTTACAAATGAGGAAGGAAAGAGGGTCTTACCCGATGTGATCATCAATCTACCAGATCAAAAGAAGATGGTTGTCGATTCGAAGGTCTCGTTAGTGGCTTATGAGCGCTACATCAATGAAGAAGATAAAAAAGTGCAGGAGCAATATTTAAAGGAGCATGTAAATTCACTAAAGAAACATATTGAACAGTTAGGTGAAAAGAACTATCAGAACATCTATGAGATCGAAAGTCCGGATTTTGTCTTACTCTTCGTGCCAATTGAACCCGCTTTTGCGGTTGCCATAAATAGCGATAACAAGCTGTACAACTGGGCCTTTGAAAAGAACATAGTGATTGTTACTCCAACAACGTTGTTAGCTACTTTAAGAACTATAGACAGCATGTGGACCAATGAAAAACAGCAGCAGAATGCCTTGGAGATCGCTAAACAGGCTGGTTCTTTATACGATTCATTTACCAATCTAACCGATGAATTGATCAAAGTTGGAAAACAAATAGGAACTGTTCAGGGAACTTATGAGAATGCGATGAAAAAGCTAACCGGAAGAGGAAATCTGATCATTCGGGTTGAAAAACTGAAGAAATTAGGAGCTAAAGCCAGCAAGCACATCGATGAAAAATTATTGAAACGCGCTGAAGAAGAGGATTAGAGCTTCACAATTTTCTTTGTGGTTGTAAGATCCTCTGTTTCAATTTTTACTATATAAACTCCACTCCTAAATTCAGAAAGATCAACAAGAGTAATATTTGAAGACAAATTTTCCTCTAGAATATTTTTACCCAGTATATCAAATAATACGATTCGCCCCTGCTCATTACCCGGATTCCTTATACTTATTACATCATTAACAGGATTGGGATACAATGAAATCTCTGAGATAAATTGATCGTTGTTGGATAATAGATAAACTGAAAATTGTTCGCTGATCTTCAAGGTCCCGGATACAATTTTCCCGTCATACGAAATAGCATCATTGTGGATGATCTTAGCTTCGTGACTGTCTTCAAATACTTCCTCCCATGTATTACTCCCTTCTATGACCGTAAAATCCCCAGCATATATAGAATAATAATCCCAGTCTGAAAATGCAGGTATTATGGTAGCTTCATTACTAACAATCTTAGTATTATCAGTACCTCCCATATATCCCAACCTTAGATGCAGATCAAAATCATTGTCATTTTTAACAAGCATGTCGATCCACACAAAGGCATCAAAAAATCCGGTTGGATAGGTCCCAGTCCATTCTTCGGAATGATTGATAATCGCCATTTCTCCAACAGCAGTATTCGATCCATCACAGTCCTTTTGTAAATAAAAAAGATTGCCCTGATTGGGAGGAACACTATGGGCTTCATTGGTCAACATGTTAGTGGATAGATCGGTATTGGTCCAATCCTCTAATGTCCCATCTTCATAGTTATCGTCCCCTTGAGCATAAGAAAATTGATAAGCAAAAAATAAAATAATTAATGGAAGGTAATTCATAGCAGCGTTTTTATTTAAAGATACAACATCTTTAGAACACCCTACTCAAATTAAATCCAAAGAAGAAATCTCCATCTCCCCAATCACCGTTTCCATTAACGATAAATCCTTCTTCAAACATCCCTTGAGCATTGGTGAAGTGCACCTGGAATACATGCCCTCCGGTTTCAATATCCACTCCTATTGATAATGGATCCTTAAAGTTAGAATTGCTGTTTCGGTTCAGATGAATACCATAATCGGCATTGATGCTTACTCTTTTAGAAATTTTGTATCGCCCTCCTATTCCAACAGCAAATTGATCGTTATCCTCATCGTAATTCACAGTGGTACCATTGTCCAGGATCTCAATGCTTCGAGTAGCCAAATTCTCATGTAGGTAAGTTGGCGAAAGTATCATGGAAAAGTTCTTGTCGAATTTTCTTGAAAATATCACCTGTGTGGTATAGGTCAGTTTATCCCCAAAATCAATATTTGGATATTGATCATCCTTTAAAGACGTATTGGCTGTGACCAGATTATATCCTACAATGGTCACTGGGAAAGTATCCGTTTGAGGAACCAAACGGTATTTTGCATGAAGTCCGTATTTCTTAAGATTTGAACTACGAGCAAATCCAAGGTTCAACCATTCATTGATACCATAGATGAACTTGATCTGAGTCACTGATTGATCCAAACCGAATAGATCGTCAATTCCGTTTTTAACCGTTCCAAAGCGATGTGATACGATCAGGTAAAAGTCATTTTTATTGGCCAGCTTTGTGGTCTCAAAATTAACGATCTTAAGTCCCTTAAAAGCAGCTATGACCGTATTATCTACGGTTACGTCATTTTCCAATTCACCCAACAGATCATCATCCTGAGCTTGAACAAGTAACGGAAATAGTAATAGGAATAAAAATAATCTATACATCTTTAATTTATTTGATGATGGTTGATTGATCGAGTTTAACTAATTCGAATAGGTCATCGTATCCGATACATCTTCCTTTTATGACCAATTGATCATTGATCTGAACATCACTTACTTCACCTTCAAAACTGCAATGGACATTATTATCCAATGTAATTGAATTTGCATCTACTTCGGTTACCGATCCAGATACCTGAACCGTTCCGTCCAAAACGGAGGGTGTTTCGCTTTCTTTGAATAGTTGTAACAGATCGGCCGATGGCAACTCAATCTGAGCTGCTTCTGAACTGATATCCCTATGATCATGATACATGTATTTATATCCAAAATATCCTGCAATGGCTATTATAATAACCAGTAACAATAGGAGTCTTCTCTTATTCATAATACGATTATTTAGTTAAATTGTATGTTGCTGAAACATTGACCTCTTCAGCGATCTTATTGCTTACGATACTCGGTATCTCAATATTGAAATCACTTGGCTTCAGAATAAACTCGGTCGTAAGCACAATGGTTCCATCAACCAATTTGATCTGTACCGGAACATCCACATTTTTATCGATGCCATGCAAGTTGATCACACCTACAGCGTTATAGGTGGTTTCAGTCTCGGTAAGATCATCCATAGCAAGCCCATTGATCTTTCCACGGAACGTAGTCTTTGGAAATTTATCGGACTCCGCATAATTCTCATTGAAATGTTCCTGCATCAAGGCAACTTTGAATCTGAAGGCATTCACCAGAGCCAAGCTGGCGAAATCACCATTTTCAGTAAGTATGGCACTTACGTTCATATTCTTGGCCTTGACTTCCTCGAAAGAAGGAACTGAAGCTTCAAAATTAATCTCTCCACTTTTTGTGGAATATTTTTGAGCATTAAGATTTGATTGCATGCTCAATAAGCAAATTACTACTACTAATACTGTTCTCATAATATATTTAATTTTCTAATAATCCATCTGCATTCCACTGAAATATAAGATCGATCGTTGATTGTGGTAAACGTGGTCCTCCAAAGGGCATTAGTCCATCTTCTCCCTCTTGCCTACTGATCCTGTCCAGCAAACCTCTGTTCATAACGGCTTCCTTTACATTCTGATAATTAACCAAAGGCATAGGTGCTCCATTCTGAGTAGGGTTGGAATGGCAACTGGTACATTGCGAATCAAAAGTTCCTTTTACATTCTGATAGGTAACATTTTCTATAATTTCCTCTTCTTCCGAAATATCGTCAATCGTATGATTGGTACAACTCAACAAGAATGAAAAAGAAATTAATAATGTCAGGATTTTCAGTAATTGGTGTTTCATCTGAATCATTTTTACATATATAACAAGTATAAACTAAAAAACCCTTAAAAAAATTGTTTTTTTTAATTTATGTCTTTAAAAATAAGGAGTTATTTGGTTAAATACATCTTTCTACGGGAATACAATTCATAGAATTCATCTTCTTTAAGACTGTCGATGAACAGTATACTTTCACCAGTACTCTTCATTTCCGGTCCAAGTTGTTTATTCACTTTAGGAAATTTGTTGAAGCTGAATACCGGTTGCTTAATGGCAAATCCATTTAACTTAGGTTCAAATTTAAAATCACTTAAGGTACTATGACCCAACATGACCTTGGTTGCATAATTCACATAAGGTTCTCCGTAGGCCTTGGAAATGAAAGGTACAGTACGTGAAGCCCTTGGGTTGGCCTCTATGATATAGACCATGTCATCTTTTATTGCAAATTGAATATTGATCAATCCAACAGTATTGAGAGCCAATGCAATTTCCTCAGTGTGGTCCTTGATCTGTTGCATCACAAACTCTCCCAAATTAAAAGGAGGTAACGTGGCATTGGAATCACCTGAATGAACCCCACAGGGCTCAATATGTTCCATGATCCCGATGATATACACATTCTCACCATCACAGATGGCATCTGCTTCTGCTTCAATGGCTCCATCCAAATAATGATCCAATAGGAGTTTATTGTCGGGCATCTTGCGAAGTATATCTACTACATGCTCTTCCAATTCCTTTTTATTGATCACGATCTTCATACCTTGTCCACCAAGAACATAGGATGGCCTGACCAACAATGGAAAATTTAATTCATCAGCCAGGTTCAATGCCTCTTCAGCAGTTTCGGCAACACCAAATTCAGGATATGGAATATTGATATCTTTTAATATGGTAGAAAAACTACCCCGATCTTCTGCTAGATCCAAGGATTGGAAACTGGTACCCATGATCTTAATACCATATCTGTCCAGTTTTTCAGCCAGTTTCAGAGCTGTTTGTCCACCCAATTGCACGATAACTCCCTCAGGTTTCTCATGTCGAATGATATCATAGATATGTTCCCAAAAGACCGGCTCAAAATAGAGTTTGTCTGCCACATCGAAATCGGTCGAAACAGTCTCAGGGTTACAGTTTATCATGATGGTCTCATATCCTACTTCTGAAGCAGCAAGTACCCCATGCACACAACAGTAATCGAATTCGATACCTTGTCCGATCCTATTAGGTCCCGAACCCAAAACAATGATCTTCTTCCGATCGGATACAATGCTATCATTAGCTGAATAAGTAGATCCGTCAGCAGCGACTATCTCATTCTCGAATGTGGAATAATAGTAAGGGGTCTCTGCTTTGAATTCTGCAGCACAGGTATCTACCAATTTGTATACCCTGTTTATATTGAGTTCCTCCCTTTTATTATAGACCTGGCTCTCCAAACAACCCAGCATATGAGCTATCTGACGATCTCCGTAACCCTTTTGCTTCGCTTCAAGAAGAAGGTCTTTTGGTAAGGAGTCGATCTCAAATTTCGAGATCTCTTTTTCTAAGAAATGCAACTCCTCATATTGTCGAAGGAACCACATATCGATTTTGGTGATCTTGTGGATCCTGCTTAGTGGAATACCAATTTGTATGGCATCATAGATCACAAAGACCCGGTCCCAACTGGGATTGCTAAGCTTATCGATGATCTGATCATAATCTTTATAACCTTTTCCATCTGCCCCTATTCCATTTCGCTTGATCTCTAACGATTGCGTGGCCTTATGCAAAGCTTCCTGGAATGACCTTCCAATTCCCATGACCTCTCCAACCGATTTCATTTGCAATCCGATTATTCGCTCTGATCCTTCAAATTTATCGAAATTCCAGCGAGGGATCTTGACGATCACATAGTCCAAAGTGGGTTCAAACAAGGCAGAGGTCGATTTGGTGATCTGATTGTCCAGTTCATCCAACCGATAGCCTATGGCCAGTTTGGTGGCTATCTTTGCTATGGGATATCCGGTGGCCTTTGATGCTAAAGCAGAAGATCTCGATACCCTGGGATTGATCTCAATGGCAATGATCTCTTCCTTCTCGTCCGGGCTTACTGCAAATTGAACATTACATCCCCCGGCAAAATCGCCTATGCTACGCATCATCTTGATGGCCATATCCCGCATCCTCTGAAAGCAAGTATCACTCAAGGTCATTGCTGGTGCTACCGTGATCGAATCACCGGTATGGATACCCATGGGATCCATGTTTTCAATGGTACAGATGATCACTACATTATCGTTATTGTCACGCAGCAGTTCCAATTCATATTCTTTCCAACCCAAGAGCGCCTTATCAATAAGTACCTCATGAATAGGAGATGCTTCAAGTCCACGGGTAAGCAATTCATCAAAATCCTTTTCAGCATGTACAAATGAAGCTCCAGATCCTCCAAGGGTAAACGATGGTCTTATGACCAATGGAAAACCAAATTCCTGTGCGATCTCCTTTCCTTTCAAAAATGAATTTGCGATCTTGGCTGGTGCTACCGGAATATCGATATCAATCATCAGTTGTTTGAACTGATCCCGGTCTTCTGTGATGTTGATCGCATCGATATCCACCCCTATGATATCTACACCAAAATCCTTCCAAATTCCTTTATCATCTGCCTCAATGCAAAGATTCAATGCCGTTTGACCTCCCATGGTGGGTAATACAGCATCAATATTTGGATGTTCATTAAGAATCTTGATGATGGATTTGGTAGTAAGTGGCAATAAATAGATATGATCGGCCATTGATGGATCGGTCATAATAGTTGCCGGATTAGAATTGATAAGAATAGTCTCAATACCATCTTCTCTTAATGACCTCAATGCCTGAGATCCGGAATAATCAAATTCGCATGCTTGCCCAATGATAATAGGCCCTGAACCGATAATTAAAATAGAAGAGAGGTTTTTATTCTTTGGCATAGTTTAAGAACTTATTCTGAGTGCTAAAAATACATACCGTTTGGGTATAAAAAAAAGGTGTTGTTTTAAAACAACACCTTTTTATGTATAAGTTATCAACATTATTTTTTGTGACGCATTTCAGAAGAGACCGATAATTTTTTCCTTCCTTTTGCTCTACGTGCTGATAACACTTTTCTTCCACTCACAGAACCCATTCGCTCTCTGAAGCCGTGTTTGTTTTTCCTTTTCCTCTTTGAAGGTTGAAATGTTCTTTTCATTTTAAATCAATTATATCCTCTGAAATATTTCTTTTACATCCGTCCGTAAAAGTCGGGTGCAAATATACAATCATTTTTAACTTTCCCAAACGTAAATATTAAATTATTTCTATTTGTTTTTATACCTTTGACAGCCTAAAATAACGTCATGTTCAATAAGTATATAAAACTAGTATTAGCAGCATTGATCCTTGCCTGGAGTGTTTGGCAGTTCATAGAGGGGTATATAGGTAATGGGATCATGTATGTACTGCTATCAGGTGTTTTTATCTTTCTGTATTTCAAGAATGAAATGATCCTAATGTCTTTTTTAAGGTTGAGAAAAGAGGATTTTGCAGGTGCCAAGAAATGGTTGGATAGGATCAAGAATCCCCAAACGGCATTGACTACCAAACAGCAGGGGTATTATAACTATTTAAACGGATTGATGGTTTCACAGACCAATATCAATGAGGCTGAAAAATATTTTAAAAAAGCGATCAGTCTTGGATTGTCCATGAATGCCGATCTGGCCATGGCAAAATTGAATCTCGCAGGTATTGCGCTTACAAAGAATAGAAAGCGTGAAGCACAAACATTGCTTTCCGAGGCCAAAAAATTAGATAAGCACAATATGCTGGATGAACAGATAAAAATGATGAAACAGCAGATGAAGCGAGCTGGTCAGCCCCGACAGCACTATGGACAAGGAGGCAGAGGAGGCAGGAGGTTTTAATTGTTATATACGATAATCGATTGATTTAAATTGTTGTAAATTAGTTAGATATATTCAATTTTTCGTATATTTATAATACAATTAAGTTGGGAATAAAATTAATAATCCCCGTGATGTAAACAATTGCGAATGAGTAAAAAACTACTATTACTCTTCTTATTGGTCACATTTGGCGCTCTATCACAAGATCATGAGCCGGTCAGGTTATTTTCCTATGTCATCGGAAAGAATATAAAATCCTATACATTTAAATCTCAAATTGCCTATGATGAAGGTAATATTGAATATGGGGAGTCCTTATTCGACTCTTTGATCTCGAAAGTAGTGGTAAACAGTTATATGGATAATTTTAAGGTAAAAAAATTGTCCGGCAAGAAAATTGAGCTTTACGATTTTAAAAAGCCCATATTCTTAATGACCTATGCCTCCTGGTGTACCCCAGGGGTTGGGGAGATTCCCGCCTTGAACAAAATTGCTGAAGCTGAACATAATAATATCGATTTCATTATACTCTTTTGGGACTCTAAAGATAAGATCAAAAAAATAGCCCGTAAATACAGTAAAAGGATAAATATAGTATTTGTAGATGAGAAGGAAAACACCCATGATCATGTCATTGAGACGATGAAACATAGTTTAGGTCTTCCAACCTCCTTCTTCATTGATGAGAATAAAAAGATCGTGGATGTGCGCAGGGGTGTACTCCATCATTTCAATGAA
>JAHEHC010000142.1 GCA_024644805.1 Flavobacterium sp. | reverse complement strand
ACGATCGCAATCCTTTGGTGCTGCGCTTGAAATCGGGGTACTGCTCCCTGATCTTTTTCCTTACTGGTTTATTGAAGGCAAACTCCTTGATCGAATCGATGAAAAGGGAAAGTTGCTCGTTCTCCTCTTTCTTTATGAACGAATTGAGTCTTTCAGTTTCAGGATCGTATTGATCCAGAAATTCATGCAAGAATTTAAACATTCTGCTCGCAGCCCCAGAAGCAGGAACGAACTTCACGATCTCCAATTGATCTTTTTTCGATTCATAGAGTTCGATCAGTTTCTGCTGGTCTTCTCTGGATATTATCTCGATCCCATTTCCAATGGAAGCCGCTGTTACTATATTAACATAAGGGATGCCTCCTATGAATTTTTCCAATTGAGCACGTACCTCTTCCATTGATATTCCCAGGTCATTTATCTGTTGTAAGTCTTGCTTAGTGAACTTCAATTTACTTTTTCTTTAATAATTCATTTATATGTTGAACAGCCTTTTTTAATCGTTCATTTTTATTCCCCTTTAAAATTACATAGGGCCTGTTATACTGGATCAATGCTTTTTCGAAAGCGCGAAACATCCTTTCCCGTTCATGAGGTTTGTCCCTGAGATCGTCCTTTTCCCAAGGAGTGTCTATATAGGTTAGGAAATAGAGATCATAGCTGTTCTCAAGGGCATATTTTTCAAGTAAAGGGTCACAGCTCCCTAGATAATATTCTTCTGAATACACTTTGGTCTCCAAAAGATCGGTATCACAGATCAGGACGGTATCGGTCTTTTGAGACAGCTCATTTTCCAATCTGATCTGTCCTTTAGCAATCGGTAAGAGATCCTCCGGCTCACAGGTCTTTCGCTCGTTGTTCCATTTATCCTGAAGATATTCACGGGCATATTCAGGAACCCAGACCGAATTATAGTATCGGGCCAATCGCATGGCAAGTGTCGTCTTCCCGGTCGATTCGGGGCCGAACAGCACTACTTTTATGCAGTCTGATCTTGTTTGCTTAAGGTCTGTTTCCATTCTTTATATCCTAATATGGCAAAGATTAAAAATATTATATATTGAATTCCGGTCACACCGTGTTTCTTGAACCAAAAATAGAGCGGGATCGCCAAAATATTCGTGGCGATCCAAAATAACCAGTGCTGGATCTTCTTCTTTGCCATCAGCCACATGGCTACAAATGCTGTTCCGGTGGTAATGGCATCCAGATAATCGGTCAATGAATATTGATATTCCTCTTCCAAATATCCGGGATCGAATCCATGATTGATATAGGGTTTGAATTTATAGATCAATAGTATTCCTAAAAATGCCAAGATAAAAATAATAAGTGATTGGATACGATCGCCCTTATTCATACTGGTGATCGGTGTGAAATGGGTAGCATCCACCTTTCTGGTCCAAATATACCACCCCACGATACTCATGATAAAATAATACACATTGATGATCATATCACCATATAGCTGCCAGCCAAAGAGTAAATAAGCATACAGTCCGGTGCTCACGATGCCGGTGGGATACACCATAATATTTTCTTTTCTGGCATACCAGACACTCAATATCCCCAAAGATGCTGCCGTGATCTCAAGTACGATCTGAATCGTGGAATACGACTGATAAGGATCTATAAAAAAATCGAGTAACTGATTCATGGTGTCTTGGTTTCAAATGCAGTGCCCATCACCACCAGATCGGCACCGGCCAGATAGGCATTTTGCTTTTGTTGTTCATCTTTAATTCCACCCCCAACGATCAATGGAACACTAATCTCCTTTTTTACCGCCCTGATGATCTCAGGACTAACAGGAACTTTCGCTCCACTCCCCGCTTCCAGATAGATCATTTTCATCCCAAGGTATTCGCCTGCAAGAGCGGTATCGACAATAGATTGTATATTATCCTGAGACATGGGTTCGGTATTGCTCACACGCTGGACTGCTGAGACCGACCCCCCATCGATCAGAAGATAGCCCATGGAAATGATCGCCAGATCTGTTCTTTTAAGTTTTTGTATCGCGGTCACCTGCTGCCCGATCAAATATTCCGGATTTCGGCCCGATAACAATGATAGGAATAAAATGCCATCAGCTTCATCAGTGATCTGTGAAGCATCGCCTGGAAATAACAGTATGGGTAAAGAACTTTGTTGTTTCAAGGATCTTACCGTTCTTTCCGTTTCACCATTGACGATCTTGCTGCCGCCCACAAAGATATGGGTGGTTTCCTTAGGCAGGGACCGAATAAAGGATCCCGCATCCGATCCATTGAAATGATCGGGATCTACCAATACAGCAAATCCTTTGGTATCGTTAGATAGCAGGTCCGTAAATGATTGATAACAGCTATTCAAAGTATTTGTGTTTTCGCTCATGCAACAATACATAGGCACAGGTAAAACCATCAAATTCAAGGAACCAGATATGGTAGCTTTCATGCTTGTCCTGAAAATTCACGGTGGCATAGGTCTCATTGGATTTTGGGTCAAAGTCCTCTACATAGATATGCTGGTAGAAGCTCATTCCCTTGCGGGCAAAACTTTTATAGAGTGACTCCTTTGCACACCAGACTATGGTGAGTTTTCGCATCAGGATATCGTCGTCATCGATATGGTGATAATCCTCTATGGTGGTGAATTTAGGGCCGATCTTGATGATCTTGGGACGTTGCTTCTCGATATCGATCCCCACATCGTCATCACTGATAATGATGGCCGAGAAAATAAAAGAATGGGTAATGGAAATACTCTTTCCGTCGGTAAGATGGGGTTTTCCATTCTCATCATACCAGAGATCCTTATCGGCATATCCCTCAAGGGCCAATAGCTGTCTAACACTCATGAAACCCCTTTTGTGGATCTCACTTTTCATATCATCAACTTTCTTCCTGCATCTTGTGGTCAATTCAATCCCATCGCTAAGTTCCTCAAAGGTTTCAACGATCTTCCATATATGGACTTTGGTGCGGGGATTAACTGTTATAGTTTTGTAAAGAGGCATAAATATTAAATGATATTACTTACTTTTGCAAACTGAAACAATTTTTAAAATGTGTTAAACAGTTCCAACCTTTAGGGAACAAACAAATATAATAATATGTCGACTAAAACAGTGCCCTATACGGCGTTTAAAGTAAAAGATATTTCCCTTGCAGATTGGGGAAGGAAGGAAATTGAACTCGCAGAGGCAGAAATGCCCGGTTTAATGTCCTTACGTGAAGAATACAAGGACGAGCAGCCCTTAAAAGGTGCTCGTATTGCCGGTTGTTTGCATATGACCATTCAAACTGCTGTCTTAATTGAGACCTTGATCGAATTAGGTGCTGAAGTCACCTGGAGCTCCTGTAATATATTCTCTACTCAGGATCAGGCTGCCGCTGCTATTGCAGCTGCAGGTATACCGGTTTACGCCTGGAAAGGGATGAACGAAGAGGAATTCGACTGGTGTATCGAGCAGACCCTGTTCTTCGGAAAAGAAAGAAAACCATTGAATATGATCCTGGATGATGGAGGAGATCTTACCAACATGGTGTTGGATCGGTATCCTGAATTAGTTGATGGTATCAACGGGATCAGTGAGGAGACCACTACCGGTGTTCACAGATTGTATGAAAGAGTGAAGAACGGAACCTTACCCTTACCGGTGATCAATGTGAATGACAGTGTGACCAAATCGAAATTCGATAACAAATACGGCTGTAGAGAAAGTGCTGTGGATGCGATACGACGTGCCACCGATGTAATGCTGGCCGGAAAAAGAGTGGTTGTATGTGGTTACGGAGATGTAGGTAAAGGAACTGCAGCCTCGTTCAGAGGAGCCGGAAGTATCGTTACTGTTACCGAGATCGATCCGATCTGTGCCTTACAGGCTGCTATGGATGGATTCGAGGTGAAAAAATTGGAGACCGTTGTAGGCAATGCCGATATCGTGATCACCACTACAGGAAATAAGGACATCGTTCAAGGTCGTCATTTCGAGGCCATGAAGGACAAGACCATCGTGTGTAATATCGGGCATTTCGATAATGAGATCGATGTGGCCTGGTTGAATGCCAACCACAAGAAGGTGGAGATAAAGCCCCAAGTAGATAAATATACCGTGAACGGAAAGGACATCATTCTATTGGCAGAAGGCCGATTGGTGAATTTGGGCTGTGCCACCGGGCACCCCAGCTTTGTGATGAGTAATTCCTTTACCAACCAGACCCTGGCACAAATTGAGCTTTGGAATAACAGAGAGAACTACGAGAACAAGGTCTATATGTTACCGAAACATCTGGATGAGAAGGTGGCCCATCTCCATCTGGCCAAGATCGGTGCCGAACTGACCGAATTAAGGGAAGAGCAAGCCGAGTACATCGGAGTGGATGTAAAAGGACCTTTTAAGCCGGAGTATTACAGATACTAAATTTTGTTTGTCACCTCAAGCGCAGTCGAGAGGTCTCAAGCAACAATACATATAAAACAAAACCCTCACCACAGCGTGAGGGTTTTATATTTGATACTTAATTTACAGCTTTCTTTTTCCTAAAAATATAACTCATCCAGACCGGGTCGTTTATTTCGGTTACTGCCTTCCGATCAACAAATTCCCAATTGGCAGCATTCATATAGTTCAATAGATCTGATGTGCCCTTGATATCTTCAATTTCATCAATCGTAATTATTTTTCCTTCCAGGGATCGTTGTTCCTGAACCTTAATTCTTTTTATTTTTCCACTGTTATTCGCTTTTTGTATCACAATGATCTCCAAATAATCATATTTCTGAATGTCCTGA
>JAHEHC010000040.1 GCA_024644805.1 Flavobacterium sp. | reverse complement strand
AGATGCATTGGCTAATGGATATACCATTATGGATTCCGGTGGCGGGAATATAAATAACGAATTTGGGTTGATATTCGATGTACAAGATTATTACCCCGGGCAGTATTATATCATTGCTATTGTAGATGATTGTAGTAGTTGTAAGGTGCAAATTTACATTACGGATCTAGATTCCGGAGTAGAAAATAATAGGTCTCCTGCTATGGAATACAGAGGGTCAGTTGGATTTTCCGGGTTTTCTTTCACACAGAATATATATGGAAAAGGAAGAATTGCGGTAGCCGTTAATAACTCTTACTATGTATATGGATATACCCTGCTTCTTAAAAAATCGCTTTAATTTTAAAGCTCGGCTTCAATCAGCGTATTGACATGATCAATCTGCTCCAATGACTGTTGATAAACTTGGTTCTTTTCTTCCATGATATTTAAAATCGATAGAATCAGAATTTATAAAATAATTTATTAAATTTGAGTAACCCATTATGAATCAATACAATTGTCCATATTGTTCCTCTTATTTAAACGCCAAAGGATATATTGTACTTTCATTTAAATCTGATAATGATACTTGTGGAATCATCCTTATGAGTGAGGAATTAGGCGATTACACCATTTACTTTAATCCAGAGGTAAGTATAAAAAAAGGTGAAAAGACCCATTTTTATTGTCCTTGTTGTTCAAAATCTCTGGAATTCGAACACGATAAGAACATGGTAAGGATATTCAAGATCGATGAGAAAGGCGAAGTTCATACCGTGATTTTCTCAGCGATTTATGGCGATCAGAAAACCTTTTTACTTTCTGAAGAACGACAATTATCTTTCGGTGAACATGCTATGAAATTTTTGGATCCAAAATGGTATCTAAAGCAGTAAATACCTTTTACTGCCTAACATAATTTTACTAAATTTAGACTTTATTCATTCATTGATGATATATCCCCATTACGATAGTTGATCTATGTCTACTAAAAAGAAGTTCGGAACCTTTGCAGGGGTATTTACCCCTTCAATACTTACCATCCTTGGGGTGATCATGTATATGCGACT
The DNA here is from genome assembly GCA_024644805.1 of Flavobacterium sp. Taxonomy (GTDB): domain Bacteria; phylum Bacteroidota; class Bacteroidia; order Flavobacteriales; family Flavobacteriaceae; genus Marifrigoribacter. The sequence continues at coordinate 14,462 of JAHEHC010000040.1, read as the reverse complement.
GGGTTGGGTGGTCGGAAATGCCGGACTCATCGGGGCTATCGTTATCATCCTCATTGCCCACGTGATTTCGGTTTCCACTGGTCTTAGCGTTTCCTCTGTAGCCACCGACAAGAAGATCGGTGCCGGAGGGATCTATTATGTACTGTCGCGTAGTATGGGAATACCCATCGGTGGTTCAATTGGTATCGCCCTTTCCATTGGTACTGCCTTTTCTATTGCGTTATATCTTATCGGTTTTGCTGAAAGCTTCAATGCCTATTTTGATCTGGGTCTTTCCGTCAACGATTTCCGACTTACAGGCACTATTGCGCTGTTATCCCTTACGGTCATTGCGTTAATAAGCACCTCCTTTGCCTTGAAGACCCAATACATCATTTTGGCGGCTATCCTGGTGTCTTTGATCTCTGTATTTTTAGGAACCCACGAATTTGCCCCACAATCGGTGAATATGTTCTCTACTGCAGATTCGATTCCTTTGGAAGTGGTTTTTGCGGTATTCTTCCCTGCGGTAACCGGATTCACTGCCGGAATAGCCATGAGCGGTGATCTGAAGGATCCCAAACGATCTATTCCACGAGGGACACTCATCGCCATTGGTGTGGGATTGTTGGTCTATATCCTATTGGCTGTTTTCATGGCCTATACGATCAATACAGAGGTTTTAAGGACCGATTATAATATCTTGATGAAAATGGCCCTATTTGCCCCTGCTGTGGTCGCTGGGATCTGGGGTGCCACCCTCTCCTCTGCCCTGGGCGGAATTCTGGGGGGACCCAGGATATTGCAGGCCATGTCTATCGATAAGGTCACCCCCAAGATATTCAGAAAGGGAAAAGGAGTCAATAAGGAACCGGTGAATGCCCTGCTGATGGTCTTCATCATTGCAGAAGCCGGGATCCTGATCGGTGAACTGGATGTCATCGCCCGAGTGGTCTCCATGTTCTATCTCACCGCTTATGGGTTCATCAATATCTCATTCTTTCTGGAAAGCTGGGCCAATCCCGATTTTCAACCTTCCTTCAAGGTCAAGCGATGGATAGGATTATTGGGCTTCATCGCCTGTTTTGCGGTCATGTTCAAACTGGATATGATTGCCATGCTGGGAGCTCTTGCCGTGATCGGCGGTCTCTATTTCTGGCTTCAGCGTAAAGAAGTGAAATTGCAATCCAACGATGTATGGCGAAGTGTTTGGGAGAACGTGGTCAATAAGGGCTTAAAGAAGATCGATGCTGAAGAGAGCGAGATGACCAACTGGAATCCCAATATCATACTATTTAGCGGACAGAGCGATCACCAATCCTATCTGCTGGAACTCAGTAAGGCGGTCTCCGGTCGTACGGGAATTGTGACCAATTTCAAATTGATCGTTGATAAGGATTATGATATTCCTTTGAAGAAATCAGAACAGATCGTACGAAATGAGGAATTCAAGGATCTGGGGATCTTTGCCCGTCAGATCAAGGTTCGTAATATCTATTCCGGAATCACCATCATTGCCTCTGCGTTTGGATTTTCAGGTGTAGAACCCAATACCATCATGATGGGATGGCCAAAGGGCTTGGAGAATTCTGAGGAATATTCTAAAATGACCCAGACCCTACTCTATTTGGATTACAATTTACTATACCTGGATTTCGATCGCAAGGCCAAATTTGGGAATTATCAGTCGGTTGATTTCTGGTGGCGGGAAACCGATAGCAAGAATGCCGAGATGATGTTGAATATTGCCCGATTTATCATCGCTTCACCGAAATGGAACAATGCAACGATCCGGGTTCTGTTCGTTAACAATAACAACGTGAATACCGATGCCATCCATGATAATATTTCCCAATTGGTCAAGGATCTAAGGGTATTGGTCGATATCAAGATCATCAACAATGCTGTTGAACAAATGCCTTTTTACACGATCATAGAGCAGGAATCAAGATCTACCGATCTGACGATACTGGGCATTCCCAATTTTAAAATTGAAAAACAAGCGGAGTTCGTTCTAAGGACCAATCATCTATTCGATTCAATAGGGTCTACCCTACTGGTTAAGGCCGCCAACAATTTTAACGAACTGGATCTCGATATCATCCAAGAATAAAAATAGCTTAATACTTATCGTATAGCTGCTTGAGCTGCTGCAACACGTGCAATAGGCACTCTAAATGGTGAACAGCTCACATAATTCATTCCTGCATTATAACAAAATTCCACTGAACTTGGTTCACCACCATGTTCTCCACAGATACCGACCTTCAGTTTTGGATTGGTCTTTCTACCTCTTTTTGTTCCCATGGTCACCAGCTGTCCAACACCCTCTTGATCCAGCACTTCAAATGGATCTGATTTTAACAAGCCTTTATCCAGATAGATCGGCAAAAACTTACCGGCATCATCCCTTGAATAACCATAGGTCAATTGGGTGAGGTCATTGGTGCCAAAGGAGAAAAACTCGGCTTGTTGCGCTATAACATCGGCCATTAGCGCAGCACGCGGAATCTCGATCATGGTTCCAACCAGATAATCTACTGTATCGTTCCGTTCCTCAAAAACTTTTTTAGCAGTGCTTCTGATAATGGATTCCTGCATATGGAATTCTTTCAGCGTTCCAATTAAGGGCACCATGATCTCAGGTTTCGCTTCAATGCCTTTTTCTTTCAGATTCAAGGCTGCTTCAATTATTGCCCGGGTCTGCATTTCGGTGATCTCTGGATAGGTATTACCCAATCTGCAACCTCTATGACCCAGCATGGGGTTGAATTCGTGCAATTCCAAGATTTTCCTTTTTACAGCCGATAAGGAGATATGCAGATCTTCAGCCAGTTCCTTTTGGAGTTTTACCTGATGAGGCACAAACTCATGAAGTGGTGGATCCAGTAGCCTGATGGTTACAGGAAGCCCCTCCATGGCTTCAAATATTCCTTCAAAGTCTGATCGCTGCATCGGTAATAGTTTATCCAATGCGATCTTCCTACCATTGACTGTATCAGCCAGGATCATTTCCCTCATGGCTTTGATTCGTTCACCTTCAAAGAACATATGCTCAGTACGGGTTAGTCCAATTCCTTCAGCACCAAAGCTTCGAGCCACTTTTGCATCTTTAGGAGTATCGGCATTGGTTCGAACATTCATTTTTGAATAACGATCTGATAATTCCATCAATTCAGCAAATTCACCGCTGAGTTCAGGATTGACAGTAGCGACCTTTCCTTCAAATATATTACCTGTTGATCCATTCAATGAGATCCAATCACCTTCTTGATAAACAGAATCTCCTATGGTCAAGGTTCTTTTTTTATAATTTATATTCAAGGATCCTGCACCGGAGATACAACATTTACCCATTCCTCTTGCGACTACAGCCGCATGAGAGGTCATCCCACCACGAGCAGTTAAAATACCCCTGGCTATATTCATTCCTTCCAGATCTTCAGGCGAGGTCTCAATCCTGGTGAGTATGGTGTTCTTATATTTTTTTGCCTCATCGGCGAAGAAGACGATCTGCCCTGTTGCTGCTCCGGGTGATGCTGGGAGACCTTGCGCTATAACATGCGATTTTTTTAGAGCTTTGGCATCGAAAACCGGATGAAGTAATTCATCCAATTTGTTAGGTTCTATCATGAGAATAGCTTCTTTCTCATCGATCAATCCTTCTTTTAAAAGATCAATGGCTATCTTCACCATGGCACTTCCGGTACGTTTACCATTCCTGGTCTGAAGGATCCAAAGTTTTCCATCTTGAATGGTAAATTCCATATCCTGCATGTTCCGATAATGCAATTCCAATTTTTTCTGATAAGTATTCAGTTCTTTGAATATGTTAGGCATCAATTCTTCGAGAGAAGGATAATTGTTAATTCTATCCTCTTCTTCGATCTTCGCTAACACAGCCCATCTTTCTGAACCTAATTTTGTGATCTGTTGAGGAGTTCTCACACCTGATACCACATCTTCTCCCTGTGCATTGATCAAATATTCTCCATTGAATACGTTTTCACCGGTTCCGGCATCTCTGGTAAAACAGACCCCGGTTCCGGAATTCGTTCCCATATTTCCATAGACCATAGCCTGGACATTGACTGCAGTACCCCAATCGGCTGGATATCCGTTCATGGTCCTATAATAGATCGCTCGATCTCCATTCCAACTATTGAAAACTGCCATTACAGAGTTCCATAATTGTTCCCATGGATCTGTTGGGAAATGGCCACCTGTTCGAATTAGAATAGCATCTTTGAAATCAAAAACAAGGTCTTTTAGGTCTTGTACTGTAAAATCGGTATCGAGTTCGATCTGTCTTTTGATCTTAAGATTTTCAATGATCTTTTCAAAAGGATCGATATCTTCTTTCGATTCTGGTTTCATTCCTAAAACGACCCCGCCATACATTTGAATGAATCTTCGGTAGGAATCCCAGGCAAAACGTTCATTTTTGGTCTTTTTTGCCAATCCCTCGACCACTTCATCATTTAGTCCCAAATTGAGTACGGTATCCATCATACCGGGCATGGAGACCCTGGCTCCTGATCGAACAGACAATAACAATGGGTTCTCAATATTCCCAAAGGTTGTATTCATGATGTCCTCAAGGTAGCTTACTGCACTCTCGACTTCCTCCTTCAATAAAGAGATCACCTCCTTCTTTCCTAATTTATTGTATTCAGTACAAACATCGGTAGTGATCGTAAAACCAGGCGGCACAGGAATTCCAATGGAGCTCATTTCGGCTAAGTTGGCTCCTTTACCCCCTAATAGATTCTTCATGTCTTTATTTCCATCTGCAGTTTTATTCCCAAATTTGTATACTCTGGTCTTAATTTCCTGTGTAGTTTCCATACTCTTTATTTAAAGTCATTATTTATTAAAATGAGCTTCAAAATTAAAACCATTTTAAGTTAGAAAATATGATTATAGTCATGTTTGATTTTTTTCATTTATCAGAGTGAAATAATAATGCCTCCTATAAATATACAAGTGGCCGTTTGGAAGAATCAATATGAGTTCAATGATGTTCCGATTCGTTTCCGAATGGTTTGATGATCACACCCAAACTGAATATAAATCCGTCTGTTGGGGCATAGATCTCAGGAAATGTAGGGTCATCAATTGGTGGTAAAACCAAGGGGGAGTAACGACTTTGTCTTCGATCTGTGAAATTCTCAAAATTGGCAAACAATGCCCCCCACTTGAAATTTCGCATGGCCAAAAAGCCCATTGTTACATAATCGTTTGTTGAATTTCCATTGGATAATACTTGTTCACCGGTATAATAGGTTTCAAACCCCAATCGCCAGATTGAAGTCTCGTACATGACCACACTACCTCCATTATGTCTCGCTGTCAATGGTTTTTGCGGACTCCCGGGAAGGTAGTTTAGACGGGTATCGATAAAGGCATAATTCAGGAACCATTTAAAATCGTTATAGGAGAATTTTAAATTGGTCTCGGCTCCCCTGCTTACAATTTCTTTTTCAGCATTCTCAAATTCATACATGGTATCATCAGTGCTATTCAACAACAGTCCATCTTTGATCGCAGTCAAATAGAACAATTGATTTATTGAGAATCCAATGGATTCAAATAGCTGGGTCTCGTAGTTGAAATCCATATTGATTCCCATCGATCGCTCTGGCTCAAGTAGGTCCTTATTGATAGGTAATACATTCTCGAAATGAATGAACTCGGCTTCCTCTGTAAAGATATCGGGGATCTTGTATCCAAGTCCACCTCCCAATCGACTGGAAAAGCCGTTATCGTCCTTATAAAGCAATGAAACTCTTGGCAATGGGAAAAACCCCCAATCCTTGGCAAGGTCAGCTCTGAAACCCGTTTCCAAAATCCAATTCTCTGAAACATCAAATATATTATTCGCAAAGACACCGAAGGTAAGATCGTTCTGATCTCGCTGTAACGATATATTTTCATCTTCATTGAAATGAATGGTATAGAGGTTTGTTCCAATGATCCAGTCTGTTTTAACATCATTCCAGTTATAGGAGGCTTCGGTAAACGTGTTGGTCTGATGCCCTTTAAAATAGACGTCTGGAACTTCCAACTCTCGATCGAAAAAGGAAATGCTGTTCTTGAATTGAAAGGATCGGTTCGATCCAAATTTAGTTTCATAGACAAACTGACTGCTGAGTCTCTTTGAGCTATTTTCCTCGGTATAGGTATGCATTTCATCGAAACCATCTTCTATAGCTATGATGTCTCCTCCTACCCTGCTATCATAGGTTCCGTTGAGTCCCAACCAGATCGTTGTGGCCTCTGATGGATAATAAAAGAATTTTGGATTGAAGGTGATGGTTCTGGTTTTAGGCAGATTGCTGAATCCATCATCTTCGGCATCATAAACTTTCTGAATATGACCCGACCCGTAAAGACTAACACCAAATTGCTCATTGCGATCACTATAGAAAATATTGGCGGTACTACCCCATGCATGGGTTTGTGTGAACATTATATCAAGGCTGGGTTCATCCTCTGGGGTCTTTGAAACCAGATCTACCAGTCCGGCTATAGCTCCTCCCCCATATAAAGTTGATGAACTTCCTTTGATGATCTCAAACTGCTTCAGGTCCAATGGAGGTATTTGCATGATACTTAAACCACTTGAAAACCCACCGTACAGCGGGAATCCATCTTTCAGCAGTTGGGTATAGCGTCCATCAAGCCCCTGGATCCGAATATTTGAATTGCCACTGCTTAGTGAGGTCTGTTGCATCTGTATACCGGTACTTTCCCTGAGAACCATAGAAATATTGGTGGCATTCATCATATTCTTTTCAAACAGCTCTTCTCCTCCTATAAACTCGATTCGAGTCGGTATCTTTTTAATGGTTCGGGTACTTCTGGATGATTGAAGTATCACTTCTTCTAAATGATGTCCAATTTCCTCTAACTGGATTTCTATCTCTTGACTTTGCTGGATTGCAACGGATCTTGTCAGCGTTTCAAAACCCAAGAAGGATACGGTTAGGATATGGATCCCATTCGGGACTCCAACGATGGTAGCGATCCCTTCAAAATCGGTGATTGCTCCTAAATCAAGTGATTCAAAATAAACTGTGGCACCAACTAAAGGCTCGTTTTCATGAGTAAGAACAGTGACTTTTAGATCATTGACCTGGGACTGTAACGTAAGGCATATTGATATAATGAGCACGATGCTTAATACTATTTTTTTCATTCTGAATGCTATAATTTAGTCAGCGGATTTTCTATCAAATATGCTAACTGATATCGGAAAAAATTTAACAAAAGCAAATCTAATTATTTTTAAGCAATCCTTAACAGAGTTCTTAAATATTAGTCATTACCTTAGTTCAAAGCTGGAGCCGATCTCTAATTTTTAGATCATGCTACGATTGTATTTTATCCTATTAGGCCTCCCAATGGTCTTAATGACCACATTATTCACCGATTGCAGTACCCAAAACAACGACCCCGTCTATATTGTTCCTGAGGCCGGTTATGAATGGCCCGATAATGATCGGAGTTATTGGCCTACGAATGATTGGCAGACAGCTTCTATGGAGCAACACGGAGTAGATCCTTCAAAAATGGCTGTTGCCGATCAGTTTGCCAAGGACGACCCATTGTCAAGAGCGTTATTGGTGGTCAAGGATGGTTTTCTGGTCTATGAGAGTTACTATGGCGATGGAGGGATAGATCAAAGTACCAATCTTTGGTCGGTAACAAAAAGCTTCGCCTCTGCTCTGACCGGGATCATTAAAGAGCAGGATCATTTTCAATCCACACAACAATATATGGCTGATCTGCTGCCACAATATCCTGAGTTTGAAAACATAAAACTCCAGCATGTGCTAACGCATTCAACAGGATTGCACTGGGCGGAAGAAGGACCTCTTTGGGTAGAATGGATATTTTCGGATGATTGGGTGGCCTCGGCTTTGGCCAGAGGTTTTAAAAATGAGCCTGGTGAGGTGTTCAGATACAGTTCTGCTAATACCCATTTTTTGACTGCGATGGCTTATTACAGGACAGACAGAGCTCCGGGTGAAATAATGAAAGAGCGATTATTCGATCCTATGGGGATTCCTTTCGAGGTATTGAATGAACCGATCGAATACGAGAATTGGCAAGATTACCTAAAACCCCTCTACCAGAGTTGGAGGAAGGATCCCAATGGAATTGAGACCGCTAGTTTTGGCCTGTACCTGAGAGCACGTGATATGGCAAAATTCGGGTACCTTTATTTGAATAGAGGGAAATGGGAAGATCGCAACCTCATTACTGAAGCCTGGGTGATCCATTCCACTAAGGATCATATGACCAATATCTATGGAAGATATAGTTATGGTTATCAGTGGTATCTGACTATGGTCGGTGGGCATCCGGCATTCTTAGCCAGTGGTTTTGGAGGTCAGATCATTGGGGTGGTTCCCTCATTGGATCTGGTCGTAGTTTTGAAATATGAAGCAGAAAATCCTGAGCATCCTGTACCCGGCACTTCACATGACGACATGCGTCTGTTTGAGTTGGTGGTGAATTCGGTTACTTCAGTTTGACTTTAACGGCATTCATTCCTTTCATACCTTTTTCCAATTCAAAAGTGACTTCATCGTTTTCTTCTATGGTGTCAATCAATCCGCTAACATGGGTAAAGTATTTTTCAGAGTTTTCGGAATCAATGATAAACCCAAATCCCTTGGACGAATCGAAAAAGGAAACTTTTCCGTTCCTTACAGGATCAAATGCCACCCGATCTTCATCACTCATTTTAGGCACTGATATCTCAATATTCTCTGCTTTGATCTTGATCTTATCTGAAGGATCTGGTGGAGTATCTGAGAGGTTGCCAAATTGGTCAACATAAGCAAATTCAATACCCGAGCTCTTTTCTTTTGCCTGTAGTTTACGTTCTTCCTTCTTTTTTTGTTTATCTTCTCTTTTCTTCTTTCTCTTTTTTTCGTTTTCTTTTTTATTGTAGGATTGTTGAGATCTTGCCATTAATATTGTTTTATGAGTTTTAGTTATTTTATGGTTTGCTTTTGATATTTAATAAAAACAAAAAAAAGCCACCAAAAATGATGACTTTTAATAGTTTGCAGTTTAAGTTGAGATTAAATTAATTCAACATTAACCGCATTAAGTCCTTTTTGTCCAGTTTTGGTTTCAAATCGAACCTTATCGTCTTCACGAATCTCATCTATTAGTCCACTGGAGTGTACAAATATATCTTCATCTGAATCATCTGGTTTAATAAATCCAAATCCTTTGGAGTTATTGAAAAATTTTACTGTTCCTTCTTTCATTTTGTTTACTTTATTGTTTATTAAATTATTTATGAAATGCTTTAATTTATTCATCATTTCGTTTTATGTTATGCAGTATTATTAATTATTTCTTCATCGCTTTGGTCTGCATTCTCCTTTGTTCGTGAAGATGTTTTTTGAATAATAGTTTATATGAAGGTAATTCTTCTTTAATTACTATTATGTGTATTGGTAATCCTGGTTCCTGTGATCTGTTTTAAAATGTTTATTGCACTATTGCAGTTAAAAAATAAAGAGAGCAAAAAATAAATTAAAACTTTGGAAAGAAATTAATATAAAGGAAAGCTATCTAACTTTTAATGTTGCAAATATAGTTTAATTATATGAAACTAAGAAAAATACTTGTTAAAGTATTCATAAAGAGGAAATTAACTGCATCTAAAAAAGCCAAAACAATAAGATGTTCCTCCAATTCAAGTTCAATGAAGGAACATTCGCTAAATCTGTCTAATTATCTCGTTCGATCCTTTGTAACATTTCACGGGCATTGCTCCCGGTTGGTCCATCAGGGTCCATGGATAATGCTTTATTATAAAGCTCTTTTGCCTTTTCGACATCGCCAGCTGTTAGATAGCCTTCTGCAAGACTATCCCAGGCATTGGCTGAGTTCGGAAACATCTGCGTCACAATGCTAAAAACAAAAATAGCTTCCTGATGCTGTCCGCTACTTAATAGATTATAACCGGCACGATTGAATTCAGCTTCGAAATCGAAGAAACGATACATGGGATCATTTACCATTCGCATGGCCTCACTTTGGACTTTTTCCACCTCACCTGCCAAAAAGAGATTGGTCAGATATTGCATGGGATCCAATATGTATTCTGTTTCCTTAAAGGACAGTGAAGCGTCTAAAACGGGGTCAATGTTCGATCTATAATCGTCAAAACTCATATCGACCGCAATATGAGGTACCGCCCATGGGGCTCCTTCCCATGGAGCTTTATCCTGCCACCAGGCAAATGAAAGGTAAACCGGTATCTTGCTGTTGGGCAGCTCTACCCTTCTGTTATCTCCATAGAAGTTCACATTCTCAGCTGTAGGTTCTCCTATGAATATGGCATTGGTGTAATTATCCATTTCATTCACCAGATTCTGACAAGCAGAAAAGGTTCTTCTACCGATGATAACGAATAGATTCCCCACTTGATTGATTTTATCGGAACGGATGATTCGGGTAATTACATCCTTGTTCTTATAATTGTTTCCACCTCCATTCAATCGTACATCGATCACCAAACGTTTTACATCGTTGTTCTCGATGAAATCAAATACACGATCATAAAAGGCAGGAATGTTCTCAGACGGATCGTCCTGGATCTGACTCTGTCTGACATAGACTGTCTTGTTCTCCGGAAGGTATTCATAGTAATAGATCTTGTCCAGATTCTTCAGATACAGAGGCGTAGTATCCTGCTCTCTTGCATCCAACCAGTCTTCATTTTGCTGAATATAACCGTAGGATGTCGGTAAATGAGTATTGTTGGGAAGGACATTGAAGATCTGTTTGAATGTCTTTCCGTCCTTCTCCAGGGTTAATTCGACCGAATTTGATAATTCTTTGATGATACGCTGGGCATGTAATATTTCTGGACTGATGAGGTAGCGCAGTCCGTAGGCCTTGAAGAACTGCTCATTTTCAGCAGGAACAACAGGATATACGGCCTTTAAAGCATCCTCAACGGAAAGGTCACCTATTCTTAACACCTTTGCACCAACAGCAGCTTCGTAGTCCTTATGAGCTCCTTGAACATAGACCCCATCGCTGAAATAATATAGATTCAAGGGTAGTTGATGGAACTTGTTTTCCATCTGTCTGAAACCAAGAACGGTATGACCATATTCGAAAGAGGAAACGATCTTTGCTAATCCGACTATGACCTCATGCTCCTGGAGCTTGGGGATCTCATTATACAGTTTTTCAACTTTTTCATCAAAGGCTTCGGGAGTTGTCTTAACAAACAGGAAGGAATAGTCTTTATGCACGGTATGTTGTAAATACCTCAGATCCTCTTGCCATTGATTGATCGTTAAATTGGTTTGTGCAGTGGCATGTAATAAGATTCCGCTGAAAAATAGAAGTAAAAGATTTTTCATGATTGATGATTTTGATTGATAATACTATAATAGAGTATCCATTCCTGTATTTGTTACAAGATCAAAGTGTTAAATTTAATTTTTATTTACAATTCTTAAAAAACAAACTGAACAGATCAGCTTGTTAGACTAACCCATTCAGTTCATCAATCTTACTTTCAACAAGATTATACGGGTACTTCTTCTTTAGTATTTCTCTTGTCATAGATCTTTTCAATAAGATCAGGCACTTTTTCAAAAGCAGCTGCTATTCCATGACTTTTTCCGGTCTCAAGAAAAGAGATCTCATCTCCTTTGGTAACCAGGAACCCAATGGGTTCTATTCCCATTCCGGCACCTGCACCAACCCCTTCTGCTTTTTGGGATTTTGCTTTGATACCTTCTCCTCCGCCTGAGCCAAAGCCCATGCCTACTTTGATAACCGGAATGCATTTGAATTCTCCTAATTCAAATGGCTCCCCGACCACAGTTTCTGTTTTTGCTTCAGTTTTAATGAAGTCTGTGATCTTTCCTAATAATTCTTCAAAATGTAAGTCCATTTTACATAGTTAAAAGTTAATAAATGATTTTATAATTCGTATTGGTCTGTTCTCAATGAGCAGTACCAATCTGTTTTTTCCTTCAAAATTGATATTGAAATGCCCCACACTATAATTCAAACACATAAATACCGGAAATAGTTTTGCATTGGTAATGCAATTACCGGTATCGAGATCCACCGAAACATTACGCACCTTAAATGATTTGATCAAATGGTAGGTCTGTTTAAGCGAAAGGGCTGATCTCCTTTTTTTCTTTCTTTTTTTCTTTTTTGATTTTCTAAGTGGATAAAAATTGAAATCGGAGTGAAGTATCCGAAGCCTCAATTTTAAAACTTCTATTTCGTCATATTCCAGATATAGTCTGAACACGCCATTAAGGGCAATATAATATTGGTTCGCAGCCGTATCGATATTGATGGAAAGTCTTGCAAATAGAAGATATATCAACAGTAGGATAAGAAGCCCTATGATGATAAACCATAGCATGATCTATTTTTCTATTAATGACGGATATATTTATGAAATAAACAATGATTTTTATCATATTGACAAAATTTATTTTCATTCCATGAAGTTTTATTTTTTTTCAAAACTGTAACGTTCAGGGGCTGAGATCGTCCTATTCTTATACTTCTTTGTTTATCTAACCAATTGGAACTCATGAAGAAACTCCTCTTCCTAATTCTGATCTTAATTGGATCCATTTCCAAAGCTTCAGATACTCCAGAACTTATTTTATTAAAACCAACTGGAAACGAACAGGATGGCTTGACCGAAATGGAAATCTATTCGGAATCTTCCAATATTGCAATTAAAATGAATGAGATCGTAAACAATTCGATCATTAAAGAGTTTTTAGAGCTCCATGCGATACTTCAAATCTATTTGTACAATACAAGGGGAAAGGAAATAGAACCAGCCTATCTGGCCCTTACCGATAATCAGGGAGGATTCGCTAAGAAAGGGTTTGTTATCAGCAAGAATGGCGAGTACATTACAAAACCGGATAGTTTTTATGTCGATATTAACAAGAATACACTCGACCGACCTTATGCCGGTCTGATGTCTGTTACCCAGCTATACCCCCATGAGCTAGGTCATATCATGTATCGGTTGTTGTCTTTTTCTGTGGACCTTGAAGAGGATTCAAAGAATGTGAATATTCATTTCTTTTCATTGGTGACCGATAATCAAATTGCATTCAATGAAGGATTTGCCGAACATCTGGAAAATATAGCAAGGCATTTCGAAACCAATCAGGATATTATAGATGGGATCATTGCCGATTCCACACATATTGCAAATTCATCAGAAAGAGCCATAAATGGGTTTAGACGAGATTTCAGGAATCCATTGCGAATGGGATTTTACAGAATGTCCATGTTGGCCTGGTATCAGCGATTTGAGGACTATAAGCGTTATGCCTATGCATTCGATGGTAGATCTAAGTATTCCAATGCTTCGATATCCACCCTAAATAGGCAGAACAACTTGATCTACAGGAATTCCGGTGTGGCAATTGATCCAACAGGAATAAGGAATAAGCCTCAAATGATGGCTTCAGAAGGAACTGTTAGCACCTTTTTCTCTATGTTGTCTGAAACAAGTATAAAAGATCATTATGTTGATAATGAATTTTACCGTTCATTCATTCTGGGTGATACACTTATCGGTGATCCAAAAGATCGATTCACACCTCTTCAGAATTTGTTTATCAAGTATTTCTATGTTCTGGATACGCATGTGGTATTTCAGCATAGCAAAAAAGCACACCTGATCGATTTCATTGAGGGATTAAGTTACGAGTTTCCCGAAGAATCTGATATTCTTAAGCAAACTTATGAAGATGCCACAAGCTTGGAATATGACGATCAATTGCCTCCTGAAATTTGGATGCTGGTCAAAGATCGACCGCATGGGATTTTGGCCATGGATGCCTATGCCGGGCTAACTGTACCATTCTACACCTTTAATTTGAATGCTGCTGAAATCGAGGATATCATGATGATCGACAATGTTAGCATAGAAGATGCGAAAGCACTATTGGCTCATCGGGATAAAGAGTTTTTAAATGATCTGAAGGAATTAGATGCTATTGATGGCCTCTCTGAAGATGGAAAAGCAAACTTTCTTAAAGCATCTTTTGATGATGAATACTTCAACAATTTTGAATTTACTGAAGAATTATCGATCTCCTCCGTTATCAGGGGTCCAGTAAAAAATCTGATTCTGTATACGTTGATCTATTTCATCGTTATGATGGTCGTTTATTTTAGGCTTATCAGAAAAGATGGAACAGGTATTAAAGAAAATATATTCCTTATCACCAAGTACTTATTAGTTTGGATCATATTTGTCCTGGCTGGTTTGATCATAGCTGCGACTGGGATGCCAACACTTTCAATAGTCGTACTTGCTTTGGTATTTGGATTGTTAACCTTGTTCTACAAGGATCAAAGAAGAAAACGAGGTTTAATCATGAACACAATAATGCTGATCATTGTATTATTTTCTCTCATCTAAATCAAGCAAA
>JAHEHC010000039.1 GCA_024644805.1 Flavobacterium sp. | reverse complement strand
GCCTGTGTACAGTGGATTCCAAATGATATACTATACCCAATTCTTCTCCCCAATCGACCCCACTTAAGCAGAATAAATAATCAAATTGGGTTTCTTTACGGGATTTTAATCGTCCCATCAAAGAATGCAGTTCTTCTGGCTGGACTTCAATATTTAAAAATTCAGATTCCTCTTCGCTAAATACTAGAAGGCTTGGGTCTATTGGTTCCTGTTCTGCTTCTGAAGCTTCAGCATCATCACTTTCACTTTTGGGTTTTTCAGTAACATCTGAAATGATATACGCTTCCGGATTAGGGAACCAATCACCAATTACTGCTTTTAACTCTTCATTTGTCATAGTTATGACTTTAATTATAGACCTTCATCGAATCCATCAATTGGATTCTTTTTATGTTTCATATTCTCAGTTCGAATCTTTTTCTGCAACATGAGCATCCCTTCAAGTAATGCTTCCGGTCTTGGAGGACATCCAGGCACATAAACATCTACAGGGATCACATGATCGGCACCTTTAACCACCGAATAGGTATTATAGAAGAACGGTCCACCAGAGATCGCACAGGCTCCCATAGCAATAACATATTTTGGTTCTGCCATCTGATCGTATAATCTTCTTAGTACTGGAGCCATCTTATTCACTATGGTTCCCGCAATAATGATCAGGTCGGCCTGTCTGGGTGATGGTCTTGCAACCTCAAACCCAAATCTGGAATAATCGTGTCGTGAAGCACCGGTCTGCATCATTTCGATAGCACAACAGCTGGTACCGAAATAGAGCGACCATAAAGAATTGGATCTTCCCCAATTGATCACTTTATCCAATGAGGTTACCATGATATTGGCTCCATTACCAGCTGGTATCACCTTTCCTGGAAAATCATCCGGAACGGATGGTTGCTTGAAATCTTCAGGAACCTGATTTAAGAATCGTTCTTTATCGTCTACTCCCATTTTAACGCTCCTTTCTTCCATGCATATAACAATCCCAATCCCAAAATGATCAGGAAGATCAGAATCTCGATAAAGGCAACGGCACCAACACTTTTGAACACCGCAGCCCAAGGCACCAGGAATGCTACTTCCACGTCAAATATCAGAAATAGAATAGCGAACAAATAATATCCCACCTTAAATTGAACCCAGGTAGGTCCCTTGGTCACCATTCCACTTTCGTAGGGTTCCCTTTTTTGAGGGTTATCCGATTTGTGAGATATTAAATTTGATAGAAAATTAGCACCGGCTACTAAAACAATTCCTGCTATTAAGAATACGATGATTGCTTCTGATCCCATTAATATGCGATTAATTATTATTCAACATTATAAATATTACCTGAAAAGAACAGATCGTCCGCCTTCTTGAAGTTGGAATCTGCTTTTACCTGTTTTGTTTGAGCTTCTTTTCGCTCTTCCAGAGTAACATCGTTAAAGCTTCTAATGACACCGGTCACCAATGGGTGTTTATGTCTAACCAACATTTGATGCAATGTTGGATCCTTTTCTTTTGCATTGTGGACCAATATATCGTCTTCAGTAATACCGTTCTCTCCGATAGTAACCACTTCCAGCTTCAATCCGTTTAGAATCAACCCTTTATTGCGTTCTTTACCGAATATCATCGGTTTTCCGTCCTCAACAAATAATTGTTTGTCCTCTCGAACAGCTTTATTGGTATATTCATCATAGGCTCCATCATTGAAAATAGGGCAGTTTTGCAATACTTCGATGAGGGATGTTCCGTTGAATTTCTCGGCATCGATAAAGATCTTTGTCATCTCCTTAGGAGTGTTACCTCCTATTCTGGCAAAGAATCTTGCCTGAGCTCCAATGGCCAATTCGCCTGGTGAAAATGGAGGCTGTGTATTTCCATAAGGTGAAGACTTGGTCTTCTGCCCCACCAATGAAGTTGGCGAGAATTGTCCTTTAGTCAATCCATATATCTCATTGTTGAACAACACTATATTAAGGTCTATGTTCCTTCTCAAAACATGAATAAAGTGATTTCCTCCGATAGCCATCGCGTCACCATCCCCGGTGATCACCCAAACACTTAGTTTGGGGTTGGCCAATTTTACTCCAGAAGCAATTGCCGGTGCTCTACCATGAATTCCATGCATTCCATAGGTGTCCATATAATAGGGAAACCTCGAGGAACATCCAATTCCGGATATAAAGACAACGTCTTCTCTCTTAACTCCCATATCGGGTAAAGCCCTTTGCATCGATCTCAGGATCACATAATCATCACATCCAGGACACCATCTCACTTCCTGATCACTGGTAAAGTCTTTGAACGTATATTCTTTTACTGCTGTCTCCATACTTAGTGTAATAATTGTTTGAATTTTTCTGTCAATTCAGCATTTCCAAATGGCAATCCTTGGATCTTGTTGAACTGGATCAGCTTTAAATCATTGAAATTGATCTTTAATACTTTAGCAAACTGACCATTATTCAATTCACATACTACGATCCTTTTAAATTTCTTGAAAACGTCTTCGACATTCTTAGGTAAAGGATTGATATAATTGAAATGGGCCAACCCTATATTGGTATAGCCTTCTTCGTTCAACTGCTTAACGGAAGAATGCAGAGATCCATAGGTTCCTCCCCAGCCTACGACCAAAAGATCGCCTTCTTCGGTGAACTCGGTAGTAAGATCTGGTATATAGTTTTGAACCCTTTTGATCTTTTCAGATCGTATCTTGGTCATATACTCATGATTCTCGGGAACGTACGAAACATTTCCAGAAACCCGATCCTTCTCCAATCCACCTACACGGTGCTCCAATCCAGGTGTTCCGGGAACGGCCCAACCTCGTGCCAAGGTATCTTCATCTCTATCGTAAGGATGCCAACTATCGCTGGCCTCTTTAACAATTCTATTCTTTATCTCAGGCATATCATCAACCGATCTGATCTTCCAAGGGGCAGAACCATTGGCAATATATCCATCGGTGAGTAATATTACCGGGGTCATGTGTTCCAATGTGAGTTTTGATGCTTCATAAGCAAAGTCAAAACAATTGGCAGGGGTACTTGCGGCAATCACGATCACCGGACTTTCTCCATTTCTACCATATAATGCCTGCAAAAGATCTGATTGCTCTGTTTTAGTAGGCAATCCTGTAGAAGGTCCCCCGCGTTGCACATTAACGACAACTAGGGGCAATTCGATCATCATGGCCAAGCCCAAAGCTTCACCTTTAAGAGCCAGTCCAGGACCCGATGTTGTTGTTATTGCAAGGTCTCCTGCAAAAGAAGCTCCAATTGCAGATGAGATACCAGCTATCTCGTCTTCTGCCTGCAAAGCTTCTACACCAAAGTGTTTGTGATTTGCCAATTCATGGAGTATATCAGAAGCCGGTGTGATAGGATAGGAACCTAAGAAAAGATCCAATCCCGATTTTTCAGAAGCGGCTAAAAATCCCCATGCTGTAGCAGTATTTCCCATTATGATCCTATACGTACCTGAATGCATCTTAGCCGGTGATATGGTATAGGCATTAGGGATCAGTTCCAATGTTTCAGCAAAGAAATATCCCGTGTTCAATACCTTGGTATTGGCCTCAATAATGTGGGGTTTATTTTCGAACTTATCATTAAAGAACTTGATGGTGTGCTCTCTTGAACGATCATACATCCAGTATACCATTCCCAGGGCAAACATGTTCTTACTTCTTGTAATACTCTTGTTATCCAATCCCTCAATATCCTTAAGGGCCTCTTTGGTCAATGTGGTCATGGCAACCTCGATCACTCTGTAATTCTCCAGACTTCCATCTTCCAATGGATTGGATTCATACAATGCTTTCTCTAAATTCTTCTTAGTGAACGCATCGGTATCCACAATGATCGTATGTCCCGGTTTAACAGCCTGCAAATTGGTCTTAAGACCAGCAGGGTTCATGGCGACCAATAGGTCTACCGTATCACCAGGAGTGCTGATCTCAACACTCCCAATATGAACCTGAAATCCGGATACACCATATAGGCTTCCCTGAGGTGCCCTGATCTCTGCAGGATAGTTAGGGAATGTAGCTATGTCGTTTCCAAACATAGCAGAAGTATCTGAAAATTGAGTTCCTGTGAGTTGCATACCGTCACCTGAATCTCCAACGAATCGGATGATTACAGCTTCAAGTACTTCAGGTGCTATCTTCGTTTTAGTAGTACTCATTTATTGTCTTAATTAGTGGAAAAATTTCTTAAATTTATAGAAAATATTTGTATTGATTTGAAAGTTCAAATTTATTTTTACTTTTTTTATTAGCAGATGATTTTTATCATCTTTTACAGTATAAAAATTACTACATTTGTAATGGATAAAACCTTAAAAAACATTAAAGATGGCTATAATTATTACCGATGAATGTATCAATTGTGATGCCTGTGTTCCAGAGTGTCCAAACAATGCAATTTACGAACCAGATCAGGAATGGTCTTATTCCGATGAGACCGCTCTTAGTGGAATGGTGACACTTCCCAATGGTGAAGAGGCTGATGCTGATGCTGAGAATGAACCAATTTCCGATGAATTCTATTTCATTGTTCCTGATAAGTGTACAGAATGTAAGGGGTTCCATGACGAACCACAATGTGCTTCTGTATGTCCGGTAGATTGTTGCGTCCCTGATGATAATCATGTAGAGACAGAAGAACAACTTCTTGCCAAGAAATCTTGGATGCATGATGATTAATTGATAATTTATTTAAAAGATCTGAAATCCACAAGTACAATTGTATTTGTGGATTTTTTTATTCCACCATACTATCGATTACATTCTGTTCCGAACTGACATATGTCATAGTCTATTAATAAGGTTACCTCTAATTTTGGTGAATATTATTTATAAAAAAACAATACCATGAATAGTAAATTTCCAAAGCTGATCTGCGACGCCAATGAAGCAGTTGCCCGTATAGCCCATAAGACCAATGAAGTTTGTGCCATATATCCGATTACCCCAGCCTCACCCATGGGGGAACATGTTGATGTTTTTAGCTCCGATGGAGAAACCAATATATGGAATAATATTCCCAGAATTGTTGAAATGCAAAGTGAAGGAGGAGCTTCTGGAGCAGTTCATGGATCATTACAAGCGGGTGCCTTAACGACCACGTTCACCGCATCGCAAGGACTCCTATTGATGATCCCAAATATGTATAAGATCGCCGGGGAATTATTGCCCACTGTAATTCATGTGGCAGCAAGAACAGTAGCTACCCATGCCCTTTCCATCTTTGGTGATCATTCCGATGTCATGGCAACCAGACAGACCGGATTCTCCATGTTATTTGGGGGTTCGGTACAAGAATCTATGGATTTTGCTTTGATCTCGCAGGTATCATCACTCCACTCAAGAATACCATTCCTTAATATATTCGACGGATTCAGGACCTCACATGAGATATCAAAGATCGATTCGATTCCCGATGAGATCATTAAGACCATGATGCCTGAAGAAAAGATCATGGAACATAAGAACAGATCCCTCGATCCAGATAATCCCGTGATCAGAGGTACTTCACAGAATCCAGATGTGTTCTTCCAGTCCAGAGAGGCGATAAACAGGTATTACAAACAAGTTCCTTTCATTGTTCAGGAAGTGATGGACAATTTTGCAAAACATACCGGAAGAAACTATAAGCTATTTGATTATATAGGTCATCCAGAAGCTGAACGCCTGATCATTATTATGGGATCCGGAGAAGGTGCAGTTAGAGAAACTGTAGAAACTTTGGTCGAACAGGACGAAAAAGTTGGTGCTTTATTTGTTCGTTTATATCGCCCATTCTCCATGAGTCACTTCATAGACAGTATACCGAAATCAGTTAAAAATATTGCCGTTTTAGACCGTACAAAAGAACCCGGAAGTTCCGGAGAACCTCTCTACCTGGATACGATAGTGGCCTTTGCTGAAAGCGATAGAGAGAATCCGTCAATAATTGGTGGTAGATATGGACTCTCTTCCAAAGAATTCAATCCAGCCATGGTCAAAGGGATCTATGACGAATTGCTGAAAGAAACTCCAAAGAATCATTTTACCATTGGTATCAATGATGATGTGAGCTTTACCAGTTTGTCCTATAACCCTACCTTCAAGACCAAGAAGTCGACCATCAATTGTATGTTCTACGGATTGGGATCTGATGGAACTGTAGGTGCTAATAAGAACTCGATCAAGATCATTGGTGAGACCACCGATAATTTTGTTCAGGGATACTTTGTTTATGATTCAAAGAAAGCGGGAGCGCAAACTGTTTCCCATCTCAGATTTGGTCCGGAACCTATTTATTCAACCTACCTGATTAATAGAGCGGACTTTATAGCATGTCATCAATACAATTTTATTGAGAAATACCATTTATTAAAAAATATTAAAAAGGGAGGTACCTTCTTATTGAATTCACCCTATTCAAAAGAGGCTATATGGGAAAAACTCCCACGTGAAATGCAGGAGATCATTATTGAGAACGAATTGAAATTCTATGTGATCGATGCTACAAAAGTTGCCATAGAAGCCAATTTGGGTAAACGAACCAATACGGTATTGCAAACCTGTTTCTTTGCCATTTCAGGAATCTTACCCAAAGAAGAGGCTATTCAGAAGATCAAGGATGCCATTGTGAAATCCTATTCCCATAAAGGGGAAAAGATCGTAAAGATGAATTTCAATGCGGTTGATATGTCGTTGGCCCATTTAGAGGAAGTGAATTATCCTAAGAAGATCACGAATAACACCGATCTTAAACCTATGATGACCGGAGATGCCGATCCATTTGTCAAAGAAGTGCTTGGCAAGATCTTGGCTGGTAAAGGAGATGAATTACCGGTTAGTGCTTTTCCTGTTGATGGTACTTTCCCAACAGGTACAACTCAATTCGAGAAACGTGGTATTGCCGATTTCATTCCGATCTGGGATGATGAGAATATCTGTACCCAATGTAATAAATGTGTGGCCATTTGTCCGCATGCTGCCATTCGCGCCAAGGTAGTATCCAATGATCTATTAAAGGATGCTCCCGAATCGTTGAAATATGTTCCAGCTAAAGGACGACCTTTCTCTAAAGATGATGAATCCTATGTCTTACAGGTCTCCCCGGAAGACTGTACCGGATGTGATCTTTGTGTTGCTGTTTGTCCAGCGATCAGTAAAGAGATCGAGGATTTCAAATCCATCAATATGAGAAGAAAGATCGATTTCGATACTGTTGAGAACAAGAACTGGGACTACTTTATCGATCTGCCAGACTACGATCGATCTACATTACAGATCACCAATATCAAAGGATCTCAATTCTTAGAGCCGCTGTTCGAATTCTCAGGAGCTTGTTCCGGTTGTGGAGAGACTCCTTATATCAAGATGCTGACCCAACTTTATGGAGATCGTATTCTGATTGCCAATGCTACGGGATGTTCATCTATCTATGGTGGTAACTTACCTACCACTCCGTACAAGAAAAATAAAGATGGCAGAGGTCCGGCATGGGCAAATTCATTATTTGAGGACAATGCTGAATTTGGCCTTGGGATGAATCTTGCACTGACCAAAAAGCAAGAAATTGCAGTAAGTCTATTGCAATCCCTTGAGCTATTTGTTGGAAGTGAGATCGTTGATTCCATCATAAACAATCCGGAAGAAACTGAGGCTCAAAAGGCGAAAAAGCTGGAGGATATAAAAACACTCAAAAAGACTCTCTCTTATTTGGATAATAATGAGGATGCAGTGAAATTGAATCATATGATCGATTATCTGCGTAAAAAGGCTGTATGGATACTGGGTGGTGACGGTTGGGCCTATGATATTGGATACGGAGGTGTAGACCACGTATTGGCCTCTGGTGAGGATATCAATATCATGGTGCTGGATACTGAGGTCTATTCCAATACAGGAGGACAAACCTCAAAGGCAACCCCATTGGGCGCCAGTGCAAAATTCTCTGTTTCCGGTAAAAGAACCAGTAAGAAAAGCTTAGCATTGCAAGCCATTTCATACGAGAATGTTTATGTGGCACAAGTAGCTATGGGAGCTAAGGATCTTCAAACGTTGAAAGCGATCGAAGAGGCAGCAGCCTATCCTGGTCCTTCTTTGATCGTGGCCTATTCTCATTGTGGAGAACATGGATATGATCTTAAGGATGGAGCCACTCAACAAGTTAAAGCAATTGAGACCGGGTATTGGCCTCTTTTCAGATTTGATCCTTCAAAACCCAAAGGAAAGAAATTCAAACTCGATTCAAAACCACCTTCACTACCATTGGAAGAATTCATGTATAATGAAACCCGTTTCACAAGAGTGGTCAAGGAGAATAAAGA
This sequence comes from Flavobacterium sp., assembly GCA_024644805.1. Lineage (GTDB taxonomy): Bacteria > Bacteroidota > Bacteroidia > Flavobacteriales > Flavobacteriaceae > Marifrigoribacter. The sequence continues at coordinate 7,489 of JAHEHC010000039.1, read as the reverse complement.
ATTGGGAGAAGAATTATTAAAACGTGCCCAGGAAGAAGTGGACACTAAATGGGAGCGACTGGAACTTTACAGAAATATGTAATACAATTAAATCTTTTTGAATATATTTAAAGATAAAATGTTAGGACTATGAAAGAAAAGGCCAACGAGTACTTGCAAAATGCCGTAGATAAACTTAAGGATGCGAATAACGAACTGTATCGTCCTGAAGAAGATGTGGTATCCTTCTCTGTATGTAAGAATGCACAATTTGCTATCGATAATTACTTGAGAGGCTATCTCTTAAAGAACAATGTTGATACCAGTTCATACAAGACCATCAATGAGCTCTATGAACAATGTAAGAAGATCAATACTAAGTTCGATAGAATTGATCTATCTACATTTGATTGTGCTTCTTCCGAGATCGACTCGAAGTATTGCAACGAGGTATCCAGGGTAAGTCAATGTTATAATACAGCTGATATGCTGGATAATTTGTTGCGAGAGGAACGAATAATAGGCTAAGCTATTATTCTGGGTATTCGACACGCAGATGATAGATATTGTTCAGTTTTTTCTTAAGGACCTTCTTTATGGTCTGTATCTCCTTGAATGTGATGTTTGCATTTAAGAATTGACCGTTATCCATTTGTACATTAATGATGTTCTCCACAAAACTGTCGATCTTAGTGGATGTGGGGTTCTTCAAACTTTTACTGGCTGCTTCCACACTATCGGCCATCATAAGAATTGCGGTTTCCTTTGAAAATGGAATGGGACCCGGATAAGTGAAGTCTTCCTTATTGGCCACCCCTTGGTTCTCGACTTCTTTCTTATAGAAATAATAGACCAGATTGGTTCCATGGTGGGTCCTGATAAAATCAATAATTCGATCCGGTAAATTATTCTTTCTGGCGATCTCTATCCCTTTTATAACATGATCGATGATAATGCTCGCACTTTCCTTGGGTTCCAGTTCATCATGGGAGTTGATGGAATTCACCTGGTTCTCTGTGAAATAGGTTGGGTTGACCATTTTTCCAATGTCATGATATAGGGCTCCTACCCTTACCAACATCGAATTTGCTCCGATCTCATTAGCCGCAGCCTCAGACAGGTTTGCAACATTCAACGAATGGTGGAATGTTCCCGGAGCTTTATTCTCAAGTTCCTTTAGCAGAGCTGAATTGGTATCACTTAATTCCAACAGTGAAACATCTGAAACCAAACCAAATATCTTCTCGTATATATAGATCAATGGGAAGGCGAATAAGGTGACCAATCCACAAAGAATGAAATAGGCGAAATACCGCCATTCTATCAATTCAATATTCCCCTCCTGAATAATAAAGAAGGCGAAGTATCCTATGATATAGACCAAGGTGATCTGTCCTACTGAAATAAATAAATTGGCTCTCTTATACAGCTCAGAAATGGTCAGGATGGTAACTATCCCCGCAATGATCTGTAGGAACACAAATTCAAAACTGTTCGGTACGACAAATCCAAGCAATAATAGTGTAAGTACATGGACAAACAGACCAAGACGTGCATCAAAGAAGGTCTTGAGAACCAATGGAAGAATACATAAGGGAGTGATATAGACCAATTCAGCATCATAATCGATCACCAAAGTGGTTATAAATATCATCAGAAGGATATTGAAAAAAATGAATGTCAGCTTGGTATTGTTCTCGTAGATCTCCGCCCTGTACTTTTTAAGGAATAAGAATAGCATGAGGAAGACCAGTAAGATCAGGACCGAATACCCCACTATGATCCAGGTGTAATTGGACTGACTCCACAATTGTGACTGATACTCTTCCTTCAAGGATTTCAGCATCTGGAATTTAATACCTTCCACGACCTCCCCTTTTGCAATGATCCTACCCCCTTTTTCAATAACCCCTCTATTGGGGTTAATAGCTGTGATCTTGGATTCGATCTCAGATTCAGTTAATTTTATGTTCAGGCTGACATTGGGAACAATGATGCTTGAGAGAGTCTCATTGAGAAAGCTTTCAGCGTCATAGAATCTCACTTTGGAGGTTTCTGAAATAAGTATGGTATCTATCCGGTCTGATTGGATAAACTGTTCGAAATAAGCCTCTTCGATCTCATTACCATTCTTCAGATAAACGATTCGCTTATCGGAATAAGAATGGAATTCATCCAATACTCCCTGCTGATATAATTTATCAAGTACCAGTTTTCCAGTTTCAACAACTTTCGTTTTTGAATCCTTAAACATATTTTCTGAATAGGTCGTGTTAACCATATCCTCAAACTGGATCCTCACCTGTTCATAGATCGCCAAGTCATAATCGAAATAAGGAATAGAATTATTTCTGATTTCCTCCATTTCCAATTCGATGGCTTCCTGAGATTTTTTTATGGAAAAACTGAATGGTGCGTACAGATTCTCATACTGCCATAATTTACCCTTTTGAAAATTATACTTGAATTGACCTCCCTTAGGTAAAAGGTAAATGATTAGAACAGTGGTAATTATAAATAAGAAAATTTTAAATAGAATCGATCTGTTCTTAGTAAACAAGGAGAAAAAATTCTTCATAGAGAATAAATATCAAATAAAGATATAAATATAGACCAATTTATCCCAAAGCCAGTTTTAATTACATTGATAATCTTATTAGAAATGCTTAAATTTGTGAAACACAATAAAATATAATCATGAATAAAAAAGTCGTAATTGTAGCAGCCGTTAGAACGCCTATTGGAAGTTTTTTAGGAAGTTTATCATCGATACCAGCAACCTCTTTGGGATCTATTGCCATCAAGGGTGCAATGGATAGAATTGGGCTTGACCCTTCACTGGTCAATGAAGTGTATATGGGTCAGGTGATTCAGGCTGGAGCGGGACAGGCTCCTGCGCGACAAGCTGCAATTGGAGCTGGAATACCCGATTCCGTTCCATGTACGACGATCAACAAGGTTTGTGCTTCTGGCATGAAAGCGGTCATGATGGGAAGTCAGGCTATCGCTGCGGGCGATGTCGATATTGTTATTGCTGGAGGTATGGAGAGTATGAGCAATATTCCTCATTATGCCCATCTGAGGAACGGACAGAAATTTGGTCCCAAAATGATGGAGGATGGTATGCAGCGTGATGGGTTGGTCGATGCCTATGATCAGAATGCGATGGGAGTGTGTGCCGATCTGTGTGCTTCAGAGCATAATTTCAGCAGAGAGGATCAGGATAACTATGCCATACAATCATATAACAGGTCGGCTAAAGCCTGGGCAGATGGTAAATTTAGTGACGAGGTAGTACCGGTATTGATACCACAAAGACGCGGTGAACCCATACTATTCGATCAAGATGAAGAATACAAGAATGTGAAAATGGAGAAGATCCCAAGTTTGCGAGCGGTATTTACCAAAGAAGGAACAGTGACAGCTGCAAATGCATCAACGATAAACGATGGAGCCGGAGCCATGATCTTAATGAGTGCCGAAAAAGCCAAAGAATTGAATTTGGAACCTTTAGCTACGATCAGAAGTTATGCTGATGCGGCCCAAGAGCCAAAGTGGTTCACCACTGCTCCGGCTAAAGCACTTCCAAAAGCCCTGGCGAAAGCTAATTTAACCTTAGATGATGTTGATTATTTCGAACTGAACGAAGCATTTGCCGTTGTTGGACTGGCCAATATGAAATTATTAGGCCTCAACGATTCAAATGTGAATGTCAACGGAGGCGCTGTTTCATTGGGACACCCATTGGGATGTAGTGGTGTAAGAATATTGATCACCCTGATCAATGTACTGAAGCAGAACAATGCAAAAATTGGTGCAGCAGGTATTTGTAATGGTGGTGGTGGAGCTTCTGCCATGGTCATTGAAAGAAACTAACTGAAATTTTGACCTTCCTATTTCACAAAACTTTTTATCTTTCCAATATTATTAAACAATTGGGTTATTGATGCAATATGGTGTTTGTAATTTAAGTGTTGTGCCACTGCGTGCTGAAGCCTCAGACACCAGTGAGATGGTATCTCAGGTTGTTTATGGAGAACATTTCAAAGTGTTGGATGCTCGCAAGAAATGGAGTCGGATCCGACTCTCATTTGATGGGTATGAAGGTTGGATAGACAATAAGCAGTATCTAAAAATAACCAAGGAAGTGAATAAAGAGCTCAATTCTTGTAACGTTCAATATTCTTCAGATCTTGTCGATTATATCACAACCCCCGAAAAAAGCCTATTGTCAATTTGTATGGGTAGTCATATCCATGCTGCAAAAGTTTTGGGACATGATTTTGATGGCAACTTCATTTCGGAGAAACAGACAAAAAAGCACATCATCGATACTGCTATATTGTTTTTGAACTGCCCCTATCTTTGGGGAGGAAAAACACCATTCGGGTTGGATTGTAGTGGATTTACACAAATGGTCTACAAGATCAACGGCCATACCTTATTAAGAGATTCCAGTCAGCAGGCCACACAAGGTGAATCGTTGAGTTTTATCGATGAGAGTGAACCGGGTGATCTGGCCTTTTTTGATGATGAAGAGGGTAACATCATACATGTTGGTATCATCATGGAAGATCATCATATCATCCATGCTCATGGACAGGTTCGTATAGACCGATTGGATCAGACCGGCATTTTCAATTATCAGGTCAAAAAACACACGCACAAATTAAGAGTGATCAAAAGGATCATATAAAAAAAGCCTCAATCAATGAGGCTTCTTATCGTAACTTTTATAATTCATTTCTATTCTCCTCCACCCATCTCATCAAATCGAGCTTTCAATACTTTGTACTTGGCATCTTCACCTAACTGACTATAGATATTCATCAGCGTTCTAACCAATTCAATATTATCAGGACGAACTTCAGTTGCTTTTTCAAGATAAGGGATGGCATTTAGGTATAGATCATTCTTTACTTCTTTCAGTTCATCATACCGATTATAGTCGGCTGTCGTTGTTCCTAAACTATTCATTTCCTCGATGATCGCTCCTTCTTCCTCAAGAATTAAAGATGCCGTATTGATCAATGCTTCCGCATAGTTGGGATCCAATTCAAGTGCTTTTTTGTAGTACTCTATGGCCTTTTCCTTATCCCCCATCTTATTACTTCCAACCCCCAGGTTATAATATACTTCAGGATTATCTGGATCTGCTGCAACTATCTCTTCCATAAGTCTATTGTAACGATCCATATCGCCAACCTTATAGGCCATTTCCGATTCTGCCCGAATCAGTGAAATATCGTCTGGATTCTTTTCACGTGCCTGTTTGATAATCTCTGAGGCAGCTTCAGTATTACCTTGATTGAGATAGATCAAGGTCATATTCCTTAATATTTCGCTTTGTCTTGATTCAGATATTTTATCCACTGGATTGGTAAATGACTTACTTTTTACCATGAGGTCTCTTTCATTCTGGGTGTTGAACAAGGTTTCATCTCCTGTCTCAGCATCAGTCGCATAGAATTGTTTCTCTATACCGGTATAACCCAGATCCATTAGCTCCTTATAATATACCAAAGCGGTGTCATAATCATTATCAGATACTGCCGATCCGGCCGCAAAATAAAGGTCCGATGTGTCTGACTTACTAATCGAATAACTCTGAAACAATTTTTGAGAAGCCAGCTTATAATTCTTTACTTTTTGATCTTCAATTGCACTATTGATCAGTGCAGCTCTTAGATTCTGAATTTGAATTTTGACCTCCTCGGAATACTTTCCATTGGATTCTATATCCAAAGATTTTTGAAATGCATCTCCAGCAGATTTCATCTTTGCTAAATCGTTGTTCGAATCAGCCAGATATGCCTGTCCTTTTACCAAATAAAAATGTGCTTTAATACTCGATTCAGCACTTGATATCATTCCTTCAGCTTGGTTTATATAAGAGAATGCCTCTGTGAAATCCCCTGATTCAATTGCTTTTTCAGCTTTTTTGATTTCCTTTTTTTGTCCAAAGGTCACTACAGAAATAATAAGCAACCCCATCAATAAAAGTGTCTTTTTCATCATGTGTTTTTTTGATCCTTATTTAATTATCGCTGTTTTCAGAAATATCAACATCTGTGCCATTCACATCATCATTTACATCATCTTCATCGTGTTTTATCTTTGCAACTGCAGCAATGGCATCATCATCTCTCATTTTAATAAGTCGAACACCTTGTGTCGCTCTTCCCATGACCCGCAGATCGATAACAGCCATCCGTATAGCAATTCCAGATTTATTGATGATCATCAAATCGTTGCTATCGTTAACATTCTTTATGGCTACTAATTTACCGGTTTTTTCGGTAATACTAATGGTTTTTACTCCTTTTCCTCCCCTGTTGGTGATCCTGTAATCCTCCAAACTGGATCGTTTTCCATATCCATTTTCGGAAACTACCAGAACATCGGATTCCGAATTATCAATCGTAATCATTCCGACGACCTCATCTTTGTCATCATTCAGTTTAATACCTCTTACTCCTGAAGCATTCCTTCCCATCGGTCTGGTTTTCTCCTCTTCAAAACGGATGGCCTTACCCGACCTGACCGCGAGCATCACATGACTGTCTCCAGTAGTTAACTTGGCTTCCAACAACTCATCATCTTCCCTGATGGTGATTGCATTGATACCATTGGTTCTCGGCCTTGAATATTGCTCTAAAGGAGTTTTCTTTACCTGGCCTTTTTTGGTGGCCATGATCACATAATTGCTGTTAATATACTCTTCATCTTTAAGATCCTGAGTGCAGATAAAGGCTTTCACCTTATCATCTTGTTCAATATTGATCAAATTCTGAATAGCACGCCCTTTAGAAGTTCTGCTTCCCTCTGGTATCTCAAAGACTCTCATCCAGAAACATTTCCCTTTTTGGGTAAAGAACAGCATGTATTGGTGATTGGTACCAACGAACATATGCTCCAGGAAGTCTTCATTCCTGGTTGATGAGGCTTTTTTACCTACACCCCCTCTATTTTGATTCTTATATTCCGTTAAAGAGGTACGCTTGATGTATCCAGCATGAGAAATGGTGATCACCACTTTCTCATCAGGTATCAGATCGGTTATACTTACATCCCCACCTGCGTATTCAATGGTTGACCGTCTCTCATCACCATACTTGTCTTTGATTTCCATTAATTCCTCCTTGATAATCTCCATTCTGCGATCTATTTTATCAAGAATATCCTTATAATCATCAATGGTATTCATCAACTCCTCGTATTCACTTCTTAATTTGTCTTGTTCCAGGCCGGTAAGCTGACGCAATCTCATTTCAACTATGGCCTTAGCTTGTATCTCAGACAGTTTAAAGGCCTTGATCAATTTCTCTCTGGCTTCATCGGCATTGGAAGAGGCCCGAATCAATTTGATAACCTCATCGATATTGTCGGAAGCGATAATAAGTCCTTCAAGAATATGAGCCCTTTCTTCAGCCTTTCTCAGGAGGTATTCTGTTCTTCTGACAACCACCTCATGACGATGTTCAACAAAATAATGGATCAATTCCTTCAG